>JADGER010000078.1:0-5201 GCA_016744315.1 Sulfurovaceae bacterium
ATATTTTGTTCTATCAATAAGTTTTGTACATGTCCAAAGTGTGCTAAGTTTATGCTAGGATCATCTAGATCTAAAGCATGATAATAATTATAGAGTTGATAGCTATTCATTCGTGAGGGAATAGGTATGGATGCAATATCTATATTATTTTTTTGAAATCTCTTCTCTTGATATAATGTAGTACTACCTTTGAACATATAAAACTCTTCACCATCTATCTCTACAGGTATAGTAATTACTGGAGGTCTAACATGTCTATCTTTTCTTTTTTGTAGATCTTCACTAGAGTCATACTCTTTTAGTTCAAAGTGCTTTTTATTCCAGAGAAGATTACCATCTAACTCAATCATCATGGGCTTTTTAGTTTCTGTATCAAGATAAACGGTTAACTCATCACTCTCATAGCTCTTTGTAAGCTCTAATAACCCCATCCTACCATTAAGAGCTCTATAAATATTAAGACTAATAAGAGTCCTAGAGGTGTAAAAACGGCATATATTATTAGCAAGATACCAAACACTTAACTCTGTAACATTTGCACCATTACGCATATCATCAAGAGTCTTATAAATGTACTTCATTAAATAACTAACTGTATTTGATATTTGTAGCCTAATGTAATCTTTACTATTTTCACTTTGCTTATATGCTGGATAGTATTTGTTTTTTGATCTGTAAACGCGTTGATATTCTTTGTAAGAACTAGGTATAAAAGTTGATGCAACATCACTTTGAGGATTTGGATATAGTCTTTGTATCGCTTTTATAAAGTTCTCTATATACTCTTTTGGCATAAAAAAAGCTACATGCACATGTGGCGTTCCATCTTTATGAGGCTCAGTCATTCTAAAATATGGTCTTTTATCTTTGGGAATACCCTTAAAGCTTCTATCATGTCGTAGTTTAGAGAGTAGTTTAGTAAGTTGTTTAATACCTGATCTAGGCTTATAATCTTTTTTGAGAAGTGAAATATCTAAAAATTTACCATTATGCTTAGATATGCCTAGAGTCTTATAGTATTTAATAACTGGCTTAGTATAACTTATGGCTCTTTTATGTGTAATAGTGTCATAAAGCTTTATCTGCCTATGAGCAAATTTAGGATTATTTACTAATCTACCATTTTGTTGTTTTTGTCTATGATATTCACTTGGTAGCGTAAGAGTTAAAAAAACAGTTTCAAGCTCTTGCTCTTGTGCATAATTATAATAAGACCATACTCTATGCTGTAATTCAGCTATGTATCTTTCGGTATTGATATACGCACTTTTATAATAATTTATAAGCTGGTATTTCTCTCCGTTGGAGTCTTGCAGATAGTGACCCATCAAAAAGCTTTTTGTCTTATCCATACTTGTTATTACTTTGTCTACATCATAATAATTTATACCATATTTCATATTTTACCCCTTTTAATTAAATTGTCCACAACCTTGTAATAGGTAGCCAAGGGTTAAAATCCCCTAGCTCACGCTTACCGCTGAGGCGGACGCTCTGAGCCTTGGGATTTGTAACTGCCTGACTTTGGGACGGCTTCGCCGTCAATAGTTATTAGTATCTTCAAATGAAGAAGAGAAAGCCATATTAATATCTTCAAAATCTTGATTAGATTCATTAACTGGTTTTGAATTAGAGCTATTAGTAGAGTGATCAAAAGAAAAATTACTATGATCTTCTTCTTGCACTACAGAATTAAATGCCATATTTGCATTAGATGTATCATCTTTCTTATCTTCATTTTTCATAAAAGCAACAACATCTAATAAAGGTTTTTTTTCCTCTATTTGAGCTAATCGTCTCTTATCTGCTCTTTGTTCTTTCTCTAATTGTCTATCATTTGCTCTTTGTTCTCTTTTTAGTTGTCTATCATTTGATATTTGTTCTTGAGCTAACTGTCTCTCATTTGCTTTTTGATCTCTCTCTATTTGTCTCTCTTCAGCTCTCTTTTCTGCTTTTATACTTAATTTTTCTTTTTTATTTAGTAATTTCTCTTCTTTAGTTAAACCAAGACCAAGCAATTTAAAAAGTGCTTTAAGTTGAAAAACAATAACAAAAATACCAATCATTGCTATAGCTAAAAAGAATATCTCAGTCATATCAAATATATTTCCACCGTTTGTGTCACTATCTCCTTGAGTAAGATAATCCATACCTGTTTGAAGATTCATACCATCAAAGGTAGAAAAATTAATAGCAGAACCACCACCTCCACCACCACCACCTCCATCATCACCACCCCCACTATTATCACCTCCACCTTCAGAACCACCGCCACTACTACCACCACTAGAGCCACCACCTGATGAACCACCACCTGATGAACCACCACCAGAACTAGAACCACCACCTGAAACTACACTCTCATCTTCTGTAGTGTCACCAGCTGTATCACCAGCACCAAATACAAAAACTGATAACAGTAAAACTAAAACTAACTTTTTCATTTTAACTCCTCTTCTAATTGATTTTCTTGTTCTCCTATAAGAACATCTTCTATACTTGTATGACAAACAACAAATGCTTTTTTCTTATTAAAATAAGCTACACGAATTACTACACCATTTTTTTTAAAAATTAGAGAATCACCATCATGCACAGATATTTCTTCTACAAAATAATGCTTTTTAAGATAAGGTAGAAAACTCTTTGGGTATCTTCCCTCAATTCCCTCAATTCTAAAAACTTCATCATAAATAATAAACTGATAAAGTTTTACACCAGTAAGTGCAGCATGATTTATTTTTTTGAGCTTTGATTGATACTTAAGACTCTTTTGTGTAAGAGCTTGTGAACTATTCTTATCTTTTGGCTGTTCTTTTTGACTGATCTCTTCTTTTGGCTTACGCTCTTGAGCATTCTTGAAAAAACTATTTTTAAAAAAATAAACAATAGCAACTAATAGAAGTATTAATCCAATAAAAATAAGTATGAATTTAAAAAGGATATTTGGACTTTCTACTTTATCACCACTTTTATAGACTGCAAACACTTTTTGTTCTTTTGGCAAAGAAAAAGAGCGTGAACGGTTTGCAGGAGAGAGAGGCAAAGAAGCATATTCGTAATAAGATATACGACCTTTTACTAATTGCTTAATAGGTGGTTTCGCTTCATAAATCACATTAAAGAGTTTATAAACTGGATTAAGATTGGTGATTGTTTGAGTAATAAGATAGAGTTCTATATAAAGGTGTCTATGCTGGGTAATAAACCATTTGAGTACAGGATCATTTTTATCAAAATAATTTTGAGCTTCATCTACTACTATAAGGGTACGATTCTCTTCAGATGCATCTGTAGCTAATATATGAGTTCTTTTGAGTATCTCAAGGGCAGAGTCATAACTAGCTGAACCACCTGTAACATATTCATGCATCTCTTCAGCGGTCATATCCCCGTACTCTACACCAACACCTTGTAATACAGATTTACGATAACAATCAAGAAGAATCTGCTCTTTAAAAAAGTTAAAATCTAGTTTAAGAGCAAATTCATCATTTACAATACCATCTATATTAGTAAAAATCTTAAAGTACTTTCCTTGACCGTGATATATATCATACACGGCTTTATAACTCTTTCCAGAGCCTTGAATACCTAATAATAAATTTGCCATCTCTTACCCCCTAGAAATAAACATTAAAAGTTCATAAGCATCTTAAACAACACAACCGTATAACGAAAAACAATTATTGAGATAAGAGAGCTTAAATAAACAGATACAGCAACATAAATACTTGCAACCAAATCAATTAAAAACTTATCAAGGCCTATAGCACAAGCCAAATAACCAAACTCTATATTATCAAGAGAGTCAGTAAGAGAAAAAGCTTTAGTGATAATAGCTTTTAATTCTCCACCTAAATAACTAAAAAAAAGAATCATTGACGAAAAAACAAAGCCCATTAAGACAATTTTTCCTAAAGTAATAAGTAAAGCTTTAAAATCAAAAACAGGCATAGCAATATCTCCTCTATATTTTTTTCAATAGATCTCTAATAATAAAGAAATACATTTTGAAATTCAAAAAGGCTAAAATAAGTAGCCAAAGTATTTTTGACTCATTACGAACATTAAAACAAAAATCAAATTTAACATTACCTAAACCATATTCAGTAAGATTTGCAACATAAAAACATGTACCACTACAACTAAAAGTAGGAGCATTTTCACCTAGTGCCGTTAATGAATCCATTAAAGAGCCTTTAATACCACCTGCAACATCCCCAACCTTTTCACCAAGTTCACCAAAACCTATATCATCCTCACCATTACCACTACCACCATCTTCTTCATCATCACCATCTTCTTCTTCACCATCTTCTTCTTCACTATCTTCTTCTTCACTATCTTCTTCTTCATCATCTTCATCAGATACAGTGCCGTTAGTATCTTCATTCTCTTCTTCAGGTTTAATACAAGAGAGCTTACCGTTAGAAGTACTTTTTTTAAATCCATCTTTACATTCACAATCACCTGTACTCAAATTTATTTTTGCATTCTTAACGCATCCATTATCTTCAAAGCACTCTTTACCATCATCACTTTTTACATAACCAAGTTTACATTTACATTCAGCATTATCAAATATATCAGGAGCTGAATTATCAGGACAATCTAATTTAGTACATCTATTATCAGCACCTCTTATATATCCATCATCACATGTACACTCTAAACCAAACATATCTTTAGAAGAGTTTGAGGGACATTCTTCAGGTTTATCAGTAGATACACACTTTACACCATCACTATCACGCTCATATCCATTATCACATTTACACTCTTCTGTATTAATAGGGTGTGAATTAGGAGTACAAATCAATGAACACATACCATCTATCTCAACAACATCTTTACCTTTACATACACACTTAGTAAGCTCATCATTCCAAACCTTAGAAGTTCCACACTCTTTATCTTCTTCTGTTACTGGGCGTTTACACCTATAATAAGGCAAACATTCCAAATAAGCACTTTCTGTATCACCTGTACTACAAAGTCCAAGACCCTCTTTTTCTTCACTATAAATAAAGTCTTTAAACTTATCAGGAAATGGCTCATCAGGTTCTGTACATTCACCACCACCTTCACCATCAGGCTCATCAGGTGGAGGTGTTGTACCATTTCCATCAGGTGGAGGTGTTGTACCATTTCCATCAGGTGGAGGTGTTGTACCATTTCCATCAGGTGGAGGTGTTGTA
>JADGER010000078.1:5301-11216 GCA_016744315.1 Sulfurovaceae bacterium
TCAGGTGGAGGTGTTGTACCATTTCCATCAGGTGGAGGTGTTGTACCATTTCCATCAGGTGGAGGTGTTGTACCATTTCCATCAGGTGGAGGTGTTGTAGCATTTCCATCAGGTGGAGGTGTTGTACCATTTCCATCAGGTGGAGGTGTTGTACCATTTCCATCAGGTGGAGGTGTTGTACCATTTCCATCAGGTGGAGGTGTTGTACCATTTCCATCAGGTTCAGGGTCAACACAAATACCATTTTTTTCTACTTGTGGGAGTGTACAAGTAGGAATACAATCATAATTCTTAACATGATATACGAAAAGGCTATGTCCAGTTTTACCCTCATTGATACCTTCAAAAGTATAATAACCGAAACTAATTGGAGAGGAACAAGTCCAGCTAGTACTTTCCTGACTTGCGTAATAATCGGTATTCGAAGTAGAAGAAGAAAAAAGACTTCCTTGATTTGTGGTAGTTGGCGAAAGAACACCGTTACATTCACACTTTTCAAATTGCGAAAACACAAAACTTGAAAATAAAAAAACTAAAAATAATAATCGTTTCATCTTAATTCCTTAACAGTGCTATAACAGAGATACCAATAAGTACAGGTGTACCTATCATTAGCCATTGGGTAAAGAATGCATCAAAGGCTTCATTGCCTATAAAAGGTAGTATTTCCATTATCTTCTCCCTAGTAATATAAATAAGAATCCAATTAAAAAGGTAAGGAAGAAGCCCATTAAGTTACCCATTAGACCTTGTAAAAAATAGAATTGATTGCGTGTGAGTCCTGTACCGTCATAATTCATATCTATAGTCTCTTTTTCTACAAGTTGACAAGAGCCATCAACCCAAGAAAAGTTTGGTATAAAGTGAGAGTATCTAAGATCATTAGAACAGACTTCAGAATTGTCTATATGATAGGTATAACACCAGCCTTGAATCTCCTGAGGATAGATATTAGTTACGCAACTATTAGAATCTATTTCTAGGAGATATGAGGAGTTTAAGAAAGATAAGCATAAAAAAAGAGTTAGTATAGGTTTCATTATTTTGACCTATTTCTAACTAGAGCAATAACATGTGAAATAAGATAGATAACTATAGCATAAGCAAGATAAATGCCCATAAGTCCGAAAAATGCTTGATACTCTATTGATATTGTCTCTAGCATAGTTAACCCCTTATTTATGCCTACTGGGGGAGAACCCCCAACGATTTAACGAATAAAGTTGATAACAACCTTAATAACCCAAATAACAGCCAAGAAAGTAATGATTGCTAAACCAATAGTTTCTACAGGTGCTGCATCAAATGAAATACCACTTAAATCAAGATCTGCATGAGCAGACTTTGTAGTACCTACTACTAGACCCAAACCAAGAGCAACGGCAACTTTACCACCTAATTTTTTTGCACCAGCTTCCACACGGTCACATACTGTAACAACTCTTCTTTTTGCATTTTGTAAGAATTTTTTCATAACTTACCCCTTTTTTAATTTGCGAGTTCAAAGACTCAAGAGATACCCCCATCTCTTCAGGCTTGGAACTTGAAACTATGGCAGTTAAGCCACAGTTATTTTTTTTGTTGATCAGCTGGTACTTTGTATGGATTCTCTTTAGTAATAATGTAATCTAAACCTTCTGTTTTAACCATCATAGAGCCGTTTTGACCGTCTTTACCTCTGTATGTAATGTAAGAGAAAGGTATAGAGATATAAGCATCAAGGTTTGATTTAAATTTATGAAAGTCTTTATCAGGCATTTGTACAACATCTACATCTTTAATTCGGTTACCGTCTTGATCTCTAAAAAGTTGTTCTACTGTAAGTTCTACGAATTTTTTTGTTATTTCACCAGTTTTTTTATCTGTATAGTTTTTTTGAATTGCCTCAAAAATTTGACCTGTTAATATATATTGCATTGTTAACCCCTTATTTATGCGTTGTTTTTCCCCGATTTAACACAGTAGGCTACCAACGGGGTGATGATAGCCCAGAGACTAATTAAAAAGGAATATCATCTTCATCTATAGGTTCATTAATAGAACGAGAATGAGACTCTTTTATCAATCTTTCTAGTTTCTTTTCATATTCTTCATATCCTGTATGAGGATTGTACTCACCATCATCAGCTTGTTCAATCATCCACATTTTATTCCTTAATGAATCCATTTCATTATCTAAATCATTATCAGACATAGGATCTAATGTAAACTCATCTTGAACATCTTTATCCCAATCACTTAACAAACCATCATCATCATCAAACATACCCATTACAAAACCCCCTTTCTTGAAATTACCTCACCATTTTCATCATACCAATCAGGCAAACCACAAGCCTCAAAAGCCTCACCATAGCAAGGAGAGTAGTTATCAAAAAAATCAGATGGCAGAGAGTCAAGTAGCGTTTGCATCTCCTGATTTTCAGTTTTCATTGTGGTTTTCTCCTTTTTGTGTATTTATAGATGAAAATGATATAATGTAAACATAGATTACAAAAGGAAATTGGAAAACCTTGCGTTTGTAAACATACTTATCATTTATATATGGAAATTGTATAGCTTGTTTACTTAAAATATAATGAAAAAATGAAAAGAATGTAAAAATACTTATCATATTGCAGGTAAAAGGAGAGAAATATTGACAAAACAAGAATTAGCTGAACTCCTAGGGACAACAAGACCAACTTTAAACAAATGGGAAAAAGAAAGACCTGAATTAATTAGGTTAATTAACCAAGGGTTGGCACTTGATGAAACAATAGAGGAAGCAGAAAAACATTTAGATAGACTCAAAGAGATAAAAAATAAATCAAATCTAGGTAAGTTGAACTACAAATAACATACAAATCGGGGGATAAAAAATGAAAATAATCATACTTGCTATTATGATACTATCTTATACAAATGCACAATCTATATTTGGAAATACAGATAAAGAGAAAGTAGAGTTTCAGAAAAAAATTATATCTGGAGTTGGAAATAGCTTATCCAATATGTTTAACGGTGCAGGAAAACTTGCAGGTTCTTATGTAAATGACTACAAAAAAAAAGAACAATCAAAAAAAGACAATATTGAGAGAGAGAAAGCAAAGAAAGAATTATTTGTTCAAATGAATGGAAACTCTAATCAAAGCAAAAAAAAAGAAAAGAAAAACTTTATAACAATTAAATAAAAATAGGAGATTAAAATGGCTGTGTTTTGTCCAAAGTGTAATAAAAAAACTTATGATGAGTTTACTTGTGATTTCTGTAGATATGAGATAAAAAAAGATAAAGTATATGATCAAATAATACAACAAAATAAAAAGAGAAATAAAAGATACTCTAATGAAAATAAATCAAATCCACTTTTAATAGTTATTGCTGGAGCTGTTGTGATCATTGCATTAGTTGGTGTTTATTTTGCTTATGAAAAATACCAAGAAAAACAAGCTTATAATAAAATGTTAGAGATGACTTTAGGCACAAGTGATACTGATGAACTTGTTAAAATGTATGGTAATGGTATTAAAGATATGGAAAAGTATATGGATAAGCTCACAAAACAACAAAAAGAAATGATGGAAAAAGCAATGAAACAAAATCCATATAATAAGTAGAGCAAGAGCCTACTATATAAGATGTATACTGCTCAAACAAAGCCGTAGTTTTGCTCTCGTCTGAATTGATATGGTAAGTAAATTAAACATAAGATCAAGAGCGAACATGGTTGTAGGTGGTAAACAACTAATCCAGTGTGACCATTAAGCTAATTTCAAAAAAAAAGAGCCTTTTTTAAACTTAACTTAAAACTCACACAGTCTGTCATACAGCTTTATGAAAATTTCTTTCCTGTTACGATCTAAAGATCAAGCGTTGCACTAGGCTTAAGAGCAAGAGCATCACTCCGTTAGAGTATAGATAAGGTTTCTTTTAGTTTATCACAATGATATAGCTAATATATTAGTTATAAATTTCTCCTATTATTTCATCATAGTATTTACCAAGAGTAACATAAGCAATGCCTGTAACCTTATGTACTTGATATTTTGTGGGCTGTTTAGAAGTCTCTTGAAAGATTTTTAAGATTGCTTCTCGAATTTGATCCTTTTTATGCTGTGTTTTTGTTTCTCTGGCTAAAGCTAAAGTATCTATATACTCTTCTTTTTCTTCCATATCTTCAAGGTTTAAAAGCTTTGTATGAATTCCCTTGTTTCTTTTTACTGTTAAGGCTAATAGCTCCTCATAGAATTCTTCTGTTAATTTTTTCATAAAAATATCCTTATATTTAAGTTAATAAATTATAGTGTAAATATACTTTATTATAGTACATCTTAGTTTAATCTAAGTAATTTTTAAAATATCTCAAATAATATACTATAATTATGTATTATTGTAGTATAATTAAGCTGTATTTCAGTAATTTAAGAGTATACTATGTATAGAGAATGAGTAGTTAATCATTCAAAAAAAGGATAAAAAATGAAATATATAGACTTCGTGACACCTGAAGAAAGACTTGAGCTTACAGGTGATGAATGTATAGCATTGCATAATAAACGATTACATGCGAGTCGTTCTCCAGAGTTTTTAGCAGAACAAGAAGCACTTACAAAACATGTTAAGCGTTTAGCAGAACTTTTACATGATGGCAAGCTTTTAACTCATACAAATGTACTTGAACTTGTTGGTAGATCTGATGAAGCAAAAGAAGCCAGAAAAGCTTTTGAGCGTGAAAAAGAAGAAGAAGCTAAAAAAGCTTTAGAGATTGAGAAAGAAGCTGAAGAAAAAGCATTAGAGCGTGAAGAGCAAGAGCCAGCACAAAATAATATTGCTGATATGAAACAATTAAAAAGAGAAAAACAAATTAGGCTTAGAGCTATTACTGATTGTGTAATGACTCTTGGAGGTTTATCTTGGGTTGGTATTTTTATTTGGCTTTGTTATGAAACTTATCTAATTGGTTTAAAGTAGATAATAAACTTTATAATATCAAGCAAAAATTAATATTTGAAATACGGCAGAGTCTGCCAAAAAGTATGTTAAAAGTATGCCAACAGCTAACTAATAATAATACTGAAGCCCTATCTATAGGGAAATAACTCTAATATTCAAAGAGTTCGAATCTCTCACTGTCCGCCATATATTTTATATAATCCCCCTCAAACTAATCTAAGTATTCTAAACCCAAACTTATTAATATTATTACGATAAAATGAAGTAACTTTAATTTTATGGAATAACTTAATATGGCAAAAGTAAAACAAACAGAAAGTATAGAAAAACAATTATGGAAAGCGTCGGATAAACTACGCAAAAATATTGATGCAGCTGAGTATAAGCATGTGGTGATGGGGCTTGTGTTTTTGAAATATAAGTACCCACTCAAAACCAATTTCATAAAGGTATGCTAAAATAACATCATGAGAAAAGTAGAAGCATTAACAAAAGAAGAAAAAGAAGCATTAGAAGAGATAAAAAAGAATTATCCGACCTATACAGAGAGAAATAGAGCATCAGGAATACTATTGAGTTATAGAGGATATAGCCCAAAAGAGATAGCTGATATATTTGAGATAACAAGAAGAATGGTCTATAATTGGTTGGATGAGTTTAGAGATGAAGGTGTTAAAAGTGTACTGAGAAAAGAAGAAGAAGGAAGAAAGCCAATCTTAGAAAAAAAAAGAAAGAGTAGACTTCTTGCAAAACTCAATTATTTACCCCATACCACTATCAAAATTAATCAGCCCACAAATAAGATTTGTTCGTAAATGATAGCGTTTTCTTCTATTCCTATATTTCTGTTTTAAAATCTGAAAAGTCTTAATTTTAGCATTAATAAGTACCCACTCAAAACCAATTTCATAAAGGTATGCTAAAATAACATCATGAGAAAAGTAGAAGCATTAACAGAAGAAGAAAAAGAAGCATTAGAA
>JADGER010000079.1 GCA_016744315.1 Sulfurovaceae bacterium
CCAGCTCCATTCCGAACCTGGAAGTCAAGCCTCCCATCGCCGATAATACTGCAGGCTACGCTTGTGGAAATGTAGGTCGCTGCCGTTTCGAGTTTATATCTTTTTAAATCTCCCTTTTTTATAATCATACTTAACTTAATTTAAATATATCACATAATACTTACTTTTTTTACTAATTTACATCTTTTCAAAAAATATTTTTCTACTATAGTTAGTTTATCTACCCTTTATCAAGATTAAGGTACTCTAAACAAAAATAATATATTGGAAAAATAATGCTTATAGATGGTCATGGTCGGACAGTAAATTACCTAAGGGTATCCGTTACAGAACGATGTAATTTTAGATGTCAATATTGTATGCCAGAGAAACCTTTTTCTTGGGTTCCACGAGAAAATTTACTTAGTTTTGAGGAGCTTTTTCTATTTATGAAAGTAGCTATGGACGAGGGTGTTACAAAGATACGAATTACTGGTGGAGAGCCACTTTTACGAGAAGATTTAGATACTTTTATTAGAATGATTAGTGAGTATAAAAGTGATATTGATTTAGCACTTACGACAAATGCTTATTTATTAGCTGAAAGTGCTCAAAAACTTAAAGATGCAGGCTTGAAAAGACTGAATATTTCTTTAGATTCACTCAAACCAGAAGTTGCTCAAAAAATTGCTCAAAAAGATGTTTTAGCTAAGGTTTTAAAGGGAATAGATAAAGCCTTAGAAGTGGGCTTGGGTGTAAAAATAAATATGGTACCTATGAAAGGTATCAATGATGATGAAATTTTGGATATGTTAGAGTATTGTAAAAAGAAAAATATAAAAGTAAGATTTATAGAGTATATGGAAAATAGTCATGCTAAACAAACCATAGAAGGTATGCATGGAAAAGAGATCTTAGCTAAGGTTAAAGAGGGTCATATTATCAAGTCTTTAGGGCGTGAAGGTGCAAGTCCATCTTTTAATTATATGCTTGAAGATGGTACAGAATTTGGACTCATTGATCCACATAAACATGATTTTTGTGAAAACTGTAACCGTATTAGGTTAACAGCTGAAGGATTTCTTATTCCTTGTCTTTATTTTGATGAAGCTATGAGTATTCGTGAATCAGTTAAAGCAGGTGATATTGAGGGAGCATCTAAAGTTTTGGCAAAAGTTTTGGCAGATAAACCCAAAGAGAATAGATGGAATGAGACAGATAATGGTGGAGAGAATGAAACTTCTACAAGAGCATTTTATGAGACTGGTGGCTGATGTTTTATTTAACCGAAGAGTTTTTTTCTATACAAGGTGAAGGAAAATATGCAGGAGTACCCTCGTATTTTCTTCGTACTGGAGGGTGTAATTTAAGTTGTGCTGGATTTGGTGCTGTTTATGAGATAGATTCTCAGACATATTATGGTTGTGATACCTATTTTGCTGTAGATAGTCACTACTCGAAGTTATGGAAAAAAATAGATAATAGTAGTAATCTTATAGATAAAATGCAAAGAGAGTTTGATACTATTGGATATCTTCCACATATTGTAATCACTGGAGGGGAACCTCTTTTATATTATTCTGATAAAGTATTTTATGAGGTTATTGAATGGCTTATTAGTAAAGAAATCTCTATAACTTTTGAGACAAATGGTACTATTGAGATAGATTTTAATAAGTTTCCAGCTTATAAAGAGTGTATATACTCTTTGTCTGTTAAGTTATCTAATAGTGGTGAGCCTAAATCAAAAAGAATAAATTTAGATGCTTTAAAGTCTACTATTAAGTATGCAAAAGAGTCATTTTTTAAGTTTACTATTGATAAAAAATTAGTTGATACAACAGCGTATGAAGAGATAGATAATATAACAAAGTCATGTAATGATAAATCAATATTTTGTATGCCTGTAGGTGAAAGTCGAGATACTTTATGGCAAAATGATAAAGCTATTTTTGAGTTTTGTATGAAACATGGTTTTAATTATAGCGATAGATTACATATACGCGTATTTGATACAACACAGGGGGTCTAGTATGATTATAAGAAAGCTATTTAAGTTTGAAAATGCACATATTGTAAGGGGATGTTCTACACAGAGGTGTAGCCAAAATATTCATGGACACTCTTATAATATAGAAGTTTTATTAGAATCTAATTATCTTGATAGTGGTCAAATGGTTTATGATTTTGGATTGATGAAATTGGCTATTAAAGAGCTAATAGACTCTTTTGATCACTCTATTACTTTATGGAGTGGAGATGATAAAGGTTATCTTGATTCTATGAAACAGTATAGTACTCGTTGGATTGAATTACCTGTTTCACCTTCTGCTGAACAGTTTTCACGAGTTATATATTTGATTGTTGAGCGTATTTTAGAATTGACTGTAATGCAAAATGCCGAACGAAATGTTACACTTAATAGTATTATAGTGCATGAAACACAAACAGGATATGCCCAAGGGTTTAAAGAAGATGCTCATAGTCTTTTAATGGGGAAAATTGAACTTAAAGAGATAAAGTTTTCTTCACAAATAATGAAAGAGTGGAATGATAGTAGTTTGTGGAAAAAGCTATTAGATGGAGAGTCTCTTATCAATCCATCCAAAGTATAATTGCTATATCTCTTAACCATAATTTAATATAATCTTCACTATAATCATTACATTTTCAAAATATAATTTACAGTTTAAAATATTGTTATTTACAAAAAAGGAGTAGAACTCTATGAATATAAGACGATACCTCTCTATTGCTGTGATAAGTGTAGTTCCACTTTTTGCAAATTTGCAAAATTTATCATTAAATCAAGCATTAAAAATAGTCAAGAGTGATAACTTAGAGTTAAAAATATCTAGGTTTGAAGAACAAATGAAAGAGTATGAAGCTCAAGCAGTGGATGGTATGAATTATGGTAAACTTGATTTAACATTGAATGCTATTCGTTCTAATGATGCACTCAATGCTTTTGGATTTAAATTACAAAGCCGTGAGGCTAATTTTGGTGATTTTGGTTTTAGTGATTTTCTTGGTGGCATTGGTGGAATGATGCAAATGTCTGGTGGGGATTTTGCTATGTTTTCACAAATGATGAATGATGCTTCCACACAAGATCAGATGTTAGCAACAGAGCCAAGTGATCTGAACTTTCCTGATGCTAGAAACCATTATCAAACAAAAGTGAGTTATCAAATCCCACTTTATACAGGTGGTAAACTTACAGAGTATGGCAATATTATGCATAGTATGCATACCATGAGTCAAATGGATACAAGTAAATTATTGAATGCCAAGATTTTTCAGGTTAAAAAAACTTATTATGATATTTCATTAGTAGATAATTATATTCTTAATTTGAAAAAAATTATAGATAATATTAATAAGTTAGAGGGTATTGTAAAGTCTATGAAAACCGAAGGCTATGCACAAGATGTTGATGTTCTTGAAGTACAAGCACGGCGAGCAGAAGCAGATAGCCTTTATAATCAAGCAACTCTCAATAGAGAATTAGCATATCAATTTTTATCATTTTTACTCAATCAAGATGTAGATTCTATCAAAGGTGTCCATGAGAAGGCTCCTACACCAAAGATAAAATTATCAGATTTATATCGTGATAATATTGATATTCAAAAAGCTAAACTAGGACTAGAAATTAGTCAAATGGCTATAGCTGTAGAAGAATCTAATTTTTTGCCAATGGTAGGTGCTTTTGGTGAGTATGGAAGTGCAGATGATGAGTTTTTAAATGAATTTACTGATAAGGATAGTTATACTGTAGGTGTGCAAGTGAGTATGAATCTTTTTAATGGTGGTATTGATAAAGCAAACCTTGAAAAGGCAAGAGTAAAAAATATGCAAGTAGCCTCACAAGTTGAATTAGCCAAAAAAGGTATAGCACTCAAAGCAAAACAACTTAATACACAAGTACTTAGTTTAGAATCAGATTTAAATAGTCACCAAAAACAGCTTAAGTTTGCTTCAAGAGTATATGAGAGTTATAGGGGACGATATAAAGAAGGTGTAGTTTCTATTAGTGATGTACTTATTAAGCAATCAAAACAGCTTGAGATTCTTTTGAAGTTACAAACGATTAAGAATAAAAGAAATAGCAAGGTGTTTGAACTCAATAGCATCTTGAACCCAGGAGAATAATAATGAAAAAAATAGTTGTTTTAGTGGCAGTACTCTTAGTATCTGCACTAAGTGCTTTAGAGTTACAATTAAGTGGAAGTGTTGTTTCTGATAATCAAAAAATGATGACAAGTAGATATATGGGATTTGTTAAAAACATGTTGGTAAGTGAAGGAGATTTTGTAGCAAAAGGGCAACTGCTTTATGAAATTGACTCCAAAGAGATTGAATCAGCAGAGAGACAAGTTGATTTGGCTATTTCTCAGGCAAGATTAGCTTTGCAAATGAATAGAAGTCAATATGATAATGTTGTTACAAACCTAGCACGATATAAAAGATTATATAGTAAAAAGATGGTATCTAAATATGAACTAGAGCAGTTAGAACTAGGCGCTAAAAATATGAAAGATATGATTAAAATAGCTAAAGAGCAGGTAAATCAAGCACTTGCCAAAAAAGATGAAGTACTCAATCAGTATCAATATCTTAGAATAATTGCACCTAATGATGGTGTAATTGTAGCAAAAAAGATTAATGAAGGAGAGATGGCTATTCCTGGAATGCCAGCTTTGGTTTTGACTGATTTAAGTAATCTTAAAGTTGTTGCAGAGATTAGCGAAACAGACCTTAAAAATATCTCTTTGAATAAAATTGTGGATATTACAATTCCCTCTTTAGCGTATTCTACAACAGGAATTATTAGTTCAATCATTCCTAGTTCTAATCCTATGACTCATAAATTTAAGATAAAAATTAAATTTGATATGAAGGGTCATTCTATATATCCTGGTATGTATGCCAAGATTTTGATTCAAATATAATGGATAAGTAATGAAAGAAAAAACTGAATATCAGGTAATCGACTATGCTGGTAAGTTTGCCAAAGGATTTATTAGAAGTCCACTCACTGCTGTACTAGGAGCTTTTCTTCTTTTGATGGGATATATTGCTTTGGAAGTTATGCCTAGAGAAGAAGATCCTCAGATTGCTATTAGTGGTGGTGCAGTGGTTGTAGTTATGCCAGGTGCGTCACCCAAAGAGATAGAAAATATTATTATTAACCCACTAGAGAGAAAGCTTCGTGAAGTCAAAGGGATAGAGCATGTCTATGGTATGGCTATGGAGAACTTTGGTGTTGTAAATGTTATGTATTATATTGGTGAAAATCGAGAAGATTCGAACCTAAAACTTTATGATAAAGTTATGCAAAATATGGATTTGATGCCAAAAGGTGTGATGCAACCACTGATAAAACCTTTTGATATTGATATTGATATTCCTATTGTTACTATTGCTTTTTATCCTAGAGAGGGAAGTGATGTAGGAGATGTAGCACTTTTTAATACTGTTCGGAAGATACAACAAAAAATTAATGCTGTAGATAATGTTGCTAAAACAACGCTCAAAGGAGCGCATAAAGCACAATACAATGTAGAAGTTGATATGGGTAAATTATCTGCATATCATCTCTCTATGGGACAGCTTATGAAGGCTATTCAGTCTGTAGCTGTTGATGTTCCTGATGTGAAAGGTCGTACACAACAGAGTGGTTTAGTAATTTTTGGTGTTAAAAATGCTATTGAGAGTATTCAAGATGTAGGGAATGTAATTGTAGCACAATATATGGGTTCTCCTATTTACCTTAAAGATGTTGCAACTGTAACAGATGGCATAGATTTCCAAAACTTCCAAGGTGCTACAATTAAATATAAGTTAGAAGAAAATGCTACACAAATGCTACCACAGAAGAAACAAATAACAATGACTGTAGCAAAACTAGCTTCTACAAATGCTGTATTTGTATCAGAAGATGTTGTAGCAGTTCTCAAATCGTATGAAGATCAATTTGCTAAAGCAGGTATAGGATATATAGTTACAAGAAATTATGGGAATCGTGCAAATGAGGCTGTTAATGAGCTAATGCATCACCTTATGATTACTATTGTTATTATTGCTTTAATGCTTATATTTGCATTGGGTTGGAGAGAATCACTTATTGTTACATTTACTGTTCCTGCTATTTTGGCAATTACTCTTTTTACAGCGTATATGTCAGGGCAGACTATGAATAGGATTACTTTATTTGCTCTTTTACTCTCTTTGGGATTACTGGTGGATGCAGCAATTATTGTTATTGAAAATATTCATAGACATCTGCACGCACATGGCGTAGATGATAGAACAATGGATGAATTACTTATAGAGGCTACAGATGAGATTGGAGCACCTACTAATGTGGCAACTTTGGCTATTATTTTAACAATGGTTCCTATGGCATTTGTTGGTGGTATGATGGGATCATTTATGAAACCTATTCCTTATAATGTCCCTGTTGCCTTGATTGCTTCACTCTTTGTTGCGTATATTTTTACTCCTTATCTTAGTGCAAGACTGCTTCATAAACCAGATCACGGCTCTCATGCAGAAGAAGAGAGTAGTAGCTCTAAAAAAGGTGAAAAATAATGAAAAAGTTTGAAAGTTTTGTATATGGTATTTTAGATAGTAAAAGAAAAAAATTTTTAGTTATCTTATTAACAATATTAGCATTTTTTGGCTCTCTTTTGATGTTTCCTAGTAAATTAGTTCTTGCTAAGATGCTTCCTGGTAAGAGTGATAATACATTCTCAATTTATGTAGATACACCTCTAGGTAGCTCTATGTATCAGACAAATGAAGTTAATCAATGTGTTATTGATGTATTGCAAAAAGAGAAAGAGATTCTTAACCTAGAGCTATTTCAAGGGCAGGGGATTCCTTTGGATTATGCAGGATTGGTAAAAGGTGCAGGGATGAAACGCTCAGAGAATGTTTCTGAGATTTCTATTAATCTTACAGATAAACATGGTCGTAAAGAGCCTTCATTTTTGATGGTTCAGCGTATCCGACCTATTATCAAGCAACGCTGTGAACCTCTTGTTCCAAAAACTGTTATTAAGTTTGTAGAACAGCCAGCAGGTCCTCCTACTTTGGCATCAATAGTTGTAGAAGTATATGGAGAAGATATTTTTGTATCAAGAAAACTTGCTATGGAGACTGCTGATATTTTGGCTCATACAGAGGGTCTTGTAGATATAGATGTAATGGCAGATGATATTTACAATAAGTTTGAGCTTATTCCCGACAAAGAAAAAATTGCTAGAAGTGGTCTAAGTGTGGAACAAGTGAATAATATTCTTTATCTCGCTTTTGAGGGTATGGTAATAGCACATAAAAATTCCAAAAATTCTCCAGATCAGATACCTATATTTTTGGTTCTTGATGATAAAACAAAGCGATTAAATAATAAAAGAGAAGATACCTTGCAGAGTAAACTCTCATCACTTAATCTTATGAATATGAGAGGAATGATGGTTCCTATGAGTGAGATAGTGACAATTCGTGAGGTTGAGTCTAGTCCTATGATTATGCACAAAGACCTTAATCGTATGATAAATGTTATTGCTGAGACAGATATGGTATCTCAGGTTTATCCTTTGCTTGAAGCAAGAGACACAATGATAGAATACTTTTCAAAAGAGTTTAATGTTACAAAAGATCCTGGTATCTCCACTTATATGTTTGACTTACATCTCCATGATCCTAAAACAGGAGAAAAATATCTTTTGCGTTGGGATGGAGAGATGAAAGTAACACTTGATACATTTAGAGATTTAGGGGGAGCATTTATTGCAGCATTAATATTGATATTTTTATTACTTGTTATTTATTACAAAAGTTTTGCCCTGAGTGGTATTATTTTGTTGGGATCATTCCTCTCTTTAATTGGAGTTATTGTAGGTCACTGGGTTGCTAATTTCTTTACTTCTGAGACATTCTTTTTGACGGCAACTTCTTTAATTGGGTTTATTGCTCTTATTGGGATTAGTTCAAGAAACTCTTTACTTCTGATAGATTTTGCTAAGTCTCTGATGGAGTTTCATGGTATGTCAAAGAAAAAAGCCATAGCTGTAGCTGCAGCGACAAGAGCTAAACCTATTATGCTTACAGCCGTTGCAATTATTTTAGGATCAGCTCTTCTTGCAGGAGATCCTGTCTTTGGTGGTTTGGGAGTAGCTCTTATTTCTGGAACTGTAGCAGCTGTTTTTGTTTCTTTACTCTTTGTTCCTATATTGATGGACAATTCTAAAGCAATGGATTTTAAACCTATTAAGAAAAAAGGTAAAAAAGCTAAGAAAGATACTATAGCTATTACTAAATAGATTATTATAAAGCTCTTTCTTTGGAAAGAGCAAAAAAAAAGAAGTAGACTCAAATGAAATACTTAGTACTTATATTTTTACTATCCTTCTCTTTGCTCACAGCTGAGGAAAATATAAATTTTTATGAAGAAGATGTTGCGACTATTGAAGATGAAATTTTTTCAGCTTCAACAGCGAAATACTCTTTTAGTCGCTCAAAACGCTTACTTGCAACAAAAGTATATCGTCAGCATAAAAAAACATTTTATGCTAACTGTGATTATGAGATTAAAGCCAAAAAACTTGTTCCTATTCCTGAGACTTGTGGTTTTGAATATCGCAAAAATAAAGCCCGTTCAGAGCGTATCGAGTGGGAACATGTAGTTCCTGCTTGGGAGTTTGGACACCAACTTGAATGTTGGAAAAAAGGTGGACGAAAAGAGTGTAAAGCAAAAAATGAATATTTTCAAGAGATGGAAGCAGATATGCACAATCTCGTTCCTGCTATTGGTGAAATTAATGGCGATAGAAGTAACTTTCCTTATGGTATGATACGAGGTGAAAAACGCTCTTATGGGTCAGTAGATATGGAGATTGATTTTGGTCAAAGAAAAGCGGAACCCAAAAGAAATATCTTAGGAGATATTGCTCGAACTTATATTTATATGCGTGAAAAATATAATATTCAAATGACTCCAGCCCAAGAAGAACTTCTTATTAAATGGAATAATCAAGACCCTGTGACACAATGGGAAAAGAAAAAGAATTTACTTGTATATGAGTTACAAAAAGATAAAAATTTATATATTAGTAATTATCAAAAACTTATAGAATTAACACCCATAGATACCCCTCTTGAAGTACCAAAAACATCACAAAACTCTACAGAATTTGATGAAGTACATGCACAACTCTCTAAAGAGTATGGATTTATACTTGATAAACTCTCACCACCTCTTGCAGGTATACTTTTATTTATTATGAGCCTTTTTGTACTCTATCAACGCAATAAATCAAAAAGAAAAAGATAGACAAAATTTAAATAATAAATTTTCAGGAGATACTTATTGAAATGTTATAAATGTAATTTTGAAAATAGTGCTTATGCAAAGAGATGCAAAAAGTGTAGTGCTAATATTACTACACTCAATACTCCCTTAAGTGCTATAAAAAAAAGTTTTTTACTATTTCTTCTTTCTGTACCATTTTTTCTACTTATTAATTTATCTTCTTATTCTGCCCCTTTGTTACCTATAGCAGTATTAATGATTGGGATTCCTTTTTTATTTTATAGCTTTCAGTATTATCGAATGAAAAGTTATGGGAGCTTTGTACCCTTGGAAATTTCACAGTTTTATATTTTTGTTTATTATTTTTCTGTTAGTATGCTTTTTATTCAAAATACACGATTATCTTTGACGGTGGTAGTTTTGAGTTATATAATAGTGCATTTATTAGCATATTTTTTGTTTATATCTACTATTTCAAGGCATAGAGAATGGATAGTAGCATATGGTATTTTTGTAAAATTACCCAAAGTAGATAGAGATAAAAAATTAAAGTCAGTATATAGTAAAAGTACTTTTATTGCTGTTATTGCAATGCTTACAAAAATAGCAAAATATGAAAATGCAGTGAGTGTTAAAGAAGCAGAGTTTATTAGAAATAGTATTAATAATTTTACTGCTCTTGCCAAAAAAGAGGGTTTAGATGAAAAAGATTCTCAGAAATTAAGAAAAGAGCTTGTAGATACATATAAAAATGTCAAAGATAATGACCGAACTATAGAGTCTTATGCAAATTATTTTGTAAAGTATAGTTATCTCCAACGGGTAAATATACTCCAAGAGCTTGTTCTTTTGGCAAAAGTAGAGCAATTAAGTGAAGCAAAAAAAGAATTACTTTATAGTGTAGGTGAAATTTTTAGGTTTGAGTCGGATAAAATAAATAGATATATAGGCAGTGATGAAGCAGTAATTATTTTTCAAAATGAACTTAAAAATTCTTATAGCATATTAGGATGCGAAGAAAATGAGACACAAGTAATTATAAAAAAAAGATATAGAGATTTGGTCAAACAGTATCATCCTGATATGATATATAGTCAAAGTCTTGATGAAACTTCACAGCTACTAGCAAAAGAAAAAATTCAAAAACTCAACGAGGCATATGAGCTGATTAAAAATAAAAGAGGATGGTAGAAGGAAAAAATATGCAGATAAGATTTTTATTTTTGATACTACTTAAGAGTATACTTGATAATAAAGCATATTCATCAACTATGAAAGAAGAGAGTGAGGAACATAGCCAAACTTGGATGTCATTTGTTGCAAATGATTATATTTGGGAGGCAAAACAAATACCCGAGGTTAAAAAAGATTTAGCACTTTTAGCAACAATAATAGCTAAGTATGAGCCTGTATCTCTGCTAGTGTATAGTGAGGATAGAAATGAAGCGATAGAGCATTTAAATGGGCTAAATAGCCATAATTATCCTATTACGAGAGAGAATATAGAAATTTTACAAAATGCAACAGATGCAAATGGAAACCCTTTGGAAGTAATTGTGATAGATAACCCTGATACCTTTAATGAATCATTTGGTACTAAAGATTTTGCTTCAGGTGGAGGCAGTATCCATTGTAGTACACAATAGGAGCCAAAAGAGTAATACTAGCAAAAGCAAAAAGGGATAGTGAATTCGTTATAATCGCATATTATTTTTTAAGGAGTTAGAATGGCAGTAATAAGTATGGGT
>JADGER010000235.1 GCA_016744315.1 Sulfurovaceae bacterium
GGCTTTCTAATGAGTATTTCTTATGGAGAATTTTGAATGTTTTTATGGGGGGTTTGGTTTAAGGTTTTTGGGGTTGGATGGGGTGAGTAGTTACAAAGTTTTTAACTCACTTAAAAGAAGAGTTGTAAAACATATATGCAATAAAGATTTTACTGGGATAAAGAGTGAAATTGAAAGTTTTGTAGAAGAGTGTAATATAGAAAATGAATATTTTTCCTTTAGATATTTTGTTTTAAATCATGTTAATTTATTTTTTGAGAATATAACCATACAAAAGATGGTAATCAAAATTATAGATAAAAATATAAAATCAATTGACCTCGGCATCAATATTTAAACTATGGCATTGTTGCTAAGTGTTTACTTTTTGTTACCATAAGTTTGTCTCTAATGAGTATTATTGCAAATATAATATAAGGAGTCTTGTGATGAAAAGAATGTTTTTTACACTACTAACAGTAGTTGGATTGATGGCGACAAGTGTGTATGCAGAGGTGGCGACACAAACAAATGTAACAAAGCTTTATATAGCAACCTTTGATAGAGCTCCTGATAGTGCAGGGCTTGATTATTGGGTAGTGAGTTCGGGTTTGTCATTAGAAGGGATTGCTCAAAGTTTTTTTGATCAAGATGAGACAAAAACAAAATATCCTGATGGGTATACTACAGAAGAGTTTATAGCTTCTATTTATACAAATCTATTTAAACGATCTGCTGATACAGCAGGAAGTGCATATTGGACGGCTGAGTTAGAGAGTGGAAATATCTCTAATTCTGTGTTTATATTAGCAGTTGTTAATGGAGCACAAGCAGATGATGCAACTATTTTGGAGAATAAAACCGAAGTAGGTCTTGCTTTTGCGGCAAAAGGTTTGAATGATACTGATTTGGCAAAAAGTGTTGTTGCTGATGTAACTGCTAGTAGTGATACTGTTACTTCTGCTTTGAATATAATTGCTGTGTCCACAGCTACTGCTACTTATGCTGATACAGATTTTGAAGCAACAGATTGGACAGACGCAACACATAGCAAAAATGTAGATCCCAATTTTGATGAGGTCTTTGATGATACACAAGTAAAGCGTTTGGATATTGTGGTAACTGCTGAACGATGGCAAAGTATGCTAGATGATATGACAGCAACTTATGGTGCATTTGGTGGAACTAGTACTTCTATACCTACTGATGCTGGAATGCCAAATGGTGGTGGAATGCCTCCTATGGATGGAGAAATGCCAAAAAATGCTGGAATGCCAATGGATACTACAACTACTACTTTAATAGATAGTGATGAAGACCCTATTTTTGTTCCTGCTGATATTTATTATAATGATAAACAGTGGTATAGAGCAGGAATCCGTTTTAAAGGAAATTCTAGTTTACAAAGTAGTTGGGAAGCTGGAATCTTGAAACTCTCACTTAAACTTGACTTTAATGAATTTGAAAATGAGTATCCTCAAATTGATAATCAAAGATTTTATGGTTTCAAAAAGTTTTCTCTAAAAAATAATTATGATGATAGTTCATTCTTACGAGAAAAAGTTGCAGCAGATGTATTTAAACAAGCAGGTATGGTAGTATCACATACAGCATTTTATAGACTTTATGTTGATCATGGGAATGGAGCAGAGTACTTTGGACTTTATACGCTTGTAGAAGAGGTAGATGGTACGGTACTTGATACACAGTTTACAAGTGATGATGGTAACCTTTATAAACCAGAAGATGGAAGTACTAATTTTGTTGCAGGAACATTTAGTGAAGATGATTTTACTAAAAAAACTAATGAAGATGATGCTGATTGGTCTGATATAGAATCTTTATTTAGTATATTACATGATAGCAGTCGTACAAGTGATGCGAGTTCTTGGAGAAATAGTCTTGAAGCAGTCTTTGATGTGGATACTTTCTTAAAATACCTTGCAGTAAATGGAATTATCCAAAATTGGGATACTTATGGACGAATGACGCATAACTATTATCTCTATAATAACCCAGATACAGCTACACTTACTTGGATTCCTTGGGATAATAATGAAGCTTTACAAGAGGGTAAAATGGGTGGATCATTAGCCTTGGACTTTTCAGACCTCGAATCAAGCTCTTGGCCATTGATTGCTAAAATATATGCAGATGATGTGTATAAAGCAAAATATGATAGCTATATGCAAGAAGTCAAAGAAAATGTATTTAATGCAACAGATATGCAGAATTTATATGAGACTTACTCTCAACTAGTAGAGCCTTATGCTACAATAGAAAGAGATGGATATACATATCTCAATAATAGCAGTGCTTTTGCACAAGCAATTGCTGAACTCAAAACACATGTAACTACGCGTGAGACGGCGGTAGAGAGTTATTTAGCACAATAGTGTTACTGTTGATTTACTTTTTATTACCCACTGTTTGAACAAAAATCCTACAATACACTTATCAATCGTTTACTCCTTTGAGTAAATGATCACTTTATAATATGAGGAGTAGTATATGACTACCCATATGAACTTACAAGCAAAAACACCAAGTAAAAAACCGCGTTCGGTTGAGACTCTCTTTAG
>JADGER010000236.1 GCA_016744315.1 Sulfurovaceae bacterium
AATACACTATATACATATGGGTCAGATAGGAAATTAACTTATAAAGACAGTAAAGAATTAAATAATATGGCAAAAAATCTTGTAGACATCAGTTATTATTATTTTATGCTCTCTAAACAACTTTGGGAACTTAAAAATATTGATAAGTCAGACCACCAAAAAAATAATTATGATGATGCGTCTATAGAAATACTAGATGTACCTAGAGTTACATCTGTACACAAAAGAGATATAGAAGGAGCATTTTGGGAGGTAACTCTACTTGTTACTGTAGAGCTTGGTGAACAGTCAGATGAAGTAGTACATCATATTAATATGTATATAGAGGATCTATGGAATATATTTGATTTACCATCTCGTTGTACTACTAAGGTATAAATGAAAGGTAAGGGGTATTATTTGTTCCCATCTACAAAATCTCCAAAAGTCCTTCCACTGCACCTAATTTTATACCAATTTCAGCACCATGGCTTTCTCTTGGGTTGATGCGTATGAGTGGGGTATTAAATTCTTTTGCAATTCGTTGACTGCTATTTCTTACGGTGGGGACTGCTGTGCCAGCTCCTATTTCTATGATAGCTAGTTTTGCATTTTTTTTACTTAGCATTGATAACCAAGCTGTAAGTTTTTCTCGTTGTTTATTTGTATGGCTATAGTTCCATCCAAAATCATTAAACATTAGTATATTTGGTCTTGCTATTTTATTGCAATGGGGGCAAGTTGGGAGGGGATCTAGGGCTTGGAAGTTTTGGTTTATTTTTACATTTGTATCTTTGGCTGACCAAATTTTGTTTTGGCAATCATTGATACATTGGAGCTGATGAATTGAGCCATGACATTGCATTATTTGCTCTTCTTGAAAACCTGCTTTTTGAAACTGTCCATCAACATTAGAAGTAAAAATAAAAGAGCCATATTTTTTCTTTTGTGAGAGTTCAAGAAGTTTTGTAAATCCCTTATGAGGTATAGTGTCACGGTAGAGGTGCAGACGATGACCATAAAAAGCCCACGCAAAAGTTGGATTACTTTTAAACCATCGAGGGTTTGCCATCTCTTCAAACTCTAATCCTAACTCTTTGACCTTGGGATATTCTCTCCAAAAGCCTTCAGAGCCACGAAAATCAGGCAATCCACTATCTACTCCCATACCTGCTCCAGCAGTGATAAAGAGAGCATCGGCTTGGGCTATGAGTTTTTTTGCTTTGTGTAGTTTTTCTATAATATATCCCGTATTACCATGGCATAATGTAATACTACAAAGTTGAGTAAGAATATTCCCATGGATGCTCCACGGGAAAAGAATTTTTGGAGGGGAGTTTTTTCTATGCGTAATGTTTTAAGAGCAATAATAGAATGTACTACAGTCATAATGGCCATAATTGCTACAAAGCTAAGTTTTATACGCAAAGCATCAATAACTAGATTGCTAATACTAAAATCAAAAAGAATATCC
This sequence comes from Sulfurovaceae bacterium, assembly GCA_016744315.1. Classification (GTDB taxonomy): domain Bacteria; phylum Campylobacterota; class Campylobacteria; order Campylobacterales; family Sulfurovaceae; genus SZUA-451. Next base: position 1,454 of record JADGER010000236.1, read on the forward strand.
ATAAGACCATTATTTGTAATCATAAGTATACCCGTAAGAAGGAGTATACAAAGAGCTGTAATCTCGAAAAATCCATAAATAGGACCTATACGAGGATAGACCTCTTTTTGGTCTTCTTTGTCTCTAAGTGTTATACCTAATACAAAGAGAAAAACAGATCCACCTATCCAAGAAACAGCAGCAATAAGATGTAAATGTATTGCCCAACCCATTAGCTATCCAATTTTAGAACAGCCATAAATGCTTCTTGTGGCACTTGCACACTACCTATAGACTTCATTCGTTTTTTCCCTGCTTTTTGTTTGTCTAGGAGTTTTCTTTTTCGTGTAATATCTCCACCATAACATTTAGCAGTTACATTTTTGCCCATAGATTTAACATTACTTCTTGCAATAACATTATTTCCAATACTCGCTTGTATTGCAACTTCAAATAGCTGTCTAGGAATAAGCTCTTTGAGTTGTGCAACAAAAGCAAGTCCACGCGTTCTTGCTTTGTCTTCAGGTACAATAATAGAAAGAGAATCTACTACTTCGCCTGCTACCTTAATATCAAGTTTAACAAGTTTTCCTTCTCTAAAGCCTATAGTTTCATAATCAAAACTTGCATAGCCTTTGGTAATACTTTTGAGTTTATCATAGAAGTCTAGGACTATTTCATTCATAGGAATATCATATTCTAGAAGTACTCTTGTTTCGTTGAGGTAATCCATTTTAATTTGTATACCTCTACGGTCGTTAAGAAGTTTGATAAGATTTCCAACATACTCTTGTGGCGTTAATATAGTTGCTTTTACATAGGGTTCGTAGATAAATTCTAGTTTTTGTGGTTCTGGAAGTTCGCTTGGATTTTGAATCTCTAGCTCTTCTCCATTGGTCATTTTCACTTGATACACAACAGTAGGAGCTGTAGCAATAAGTTCAAGATTAAACTCTCGTTCTAGTCGCTCTTTGATAACTTCCATGTGAAGCATTCCCAAGAAACCTGTTCTAAATCCACTTCCCAAAGCCATAGAACTCTCTGGTTCAAAACTAAGCGATGAGTCATTGAGTTTAAGTTTGTTGAGTGCGTCACGCAAATCTTCAAACTTATCTGTTTCTATA
>JADGER010000080.1 GCA_016744315.1 Sulfurovaceae bacterium
CTCAAAGAGTCTATTCCTCTTCAGATAAAAATTGTACCAAATGGAGATGGAACGAGTAGGGTGGTAATGAATTGAGGGAAAGAAAATAGCAAATATTTGATATAATCATAGATTAAATAAAATATAATACCACCCAAGCCAAAGGAAACTACAAAAATGAAAAAACTATTGAGATATTTTCTACCCTTTATGCTTGGCTATAAAAGAGAGTTCTTTTTCGCTATTTTGGGAATGATAGCAGTAGCAGTCGGGACTACTCTCACCGCTCATATACTCAAACCCGTACTGGATGAACTCTTTATCAACAAAGACAAAGAGATGCTTAAATATATCCCCTTTATGATAGTGGGAGTCTTTATGCTCAAATCCATTGGGCGGTTTGTGCAGACTTATTATACGGTTTATATCGGTGATGATATTATCCGAAAACTCAGAGATAGACTCTCCTTGCATCTGATGCACCAAGATATGGCATATCTCAATCGTATGCGTAGTGGTGAACTGCTCTCTCGTATCACCAATGACCTCAACCGTATTCAGCAAGTAGTCTCTACTATGATACCCAAGATGATGGTCAATATTATGCTTATCTTTACTCTTACAAGTTATGTAATATATCAAAGTCCTAAACTTGCTTTTTACTTTTTGATTATTATGCCATTGGCTCTTTTGCCACTGCAAATACTTGCCAAAAGAATGAAACGCTACGCAAGGCGTTCGCAAGAGAGTAATTCGGACTTGACTGCACGACTTACAGAGACTTTTAATAATATAGAAGTTATCAAAGCCAACTCTTCACAAAACTTTGAACAAGAGCGATTTAGCAAAGAGAATATGATATTTTTTCTCCTAAGCATTAAGCAAAATATGATAAATGCCTTGGTCGGTCCTACTCTTGAGGTTTTTGGCTCTATTGCTATCGCTTTGGCTATCTATGTGGGTGCTTTACAAGTGATGAACGATGAGATTACTGTAGGTACATTTTTTGCTTTTGTGACAGCTTTGTTTATGCTCTATGATCCTATTAGAATACTTTCAAAAATACATAACCAACTCCAAGATGCATCCGCAGCCACAGAGAGAATGAATGAACTTTTTGATACCCATCCAGAGATAGTTTCTGGTAAAGAGTTGTTATCAACAGTAAAGAGTGTAAAGTTTGAAAAAGTTTCTTTGAATTATGATGAAAAATCTGCGCTAAGAGAAGTAAGCCTAGAGACAAAAAAAGGCAAAGTATACGCTCTCGTAGGTGATAGTGGAGCAGGAAAAAGTAGTTTTATCAACCTCTTAGTCCGTTTCTATGATGTTTCACAAGGGGTACTTAGTATCAATGAAACAAATATCAAAGAATACACACTCCAATCATTGCATCAAAAAATAGCTTTCGTAACACAGAGAATATATATCTTTCAAGATAGTATCATAGCTAATGTAGCCTATGGAAGTGAGGCAGATGAAGCCAAAGTAATAGAAGCTCTCAAAAAGGCTCAAGCATGGGAATTTGTAGAGGAATTAAGTGAAGGTATACATACAATACTCGATGAGTTTGGAGTAAACCTAAGTGGTGGTCAGAGACAGCGAATAGCACTCGCTCGTGCATTATACAAATCGCCACAGATACTTATACTTGACGAAGCCACCTCGGCACTAGATAATAAAAGTGAAAAAGCTATTAAACAGGCTTTGGAGACTATAAAAGATGAGATGATAACCTTTGTCGTAGCACACCGCCTCTCTACTGTAGAAAATGCTGATGAGATTTTGCTCTTTGAAGCAGGTGAGATAGTAGGGCGAGGAAGTTATAAAGAGTTGTTAGAACATTCAGAGAAATTTCAGAAGTTGGTGAATCAGAATGGGGAGGGGTGAGGTATGAAACTAATAAAATTTTTTTTTATTAAAAGAGTTGAAATTAAAAATCTTTATGGAGATAGAGATATTTCGTGGGATTTGAACCCTGATACCAATATACTTATTGGAAAAAATGGTAGTGGAAAGTCTACGGTTTTAAAACTCATAGATGCGACTATAAATAAAAAAGAAGAAATTTTAGAGAGTTTTGGAAATCCAGAAGTTAAAATCGAATTTTCATTTGAATACACTGATGGAAGTAAGGAAGATTTCTTGGCTCTTAATAGTGATTCCAAGTATATTGATATGGTTTTTATAGATACATTTGATATTACTTTTCACTCTTTAAGTGATTCTAAATATAGCTACGAAAACAGTTTGTCTCCACTAAGTTTTCAATTAGACAATTTATTAAATTCTTTTAACTCATATAGATTGACACTCAATGCAAGATTTGAAGAAGAGAATAGTGAAATACAAAAAGATCTCGATAGGATTATGTCTGATATAAATAAGGGTAAGATAGATGAAGCATATAAGATTAAAAATTTAAATGAGATAAAGGAAGATATTAAAAGTGACATATACCACTATTTAAATATTTTTAGAGATATTATAGATAGTATGTTTTCAGATACTAATAAAAAAATAGATCTTGAATCTACTAAGAAAGCATCTAGTGTAAAGTTTAGAGATATAAACTTGGATTTTACAGAGTTGTCTTCAGGTGAAAAGCAACTATTGGTTATTTATATGAATATTCTACTCAAAGAAAATAAACCTTTTATTCTTATGATGGATGAACCAGAAAACTCATTACACTCTAATTGGCAGATAAATTTTGTGGATAATATCCGAAAACTCAATGAGAATGTGCAGATAATCATTGCTACACATAACCCTCTCCTAATGCTTGATAGAGAAAGTAGTGAGATAGCTAAAATAAGTGTAGATAGTGATGTGATAGATACAAGTGGTGAGGGTACGAAGTATATGGATGTATCGGCTACGCTTTTAAACTATCCAAAAGTCAGTTCTTTAGTTGGAACTGCTATGAGAGAGGAAATTCGTGAACTATTTGGCTTGAAAAATAGAGATAAATTATCCATAGATGAACAAAATAGAGTTGATAAATTAGAGATTAGATTGGGAAAAACAGTTGCGAGTAATTTTATCTATGATAGACATTATTTACACTTTTTAAAATTTATTCAAGAGAATAAAAATATAGACTTTGATAAATTTACTGAAATATCGGATGAAGAGATGGATGCATTGCTATGTGAATTTAAGGATCTGTTTGATGATTGATATGCGTGGGTATTTTACACATAGAGCTTACCCTTGTGTGGTAGATAAGTTCAAAGCTTCATTTGATGCAAACAGATTAAATTGTGATGATTATTGGTTTGCTTTTACAGACTTACAAAAAAAGATTTCTCATAACAAATGTCCAATCTGTGAAGTTGAACTAACGCATATTCCAAATAAAACCAATACTGCTACACTAGACCATTTTAGACCAAAAGCACGAGGGATGTATCCTCATCTGAAATGTGAAGCAGACAACTATATCTTGATGTGTAGTCTATGCAATAGTACTTATAAAAAAGATGAGTTTCCACTTATTGAGAATAAACCTCTTTTGTTTAATCCTACAGAAAAAGATCCCTTAGATTTTTTTGAATTAGCTTTTAGACAGACAGAACAAGGTGGAGTATTAGAACTCAAACGAAAAGCAAATATTCCTAAGAATAGTTACCAATACAAAAGGTGTGAAACAATGATAAAATTGTTTGGACTAGGGTATTGTTATAAAGATATTCATCCAAATGATAAGCCAAATAAAAATATTAAAGAGTGTCGAATAGATATACTAACAAAGCACTACAATACTTTTATAGAGTTAGCAAAAGCTATCAATGATAAAAATAAAAAAGCCATGGCTCTTATTTTAAAAAATAAAAATAGAAGTGATGAACTAAAAAAATATGGTTTTTTTAATTTTATTATGAAAAAACAGTTTAGTATAAAATAGATGGAGAAAAAATGTTAAGATCAAAACTACTATGGACACTTATCCTAATAATAGTAGCCTATATAGCTACCGTGAACTATACGGAGAACAAACTAGCAAAACGAGACTTTGCAGAGGCTTATAATAGTTGTCATAAGATATGGTCTGCTAGGGGTATTTATGGAACTGATGGTGTAGAACAAAACTCATTAGAGAGTTTGGCACAAGGATTTGAAGCTGGGGCTTTGGGGGTGGAGGTGGATTTGCATTATGATGTGCAGATGAAGCAGTTTATTATCTCACATGACCATCCTTATAAAGACGCAGAGGGTAAATTGGTATATATACAAAAAAATGGAAAACTTCTTACGCTCCAAGAGGTATTTGAGAAATTTTCTGAAAAATACTATTTTTGGATGGATTATAAAAATTTGGGGAAATTAAGTACTCAAGAGACGAGTGAAGCTATAGCACGATTATTAGAGATAACGCAAAAAAATGATATAAGAGAAAGAATCTATATAGAGGGAACACATCCCTTTAAATTAGCAGACTATACAAAAGCAGGCTTTAAAACTATTTTTGATATTCAGCCTCTTTCTGAAAGTTCTTTTACAACTACAATGGTCTTAGAACTCTACAAAGCTTTTTATGCTAGAGGTGGTTTTACTGTATTGGGAATGCATTATGGAAAGTTAGATAATCCTACTTATGGTGAAAAGATGAAAGAAATATTAGGAGATATTCCAGTTTTTTTGTATCATGTACCTGATGACAGCGAGTTATTAGATAGCTTGATAGATAATAAACAAGTCAGAGTGATGCTTGTAGGTAGAGATATAAATCTCAATCGTTTTGATAGAAATAAGTGTAAATAATAAGGATGAAAATGCAAGGGTTTAGAAGTGATATAGAGAAGTATCTTAATTATCTGATGATAGCGTATGCTTTTGTGTTGCCTCTTTCTCGTGCAGGGATGATAGCAATTGCTGGATTGTTATTAATTTTTGCACTTTTTGATCAGGCTCTCAAAGAGAAGTTAGCTCTTATCAAAAAAGATTATGTAAGTTTAGCTATTTTTGGGTTTATTATTTTTAATACGCTCTCTTTGGTGTGGGTGAGTTCTGAAAATTTGTTAGATGCTATTCGCTATGTTAGTAAGTATTGGTATTTTTTGCCTATATTTATATTTTTTACATCATTAAGAAGAGAAAATCTTTATAGAGTTATATCTGCTTTTATTTTGGGTATGTTTGTAAGTGAAATTATTTCTTATGGTATATTCTTTGAAATATGGCAGTTTAAACACGGCACACCTGACAATCCATCTCCATTTATGCACCATATAGAGTATAGTATATTTTTGGCATTTACGGCACTTTTACTTCTTAATCGTATTTTTAATGAAGGAGAGTGGAAGTTCAAACTCTTCTATTCAGTTTTTTTTGTAACTATACTAGGAAATCTATTTCTTACCAATGGGAGAACAGGTCAAATAGCTTTTATGATAGGTTTGATTGTTTTAGGTTTTATGAGTTTCAAAAATAAGTTTAAAGCCTTTTTGGTAAGTATTGTTTTGTTAAGTACAATCGTGGGTACAGCATATACTTTTAGTAATACATTTCATCAAAGAGTAGCTATAGGAAAAGAAGATATTGTCAAAGTTATAGAAAATAAGAATTACTGTTCTTCATGGGGTGCTAGGCTTGGGTTTTGGGTAATTGCTAGTGATATTTTTGTAGAAAATCCTATTCTTGGTGTTGGTATCAAAGATAATATGACAGAGTTTCACAGATTGGTAGAGCAAAAATATCCAGAAATGGATTGTATCACCTATCTACCACATTTTCATAATCAATATCTCCAAATTGTCACAGCCACAGGTTTAGTAGGGCTTTTTATATTTCTTTTTATGATTTATCAAATCTTCAAAATAAAACTGACAGTAAAGCGTTATTATAATATTAAAATGATATTTCTTTCTCTGTTTCTCTTTGGATTTGTCTCTGAACCACTTCTTCATGCACAGTTTTCTATGCTTTTTTTTAGTTTAATCATAGGTTTATTATTAGCGCAATCAAGGTTTGAAAATGAAGTTCAGCATTAACCCAAAGTATACAAAGTACCAAAAGCAATTATTAGAGATAGAGTCTTCTTTTCAAGCAAGTAATGATATAGTATATCAAAAGCGAAATAGTATTAAAAATATTACTTTTGAAGCTATTTCTTGGAATGTAAAATCATTTGGCATACCAAAGCTAGTAAATAAACTTATATATACTTTTTTTAGAGATAGCAAAGCAAAACGCTCTTTTGATTATAGTATTAAAATATCTCAATTTGTTCCCGAGCCACTAGGTTATGTTGAGCTATATAAAAATGGACTACTTGAGAAAAGCTATTTTGTATCCAAAAACTTCCCCTATAATTTCACCATTAGAGAGATACTTTTTGATGATATTACAGATACAAAAATAGCTCTACTAGAAGAGTTTGCTAGATTTAGCTACGCACTACATCAAGAGGGTATAGAACATCTTGATTATTCCCCTGGAAATATACTTATTAAAAAAGAAGAGAGTGGATATATATTTAAGATTGTAGATATAAACCGTATGAAATTTAGAAATTTAGATATAAAAGCTAGAGCCAAAAACTTTGCAAGAGTCTGGCTAAGAGATGAAGATTTAGAGCTTATAATAAAAGAGTATTGTAGAGTATCTAAGTATGAATATAATGAGATGCTCCCACTATCTCTCCATTATTCTCAAAAGCATAAAGATAGAGCTAATTTTAAGAAGAATTTGAAAGAGAGAGTAAAGTAGATGAAAGTATCAAAAGTAGAATTAATAGATTATTTACAATTTAAAAATTTAACGCTTAATTTAACTTATCCAAAAGGGCATAAAAAGGCTGGAGAACCTTTGGATAAAATTTGTATTATTGGTCAGAGTGGAACGGGGAAGACGAATTTATTGAAGGTGATTCGGGATAGGTTATATTCAAATAGTGTAAAAACTACAATAGGTAAAGATGATAATTCTGATAGTGAAAAGATTTATTTTTCAAATATAAATAAGGATAGTATTAAAAATAATAATTTTACAGATAATTTAACATTAGATAAAATAAAAGATTTATTATTATATGTATTGCCCTTTTTCCTTCTATATGTATTTGTATATTTATTAGTTTTATTAATCTCTAATGATGTATTAGAATTATTAAAACCATTAGAACAGTTAGGAATAGTATTATTGAAATTATTAGGATCAGTCGGATTAATATTATCATTATTTGTAGTGTTCTTAATATTTGTAGCATTAGCATTAGCATTTATAAAAAAATTAACGCAAAATAAATATAAAATAATTGAATATAAACACATATATATAGAATTAGATGAATATGCTTGGTTTTTATTAAAAGAAAAAATAGATAATTATGCTAAAGAAGATGAAAAAATTGAATCTAAGCTTTTTAAAGAAATAAAAAATAAATCAAAAAATATTGAACAAGCTATGAAAGAGAAAGAAGAATGGGAATCTAAAAATGAAAATATTTTAAAAAATATTTCAGATAAATTAAATACGATTTTAAATAAATTAAATTTAGAACTATATGAAATAAATAAAAATACAAAAGAATACAATGATTTAATCTTTAAAGACTTATCGAATGATAAAATAATAAAATATGATAATTTAAGCACAGGTACAAAAAATATAATCTCTACTTTTATCCCTCTTAAAATCCACAATCCAAAAGACTCTATCATCCTTATTGATGAACCCGAAAACTCTTTTTATCCTGATATTCAACAAAAGCTTACAGAACTTTATATGGAAGTAGGAGAGAATAATCAGCTTATAATGGCTACTCATTCACCTTTGATTGCTTCTAGCTTTGAGCCGTGGGAAGTGGTGGAGTTGAAATTTGATGAGGATAATCAAGTTTATAGAGAGTTGTATTATCCAATAGAAGAAGAAAATCATATTGATAATTATACTTTAGATCCACGAATGTTAACTTGGACAAGTATATTAACTAGAATATTTGATATGAAAGAAGATTCTAATTTTGATTTTAGAGAAAAAAAACTTATGGAGTATATTAGATTAGAAAATGAACTTCATAATATTAAAGATAAAAAAGAAAAAATGCAGAAATTTGAAGAGTTAATGAAACTCTCTGAATTATTGGGATTAAGTGATAATGAGAAAAATTGATAAAAGTCAAATCCTATCTAAAAATTATGAAGAGTGGTTAAATAATTTAGGAGAAGAACATCCAAAATATAATAGTTCAAATAATAAGTATTATAATGATATTAAGATGAGCCTTTTATATTGTCAAAAAGGTTTATGTGCTTACAGTGAAGAATTATTATGTGATTTAGAATTGATTAAAAAAGAAAACTGGAACGAAGAGAAATATATAACTAATTTAAAAAAGCAAGATTTAGTAAACGGTGATTTAGAACATTTTGATGAGAGTCTAAAAGATAAACAAGCTTGGTTATGGAATAATCTATTTTTTGCACAAGGTGATATTAATAGAAAAGTAAAATGTTCAAAAGCTGTTCAATTGATTTTAAAGCCTGATAGTAAAGAGTATGACCCTTATAAATATTTAGAATTTGATTATAAAAAGAATATTTTTAGTGCAAATAAAAATTTAACAGATAATGAAAAAGATGATGTTGAGTGTATGATTAGTACACTTGGTTTAAATAGAAATGGATTTAAAAGGAGAAGAGAAATACACCGATTAATTAAATCATTTGAATTTGAACTAGAATTAGAAGAACCAATAGAATATATCACATCATGGAAAATGACATTAAAACAACTAAAAGAGGAAAAAACAAATGCCTAAAATTTCCATAGTAATAATAGCCAAAAATGCGGACTTAACTATACGCAAGAGTTTAGAGAGTGTTAAGGGTTTTGATGAGGTGATAGTTTATCTTAATAACTCTACTGATAGTACCAAAGAGATAGCTTCAGGCTTTGAAAATGTAAAGATTGTAGAAGGAGAGTTTCTTGGGTTTGGGGATACTAAGAATAGAGCAGGGGAGTATGCTTCAAATGATTGGTTACTTTCTTTAGATAGTGATGAGGTACTTACTGATAAGCTTATCGAAGAGCTATTTTCATTAGATTTATCTGATACATCTAAGGTGTATGCTTTGAAAATGGATGATTATTTTTTGGGGCATAGGTTAAAATTTCGTACAGAAAAAAAGGTGAGATTGTATAATCGTACACAACATCTTTTTGATAGCCTCAAAGTGCATGAGAATGTAGAATATAATAAAGGGGATAAAATTATCCTCAAATATCCATTTAAACATTTGCATATTAATTCAGTCAATCAAACGCTAGAGAAGACTATACGGTATACAGATATAGCTTCAAAAGATAAAAAAACTTGTTTCTTTGGGATTGTTATTGCGAAACCTCTCTTTGCATTTTTTCAAGCGTATATTTTGCGTTTAGGATTTTTGAATGGTTGGGTAGGTTTTGCGGTGGCTATTTCTAATGCTAATGATAGGTATTATAAATATCTCAAAAGGTATGTAAATTGTCAGAAATAAAAAAGCTCAAAGCACCTTTTATTTGGGACTATTTTTCAGACCAACCTTATCCACTCAAAGATAAAGCATATAAAAGAAAAATGCGTAAAAAATCTTTGCTTGATATTTTGCCTTTGTTTTTGAGTAATCTTATTTTTTTCCCTCTTTCTATAACGACTATGAAGCTTTTTAAAGCTAAGAAGAAGTTAGAGTATGGAATTGGTGTCAATTTGGATAAAGGTTCTGCTCAGGTAGGGTTGGTTGAGGAATTGGGGGTAAAGCATCTTATTATTCGTATACCTCTTTGGGATATAGAGAGGCTTGATGAATATGTAGTATTCGTCAAGAGCTTTGGAGATGATAAACATATACTGTTAAATATATTGCAAGATAGAGAACATATTGAAAATAAAGATCTTTTAGAAGAGTCTATAGGCAAAATTTTTAGAGCGTTTGAGGGGAGTGTATTTGAATATCAAATAGGTTCTGCTATTAATCGTACAAAATGGGGATTTTTTTCTGTTGGGGAATATTTAAAATTTTATCAAATAATACAAAAAATTAGAGATAAAAATTTTCCAGCACTTTCTTTAGTTGGTTCTTCTGTGATAGATTTTGAGTACCATTATACGATTCGATCACTTTTTAATTTTGAAACTATTAAATTTGATACTCTCTCTTCTTTACTTTATGTAGATAGACGAGGGAGTCCTTATAATACTCAAATGGGTATATTTGATACTAACAATAAGATAGATATGCTCTATGCCCTAGCACGCCTCTCTCCTAAGACAGCAGATGATATATATATTACCGAGGTTAATTGGCCACTCTCTAATACAGCCCCTTATGCACCTACTTCAGAACTTGAATGTATAAGTGAAGCAGAGTATGCAAAGTATCTCAAAGAGTATTTATCCATTGCTAAAAAGAGTCAAAAAATCTCTAGAGTTTATTGGCATCAGTTAGTTGCAAGAGGGTATGGATTGGTAGATGATAGTAATAATGAGATGCGTAGAATGGATGGTTTCTGGGTCTTTAAAGAGCTAGTAGCAAATAAATAGTATACTCTTAAGCTACTTTAGGATAAAATCGCGTCCTAAAAACTGCCCTTTATGGGCGGATAAATTGATTAGGAGATGGATATGAAAAGAACATACCAACCACACAACACCCCAAGAAAAAGAACTCATGGTTTTAGAACAAGAATGAAAACAAAAAATGGTAGAAAAGTAATTTCTGCAAGAAGAGCAAAAGGAAGAAAAAGATTAGCTGTATAAAGCATTTTATACGCTTAAAAACAACTAAAGAGTTTAATAGAGTGTATCATCGCTCTAGCCAAACTTGGCATACGCCTTACTTCGTTTTATTTTATCGCACAGATATAGATGAAAGAGTAGGCTTTGTCGCAAGTAAAAAAATAGGGAATGCAGTTCATCGGAACAGAGCAAAACGCCTGTTGCGAGCACATTTTATTGAAAATATTGATCGCATT
>JADGER010000237.1 GCA_016744315.1 Sulfurovaceae bacterium
TTACTATAGCACTTTATTTACTTGTAGCCATAGGTAGAGGTATTGTTAAATTATTTAGCAAAAAATAAAAATGGTGGGAGAATCCCACCAAAATAATTAAATAGGTAAAACTCTAATTTCTGGATGAAGTTTTTCTTTAAGAATATTCTCAATAGCAAAAAGCGTTCCTGTGCTAGAACTTGCACAACCATTACAAGCTCCAAGGTATCGAATATAAATATCTATATTTTCGCCATTCTCTTTAATATCAAGTATCTCCATATCACCACCATCCATAATAAGCATTTGACGGATATTATCATCAATAACTTTATCTACGGCTTTAAGTTTTTGAACTACTGTCATCTCCAAAAATGGTAAATTTGCACCAGAAGCTATAGCATCTGCACTTTTTGCCATTTTTTCTTGTTCATACTCTTCTAGCAAGTCAACTAAATAAATATCTTTGGCTTCATGTCCACCTGGTTTGATACAAGATTTACAAAATGCACCTGCTTTGGTGTAGTCTGTAATTTGTTCGATAGAAGTAAGATCATTCAAACGGATTACTTCTTTAAGAGTAGAAAGAGTAACTCTAGCACATTCACATACTATTATTTCTGCTTCAAAACTCTCCATATCTACACCTTTGTACTGTGCAGCCGCTTTTTTGATAACATCATACGCCATAACGCTACAGTGCATCTTTTGAGGTGGCACAGCAGGAGTTTCAGGATTGTCTCTCATTGCCATTTCAACATCTATATTTGTAATCTTAACAGCTTCATCAACTGTTTTTCCTTGACAAAGTTCTGCCATAGTATCACTACTTGCAATAGCTGTACCACAACCAAAACTTTTAAATTTTGAAAGCATAATTACATCGCTTTTTGGGTGAACTGCCCAATACAAACGCACAGCATCTCCACAACTCTCTGCACCAAAATCGGCAACAATAAGCTTTGCACCCATTTCTTCTGCTTGTTCTTGTGTAATCTCTCCCATATTTTGTGGGTTATTCATTAAATCAGTTACTTTTTGGCTATACTCATCCCAGATGGTACCACCTATCAAATTATCCATTCCCATAATTTTTCCTTTTTCTTTTCAATTTTTTATTTAATAATCTATTAATGATGAGAAGCTAAGCCACTCTCATGTCCCTCAGGAGCATACGCATACGAACTTGATATACCTCTAAGTCTTGTTACAGCTTCTTTTACTACAGCAAGAGTAAACTCTAACTCTTCTTTGGTTGTATATCTACTAAGAGAAAATCTAATAGCCGTATGAGCCAAATCTTCAGCAGCACCAATAGCTTCCATTACAGAGTTTGCTTCCAAATCTTCACTCGCACAAGCAGAACCTGTACTCGCAGCAATATTTGAACGGTTTAAGTCCCATAACATAGACTCACCCTCTATACCTCTAAATGAGATAAGAATAGTATTTGGTGTTCTGTTTTCTCGTGGAGTTACAACAAATGTATCTGCAATTTCTAGGAGTTTATCTTCAAAATCATCTCTCATTTCTCTAATATCTGCCATCTCATAATCAAGAGCATCCACAGCCTGTTCCATAGCCTTACCCATACCTACAATACCAGCAACATTAAGCGTACCTGAACGGTGTCCACCCATTTGTGAACCACCATGTAATAAAGGAGTAAGCTCTCTACCTTTTTTCATAAATAATGCACCAATACCTTTTGGACCATGAAATTTATGTGCAGACATTGTTAAATAATCAATATTAATACTCTGAACATCTACAGGAAATTTACCAATTGCTTGGACTGCATCTGTATGAAAAAGTACCCCTTTTTCTTTACAAATTTCACCAATTTCTTCAATAGGAAAGATTGCTCCTGTTTCATTGTTTGCCCACATAATAGAGACTAAAGCAGTTTTATCTGTAATATAATCTCTTACAGTTTGTGCTTCAATAAGACCTGCACTATTAATAGGTAAATAAGTAATTCTACAACCCTGAGACTCCAAAAACTTAGCCGAAGCAATAACAGAAGGATGTTCAACTTCACTAATTATAATATGGTTTTTGCGTCCTGTAATAATATACTCGAAATAAATACTTTTAAATACCCAATTATTACTCTCTGTAGCACAAGAAGTAATAACTACATTATCATCTTTGTGTGCATGGATTCCTGCATATATCTTTTCCATAGCACCTTTTAGCGGTACATGTGTGTCACTTGCAAATTGATGCAGAGAGTTAGGATTACCATATTTTTGTACAAAAAATGGTTCCATCTGCTCAAAAACATGGGGATCAACTATGGTTGTAGCATTGTTATCTAAATAAACTCTCATTATAATTTCCTTTTTTTATCTAGGACTATTTTTATCCTAATTAACTTTTTGCATACTACGACAACTATTCTTAAAACAAGATAAAATGTAAAGTTAAGAGGATAATTATACTCCTATTTGGGTTAATTATGATTGATAGAACGCATTTTAATAAACTTAATCTTAAAATATACTCATTCTATTGACAGTGGATAATTCATTAGGTAAAATAAGTTAATCTAATACAACAAGAGGAGATTAGA
>JADGER010000081.1 GCA_016744315.1 Sulfurovaceae bacterium
CTGTACATGGTGGTGTTGTGAGTGAACCATTAAAACGGTAATATTCTCTCTCTTTAGGCAAAAGTGCAGAGGCTATATTTTCTAATACCGCATCAGCTGTTTCTTCTGCTTTTAGAGGCATTTTTTCCCATATTTTTGCTAAGTTTGTATTGGCTTCACCCTCTTCAAACATCAATGCAAGAACAGCAATATTCCCATCTTTATCTAAATGTACAAAGTGTACTTCTAATGGGAATGATTTTCCATCTATATTATTTTCACTTGGTGTATGAAAATGAAACTGTTTCAATTCAAAGGCAATGTTATCAACAGTAAGTGTATTTCCTTCTTGAATATTAACTTGAATTGTATGCCCATTATTAATAATAGAAGAGGATGGATTTTTGTAATCAATGGTAAGTGCTTCAAGGTCGGCATCTGCTGAAGTTGTAACATTGATAGGTGATTGGTTTTTCCCGATACCACACATTTGGTTTTTTGGTGAAAGTTCTGCCCATTTCTCTGGTGAACCATGACCTGTATAACCCCAATGAGCTTTTGCAGTATGCTCTTGAGCAAAAGTAGTAGATCCAAGTAATACTAATGCAACAGTTGCACTGATAAGTGTAGAGATAATTTTCATTTCTATCCTTCAAATTTAAAATATTAAAACATCAGAATCATACTCTTTTAATAATTAAAAATTTCTTTATAAGGTAGGGTCAAAATATTATACTCCTGAGGAAGTTTTTTATCAGGGAGGCATTTCCACTCTTTGGGTATTCTCATACTTAAGGCATCAGAAATTTTATGCAACATCTTATCAGCTTCTTCCAAAGATAGGCTCTCTACACTAATAATAAGCTGTATTGTGTTCTCTTTGCGACCTTGATAATGTTTGTACTCTTGTATCTCATAAGACTTCATAAGACTCTTGCTAAGATGATAAAATTTTAGACTATCTTGACCTTTATACTCTATGACTAAATAGTTTGTTTTGTTCTTGTGGAGGAGTGGAGATGCTATAATATAGTCACGGTTGAGGTGTTGCCCAAAGAGAGTAGAGGTGAGTGGCTCATCTATGCGTTCAAATTTGGCATAAAATGTTCGATTGTCAAAAGTTATCTTTTTGACAATCGAGTTTCGTTTAATATAGTAGTGTGATCTATCAAGATCTAAGACATCTAAAAAGATATTATATCCTAGTAGATTGCTTTGTCATAGATGATAAAACCTTGTGCAAGTTCTTTCATCTCATCTTTGATAGTGGCATGGAGTTGGCTATCATTGACATTATCTAATACATCAGCAATTTTATTTCCGATAATCTCAAACTCTGCCTCTTTCATACCTCTACGAGTCAAAGCAGGAGAACCTACACGGATACCTGAAGTTACAAAAGGGCTTCTTGTTTCACCTGGAACTGTATTTTTGTTTACAGTGATACCTGCATTTCCTAGTGCTGCATCAGCTTCTTTTCCAGAGAACTCTTTATTGAGGAAAGAGACTAATACTAGGTGATTATCAGTACCATTAGAGACAATATCATACCCTCTAGCAATAAGAACATCTGCTAGTTTAGAGGCATTAAGTTTTACTTGTTTTGCATAGGTTTTCCACTCATCTGTAAGGTTATGTTTGAATCCTACCGCTTTAGCAGCGATAACATGCACAAGTGGACCACCTTGGAGTCCAGGGAAGATAGCAGAGTTTATCTTTTTGGCAATAGCTTCATCATTGGTCATAATCATACCACCTCTAGGACCTGCAAGAGTTTTATGTGTAGTAGTAGTGACTACATCTGCATAAGGGAATGGACTAGGATGCTCACCAGCTACAATCAAACCAGCAATATGTGCTACATCAGCAAAGAGTATAGCACCCACTTCATCAGCAATCTCTTTAAACTTTTTGAAATCAATTTCTCTAGCATACGCAGAAGCACCACATACGATAATTTTTGGCTGTACAATTTTGGCTATATCCAAAACTCTCTCATAATTGATATATCCATCTAGCTCCACACCATAAGTAAAGCTTTGGTAGTTTTTACCTGAAAAGCTTGGCTTAGAACCATGTGTAAGGTGCCCACCATGACTTAAATCCATACCAAGTATTTTTTCTCCAGCTTTGAGTAGTGCTGCATATACTGCACCATTTGCTTGACTTCCTGAATGTGGTTGCACATTGGCATACTTACAGTCAAAAAGCTCACAGGCTCTATCAATAGCTAGTTGTTCTACAGTGTCTGCAAACTCACATCCACCATAATATCTTTTATATGGGTAACCCTCTGCATATTTATTTGTAAAAACTGAACCCATAGCTTCCATTACTTCGGGAAAAGTAAAGTTCTCACTTGCAATCATCTCAAGGTGATTGGTTTGTCTCTCTAATTCATTCTCTATTGCTTCATAAATTTCTGGGTCAAATGACTCAATGGCATAACTCATAGCTGTTTCCTCGCATATTTTTTTAATGAGTGTAAAATACAATAATATAGATAAAAAACAAGAGAGAAGATGAACTCAATGTTAAAAAGAGTTATTCTTTAATCTATTTCTCCTCTACTCCATAATCCTTTTTCAATCTTTCTAAAAATTCTATGATTCTTTGGTGGAATATAATATCATCTTCTTTTTTTAGGCAGTGGGCAAATCTTTGGAGGACTGGGATGTTTATTTTGGCACTAAAACGCTTGACAGTTCTGGTTTCTCTTTCTACTTGCATAATAAGATGTTCAAAATCTAAGCCATTATCTGTTTTGATTTTTTCAAAAAACTCATAAACGGTGTCTATTAATATCTCTGCTCTATCTGAATTTTTTTCATAAATTTGATGAGCAATTTCTATAAGTAATTTATCTTCACACTCATTAATTTCTTCATTGGATGCAATCATTAATGTCAAGACTTTGGCACGAAACTCTAGTGAACTATTGTGGTAGACAAGAAACTCACGAAACATTTTGATAATCTTCCGTCGAAAGTTTTTTAACATTTGAGAACCTTTTATAAATATTAACACTATTTTAACAAAATTTGATTATAGTTTCACTATGAATAACATTGATTTAATACTTATCTTAAGTACAGCATTTTTGGGGAGTGTAGGGCATTGTATTGGTATGTGTGGAGGGATTGTGGTGGCATATTCGTCTACCAAAATAGATCCAAAGGCATCAAACCTCTTGCAAACAGTCTCACATTTGGCTTATAATTTTGGACGCGTAACAACTTATACTATGTTGGGTGCTATGTTTGGCTTGATGGGACAGGTAATAGCATTTACTCCCACAACCAAAGGAGTACTCTTTTTACTTACAGGTATTTTGATGATTTTAGCAGGGGCTTCGCTGATAGGAAAACTTAAATTTCTAAATTCAGCAGAGTTCTCTATCTCCAAAAAGGGATGGTATCAACAAAGCTTTAGAAAACTTATTTCAAATAAATCATTAAGTAGTTTTTATCTTTTGGGTATGCTCAATGGTATTATTCCTTGTGGATTAGTCTACTCTTTTGCTATTTTTGCAGCGAGTACAGCGAGTCCTCTTTGGGGTGCTATTGTGATGGCAACATTTGGTTTGGCAACTATTCCCGCTCTATTTTTCTTGGGTTCTATTACTAAGTTTCTCCAAAAAGGCTCATTGCGTGGAACAATGATGAAATTAGCAGCAATGTTAGTTATTTTGTATGGACTTTTTACGATTTATAAAGCATATCAATTTTTGGTCTATCCAGAAGAGACTCAGCAGATGTTAGATGAGATGCAACAAGGAACTATCAAGAGCAAACTAGAAGGCAAGTGTGGTGGTATGAAATGTGCTCCAGGGAAATGCGGATAGTCTTAGAGTATCAGCATTGCGTCCCCATAGCTAAAGAATCTATACTCTTTGTCTATGGCTTCTTGATAGAGTTCTAGGCTTTTTTCTCTGCCTATAAAAGAGCTTACGAGCATAATAAGTGTACTCTTTGGTAAGTGAAAATTAGTTAATAGATAATCTACTCGCTGAGGTGGATTGCTGGGATTTAAAAATAAATCACATTCCCCATTTTGTTTGTGTGTTCTATGATAATATTCTATGGTTCTTGTGACTGTTGTACCAATGGCCAAAAGAGGTGTATCACTATCAAGAGTAGTTGCAGACTCTTTTGGAATATCAAAATACTCAGAATGCATTGGATGGTCAAGTATAGCTTTTGCTTCTACAGGCTTAAAAGTCCCTGCACCTACATGTAATGTGATTGTGTGTGTATTATGTTTTTGTTCTAGCTGTTCAAATAGTTCTGGCGTAAAGTGTAGTGACGCTGTAGGGGCTGCAACAGCTCCTGCATTTTTGGCAAAGAGTGTTTGATAATCTTTTTGGTCATCTTTGTTATCTTCTCTTTGGATATAAGGAGGGAGTGGAATATGCCCTATTTCATCTAATATCACAACTAACTCTTCAAATCGAATGCTTGCATTATTTTGTGCAAAGGTTACTACGCGTGAGCCATCTTCTCTCAGTTGTGTAACTGTGGCTTCTAGTCCATTATCAAAAAATAGGGTACTTCCTAGCTTGACACGACCTCGTATCATTACCAAAAACTCTGTAGCATTCAAAGGTTTGTTAAATAAAAGCTCTATCTTGCCACCAGTTGTTTTTGTACCAAAAATTCTAGCTTTGATAACACGAGTATCATTCAAGAATACTTCACACTCTTTGGGTATATATTCAAGAAGTTGACTAAAAGTGGTATGTGTAATGGTGTCAGTAGCTCTATCATAGACAAGGAGTTTGGCACTATCGCGAGGATATACAGGGTGTGTAGCTATATGACCTTTGGGAAGGTCATAATCGTAGCTTGTGGTCAAAAGGTCTAAATCAGTCAAATCAACCCTCTGTTATCTGTTTTTTTATCTCTTGCGTTGTGTTCGCTTCATCATCATTGTCATCTTCATCATCATCATTTTTTTCAGGATTTATCATTCTTACTATAATAATAGAAATACCATACAAGAGTATTAGTGGACCTGCCATAAGGAGCTGTGTAATAACATCAGGTGGTGTCAAAAGTGCTGCAAAAACAAAAATAATAAGCACTGCATACCCAAAAAAATCTTTTAAGTTTTTATCTGTAACCAATCCTAGTACACCCAAGAAGAAAAGTACCACAGGCAATTCAAAGGCTACACCAAAACCAAACAGTATTTTGGTAAAGATACTCACATATTCATCAAGAGTTTGCAAGAAATTTACAAGACTTCCTGCAAACATCCATAAAAACTGAAATCCTAAAGGAATAACAACCCAATAGGCAAAAGCAGTTCCTAGTAAAAACATAAAAGTAGAAATACCTGCAAATGGAAGAATATATTTTTTTTCATTATCATATAAACCAGGGGCAATAAAAAGCCATAACTGTGCAAATACTACAGGAAGTGATATAAGAAAACCAGTAAAAATAGAGATTTTTAAGGCTGTAAAGAAGATACCAATACCACCGATAAATGGATCACCCTCAACTACACCTACAAGGGGTGCTTTGACAAATTCTATAATAGGTTGATTAAAGCCAAAAGCAACAAAAGCAAAAACAATAATTGTAGCAACCGAAATTCCTAATCGTTTTCTAAGTTCTATTAGGTGAGGTTTAATATCATCAAACATTAGGCTTTATCTCCTTTGCTATCTTTTTTGGTAAATGTTACAGCTTCATTTTTGGGTTCTACTTGTGTAGCTATAGTATTTTGTTCTGCATCTTTGGCACTTGATGCAAAGCTATCTTTTGTACTAGTGATAGCCTCTTTAATATCATCCATAGGATTAATACCAATATTTTTAAAGCCTTGAAGCTCTTGGGTTGCACTATCGAGTTGTTTTTTATAGCTCATTGCTTCTTCTTTTAAGTCAGAAATCTTCAGCTCTTCATCTAATGCCCCTTTGGCATCACCCACAGCTTTTTTGACACTTTTCATAAATTTTGCAACTTTGACCATCATCTCAGGGAGTTTATCAGGACCCAAAAATAAAATAGCAACAATCGCAATCAAGAGTATTTCAGTAAATCCCATACCAAACATGGCAAGCCTTTATCATTTTAAATTATTGAGTATTTTAGCTAAAAAAGGTTATTTTTGGGTTAAACAAGCCCTCTTTAATCATCAAATAACTCTGCTATAATAGGGATATAAAAGGAGTAATTATGATAAAAACTATTTTTTCTCTACTACTTATATTAAGTATCAACACCCTAGCAAAGGATACAGCAGTGAAAACAATCTATGATTTCAAAGTTAAAACTATTACAAACAAAGAGATAAACCTCCAAGAGTACAAAGATAAAGTACTCCTTATCGTAAATGTAGCAAGCAAATGTGGTTATACGCCTCAGTATGCGGGACTTGAGTCTTTGTATAAAAAATACAAAGAGAGAGGATTTGTAGTCCTTGGGTTTCCTTGTAATCAATTTGCTTCACAAGAACCAGATTCAGAGGCACAAATACAAAACTTTTGTCGTGTAAACTTTGGAGTAACTTTTCCAATGTTTGCCAAAATAGATGTTAATGGTGATACAGCACACCCTTTGTATACCTATCTTAACGCAGAAAAAACAGGTATCCTAGGTACAAAATCAATCAAATGGAACTTTACAAAGTTTCTAGTAGACAAAGAGGGAAATGTTATTAATCGTTTTGGCTCATCAACCAAACCAATAGAGCTTGAAAAAGAGATAGAGAAATTATTGGAGTAGAGAAAAAATCACCAATATTCCAAAAATAAAACATTAAATAAAAGGCAAAATTACATGAATGAAGATTTACAATCTATCAAAGCAGATAGACCAAATATTATAACTACTGAGGTTGAGGCGATAAGCTTTTATCGCAAAATGGATACAAAAGCAACTGTGAATCAAATGATTGCAGGAAAATATGTGCTTGTAGAAGAGTTTTATAGCAATGGCTTACAAGTTTTAAATGAACTCAAAAAAACTCTTTTACTTAGACATCAAGGCAAAAGTTTTCAAGGCAAACGAGATTTTCGTTCTGCGTTTAGAAAAGCATCTCATAGATTATTACTTAAAGTAGAAGAGAATAAACTTGTTGTTAAAAAATCTCCTAATATTGGTTGGTTAACAGAGTTATATCCAGATGTTTCAGACTTTTATATCTCTTTTCCTGATATTCAAGGAATGAATAGCTCATGGCAGTGGCATGAAAATGGAATTGAAATCAAAACTTTAGATTTAATGCTAAAACCTTATTATGGTACATATTTTCCTACACGATTTGACCACTTGAAGTTATTTGATAAATGGTTAAAAAAATATGAAGGTTCAAAAGAAAATGCCATAGAAATAGGCGTAGGCTCTGGTATTTTATCTTTTCAACTTATCCAAAATGGTTTTAAAAACATCTTCGCAACAGATACAAATGCAAATGCAATTATTGGTGTAGCCAAAGAAAGAAAACGCCTAGGATTTGAAGAAAATATCACACTCAATCACGGTGATTTATTTGATAATTGTGAGGTGAAAGCAGACATAATCGTATTTAACCCACCGTGGTTACCTGCCAAACACAAATTAGAAGAGGGCATTGACAAAGCCATGTATTACGAAAAAGAACTTTTCCCAAGATTCTTTAAGCAAGCAAAAAAACACCTTGCACCTAATGGAAAAATTGTTCTTATATTCTCGAACTTAGCAGAAGTAGTAGACAAAAATACAACACACCCAATAATAGAAGAACTCACAAAAAATAATCGTTTCAGAAAAGAACTCCACCTAAGAAGAGATGTAAGAGCATCATCAAGAAAAACAAAAAGAAATGATTCAAGAGATAATGAAAAAGTAGAACTATGGGTTTTAGGGGAGAAAGGGAAGAAGTAAAAGATGATTATTTAGAAAATTTTTTAAATTTACTTCCTGAAAATATAGCCAAAATTAAAGAGTTGTCAGACTATGATGAAAAAGAGTTACTATAAAAAGCCATCTATATCAGATTCTATGTTTCTATATTTTTTTGATAGCTTTTTAAGTGCTTTTAGATAAAGGTCTTGCTCTATGATAGTATATGACATTTAAAGCGTTATCTTTAAATCTCTTTTTTTACCATAACCATTGTCTGCGTCTTTGATAGTCTCTGCTATATGTGAAATGTCATCAATAACCTCTTGTTCGTATTCAGACAATTTTGTTGCATCATTTAATACTTCAAAATTATTTATCATTTGATCTTTCTTGAGTAGGTTTAATAGGTCTATAAATAGTGTAGATTTCTGTTGGTCAATATCTATACTTAAGTGCATTATGTCTCCTTATTTGAACTGTTTGAGTATAACATTTGTAATTTAATATTGCCTCTTGGATTTTTGCTAATTCTATTATTACCTGAACTTTTACTTTTGTAGTTATTGGTATAATCTAAGGTAAGTGGTACTATAAAGAGGATGAGCAGATGATACGATTGCGTTCACCTATCCCCTATAGTCTAGAGTCTAGAGCGAAACAAAACCTCTAGGGTATCTCTATTTCTTTCCAGCAAGTACCCCAATATCCATTATACTTAATAAGTTGAATTTCATTTCCAATCTCTACTTTTTTATACTCTTTTTTGGAATATAGCTCATGTGTAATGCAATCGTTTCGTTCGTCATTACAATACTCGATATGGCGAGTATAGCAAGCATATATATAAGGGAAAGTATCTTTAATATATTCTCCGCTAGCTCTTCCTCTATTTCCCTCACATGGGAACCTCATCCTATATTTATCAACAACTTTATAGTTATGTACTTGCTTATTATTTTTATCTGTATATTCAATATTTGTATAGTGTAAAACGAGTATTATATACAAGTAAGCAATGGATAACATACCATATAAAAAAACTTTATCTGTTTTAAAAATATAGCGAAAAATGGGATATAGAATTAGTATTACTATCGCTCCATAAATATATAACATCGAAAAGCTAAGACAAATTTTTTGAAATATTTTGTAACTCAACCCAATGGACATTAAAACACCAATCATAAGTGATACACCAAACGAGACTTCTATATCATAATACTCTTCACTCGTAGTTTTCTCAAATAATCTATGGAAATTCAAAAAGGAAAAAAAGAGAAGAAATGTTAGAAATGGATTGATAAAAATATTATCAATCATCTACTTACTCTTTTAGTTTTAAAATTAATAGCAGTGGACATGTCAACTAATCCTCCGACCAATAAAAACCGACCCAATCACAACAAAACTCAAAATAAATATAATAGTATACCCCGTAGGCAGATCAAAATGGTAAGAGAGAAAGAGTGCGACTATAGAGAAGAATACTCCCACACCCCAAGCAACATAAAGAGGTTTAAATCGTTGCTGTGAGAGAGCTATGAAGGCTGGGGCTACTAGGAGGACGAATACTACTAGTACACCTGCACTTTGTACCGATGAGGTTACTACTAGGGCTAGTGACGCAAAAAATGTTAACTCTTTGAGTAGTCCTGTGGTGCGTGGGTAGATATAGACCATGACTATGGCTATGATGGCGTAGAGTAGGGCGGATTGATAGACTTGTTCCATGGAGGCAAAGAGTATATCAGTGGCAGAGAGCTTTTGGAAGAGTTCGGCTCCTTGGGGGCTGTTGGCTAGGAGTATCATAATGCTACTTGCACCAAAGGCGTAGAGCATCCCTATAAACGCCTCTTTGTACTCGACTCTTTGGGTGGCATAGGTGATGAGCATTGCACCTAGTAGAGCAAATATTAGGGTAAGGAGTGTTTGATACTCACCCTCTAAAAAGCCTATACTAATAGCCATACCGATAGCCGAAATCTGACCAATGGCCAGATCGGTAAAGATAACACCCCTCTTGATAATCTCCAAACCAAAGATGGAATGGATAAATACCAAAAGCAGTACTAGTAAAAATGCAGGGTAGAGCAGTTCTACTATCTGCATACCTGACCTGTCAGCTTATCATAGAACTTATCCAAGCTGTTTGTGCCTCGCATTGCTCCTACATCGTGGGGAAGATCCACTACTTTTATACCTGTCTTTTTTGATATAAAGTTAGCTGTTTTATGCTCATGGTAAACATCTTGCAATATGAGTTTTACATTATTGTTTTTTATAGTATTAATTAGTTTAAGTGTATGTTTTGGGTTGGGTGATACACCTGCTAATGGTTCAATATTATCTATGGAGTTTATCTCATATCTGCGTAAGAAGTAGTTGAAAAGCTCATGGTATTGTATTACCATCATGCCTTTACACTTATTCATTTTTGTATCATAGCTTTTGAGTTTTGCTTGCCAGTGAGCTTTGAAGTTGGCAAAGTTCTTTTGGTAGTAAGCTTGATTTTTAGGGTCTAATAGAGCTAGTTTAAGCATAATTACTTTGCCTAGTTTTATCACATTATGTGGGTCTAGGATAAAGTGGGGATTGCCCTCTGCGTGGACATGTCCTAGAGATCTATCTGTGCTTGTTGGTATATCTTGGAGTTTGATATAGTGACTAAGGTCAAGATAGCCATTGGCATTTTTTTGAATAGTTGGGTTGTTGGCACTTTTGACGAGTGGGTTTAACCACCCTATTTCTAGGGATGCACCGTTGAGGATAAGGAGGTCGCTATCTCGTAAATAGGCTACTAATGAGGGCTTAGGCACAACAAAATGCGGATCCCAGTTACCTCTTGACAGTGCTGTTATCGTGACTCTATCGTGGGCTATGCTATGTGTAATCTCTTTGATATACGGGTATGCCACAGTGATATTAAGCTTGGCAAAGAGTGAGCTAACTAATAGTAATGATAGTAAAATATATTTCATAGTATTTCCTAAAATGAGTGTGCGCCATGTGCGCCGATAGAGTAGTTAAACTGAAGTAAAATTTCATCTTTATTATTTTTGATGCCATCTTCGCTATAGAGTGAG
>JADGER010000238.1 GCA_016744315.1 Sulfurovaceae bacterium
CTTATAAGTTTACTCACAATATCTTCATCTGTATAGATGGTAATATACCTAATACCATACGAAGAAAAATGCTCTTTTAGAGTATCATCATTTTGTTTGAGCTTTGCAAAATAATTATTAATACTTCTTTTATTAAAAAATGTATCTAACTGCTTAGAACTACTAGGCTCTTGCAAGATAACTTCACCTAGTTTTTTGGGATTTTCTTCATCTCTATGACGCACAATTATTACTATTACTTCATGTTTTTGAGCCAATAAAGAGAGATCTATTGTTTCCAAGAAGTCACCTAATACAAAAAGCAGAGAGGGTTTATGCAGTTTAGTAAAAATATCTTTTGCTATGCTAGTATAATCTAGTTTTGTCTTTAGTAGAGAAGAGTCATGTATATTTTGAAAAAAACGATCTAAATTATAAAGTTGTTTTGTAGGAGGGGTAAAATAAGAGTTTGTATCAATATAGTACATTCCTGTAAAGAGGTCACTATTATAGACTGTTGCATACCCCAAGACCATTGCTATAGTAGTTAAAGTATCTAGTTTTGCTCGTTCTGTATCTGTATTCTTAAAACCAAAATAAAGACTAGCACTAAGCAAAGCTACAACACCTACGGATAACTCTCTATTGGCGTGTAACTCTTTGACATAGGGTTTGCCCATCTTAGCTGTAATAGTCCAATTAATTTTGCGTATATCATCACCAACTCTATACTCTCTTAGTTCAGAAAAGTCATACCCCTCTCCATTAAGCTTAGAGAGGTTATTTCCAGAGAGTAAGGTATAAACCTGAGATTTTGCTTTTAGCTGTAATGCTCTAAAGTAACTATCACTTTGATTTATCAAATTGCTTACTTCATCTCACTCTTTTTTAATTTTAGCATATAAAAGTCTTTGGCATTACTAAAGCTATCACTCTCTCCTACAACTACAATACTTCCATCACTTGTACGCGTCACACCATGGGCTATATCTGTATTGCGTCCACCATACAAACCAGACCAAAACAACTCGCCATTTTGTCGTAAGCCTAAGACATATACATCATATACACCCTCACCCATAGAATCTGTAGCTCCTGCAATAATAAAATCTCCATCTCTGGTCATAGTAATTGCATTTGCATAATCATATCTTTTATATCCATAGATTTTATGCCAAATAAGGTCACCCTCTTTGCTAAACTTCATAACACTAAGGTCTGTTTGAATACTTCCAAAAGAACGCGTATATCCTGTGGCTACAACACCCCCATCAAGCGTAGGTGTTACAGCATTAAGTATATCTTCATACTGTCCACCATAAGTTCTAGCCCATATTTTTTTGGTATTTTGATCCATTTTTAATAAGAAAAAGTCACCATCTCCAGCACGGTCTGCCTCACGAGACCCTACCATCATCAAACTACCATCACGAGTACGCGTTAAACCTCTTACAAGTTCTTCTTTATCACCACCCATAGTTTTTTCCAAGAGCATTTTACCATTTTTATCCATTTTGACTATATAAATATCTTTATAGCCATTTCCAAACGATTCTGTCTCTCCCACTACTACAGCACCACCATCATCAGTACCAACAATAGCTCTACCATATTCTGCTCTCTCTTTTCCAAAAGTAGTTTGCCAAATACCTTCTCCTTGGAGACTCAATTTTGCCACATATATATCACGGTCTCTTTGTTTAGAAAAAGAGCGACTTGTACCTGCCACCAATAAAGCACCATCTTTTGCACGAGTAATAGATGAAGCTATTTCAATATTCTTGCCTCCAAGCATCTTTCTCCAAAGAGTTTTTCCAGTACTATTAACTCGTGTAACACAAATATCACTTTGTTTTGCCCCAAAAGATTTACAAGTACCAGCTATAGCTATGTCCCCATTTTCCAATGCCACTGTAGCTATAGCTCTATCCGTATCTATCCCCCCATACTTCTCTTGCCAAACTTTATCAAAAGATGGCTTTATTGCAATTGGTGTAACATCAGCTGCATACACAACAGCATGAGAAAGAAGCATTCCCAGAGTAAGAGTTATTAATTTTTGTTTCATAATAGAAAATCCTTTAATTATATTCATTTATTATACATAAAGTTTACTATATGTCTCTTGGTGTCTATTATAGAGAGTAGCCATATTTTAGATATTTTTGGTACAATTTACTTTACCAAGAGTTTAGGAAATTAAATGAGAACACTATTATTTATTGCCTTTTTATGTACATCATTACTTGCCAATGACAAGGTTTCATTACAACTAAAATGGAAATATCAATTCCAATTTGCAGGTTTTATAGTTGCAAAAGAAAAAGGTTTTTATAGGGATGCTGGGCTTGATGTGGATATATTGGAGTTTGATGACTCAGTAGATGCTTTATCGGATGTACTTAATGGAAAAACTACTTTTGCTTTAGGAGACTCATCTTTGGTGCAGTCTTCAATGAATGGAAGTGGTGTTGTGGCAATGATGGCTATTTTCCAAGAGTCTCTTTATGCTCTGATGGTATTAGAGTCATCAGGAATTAACTTACTAGAAGCTATGAATTC
>JADGER010000239.1 GCA_016744315.1 Sulfurovaceae bacterium
CGCATGTTCTTTGTTAACAAAAAAATTAAATGATGTTTCTAAATATGGTTTTGTAAAATCAAATATATCTTTATATTTATCAACTTTAAAGATAGTAGCCGTACCATAAACACCTACTTTAGAAGAGACTTTGAGAACAGATTGAGCATTAGGATAAGTGACTAATCTAATTTTTTGACCAATTTTTTTGCTTACAAAATCAATATATTCAGGAAGAATACCTGTAATAATACCATTTTTAGTAATTGTTACAGGTTCTTGATCTGAAATTATTGCTAATTGAATATTTGGATTGTTTTTTAACCATAACTGCTCTTTGTTTGTTAGGTTAATTTCGCTGGTAGTATTTAAAGCAAAAAGAAAATTAAAAGATAAAAATAGTATAAAAAAAGTTTTCATTTCAATCTCCAAAATTTTAATGCCTATGTTAAAACTCATATATTTATCATTTTACACCAATCTTTCTTAAGAGTTATTATCTCTATAGTATCTATCTTTACTATTACTTTTAGAGCTACTTAGGAGTTGGTAGTTATGAGATATGTTAGTCTGATAATTTTATAGGCTCTACTCTAAGTACTCTTGTTCTTCCTAGCCAGTCTATACCTATAGATAATAGTACAAAATCTTGTTCTTTTAGCTTTTTAGCATCTTTGTACTCAAGAATATGTGTAGAGAGTGTTTCATACTCTTTACCTCGCCATGAGCTTACTTTATAAGAGGTTTTATAAGGTTTTGATTGGTTTGGTAGTTGGTATATTCTTAGGATTTTAACTTGCTTCTTTTCTAAGACATTTGTGGGGGGATTTTGTATTAGGAAGACAGGTATTAATATAATAAGTATAACCCAAACAAAAATATAGATTTTTTGAATAATGTCAAAAACTAGAGTATAGTTTTTGCTTGCAGGATTTTTTAGTGTAGCATATAAGACAAATCTCTTTGAGAGTAGCCATAAAGTAAAACTAGAGAAAAATATATACAGAGCATCTCTAAAAGGATTATAGCTGGGTGACTCTATCCATTCAAATATACCATAGTATTTATCTATTTCTAGTTGAAAAGTCAAGATAAGAAGAACTAAAGCAACAAGTATAAAGAGCTTTAGAAGTCTTAGGAAAATAGATAGTAAATTTTTGAATCTCAAAGTATATATATACTTTGAGATTCTCTATTCCCCTATATATATCTGACGAGGTCTAGCTATTTTCATTGTTCTATCTTTTTTGAACTCTATCCATTGGGTAATCCATCCAACAGTTCTACCAATAACAAAGAGTGGTGTAAACATGGATCTAGGGATACCAAGAGCGGTAAAAATAACACCAGAGTAGAAGTCTATATTTGGGTATAAATTTCTTTTGATAAAGTACTCATCATTGAGAGCGATATCTTCTATTTTATGTGCTATTTCCATAAGTCTAGAATCAAGTTGCAGTTCATCTTTGAGTCTATCTTGTAGACCTTTGAGTAGTTTGGCTCTTGGGTCAAAGTTTTTGTAGACTCTATGTCCAAAGCCCATAAGTCTAAATGGATCATTAGGATCTTTGGCTTTGGCTATAAACTTATCTACATTTTCTACACTCCCTATCATTTCAAGTTGTGCAATAACAGATTCATTAGCCCCACCATGCGCTCTTCCCCAAAGTGCAGAGATACCAGCACTAATAGCTACATAAGGATGCGCTCCTGTGGATGCTACACTTCTTACAGTTGTAGTAGAAGCATTTTGTTCGTGGTCTGCATGGAGAGTAAAGATAGTATCAAGAGCTTCTATTTCAATATCTGTAATTTTTTTCTCACCATCTAGCTCTACACGCATTTTCCCCCCTGGATATGCACGAATCATATAGAGGAAGTTTTCACTAAAGCTTCTTTCTATATCTGGATGAATAAATGGAGCACCTATAGAATGTCTATAGGCAAAAGCTGCAAGTGTAGGCATTTTGGCAAGAATGCGTCGAGCCATCTCTTGATACCCCTCTTCATCTGCTATATCAAGATGATCATAGTAAAAGGTAGAAAGAGCAGCAGTAGCAGAAGAAAGCGTTGCCATAGGATGTGCTCCCGCAGGAAATGCCTGAAAAAGATGTCTAAGGCTTTCATGCACTAAAGAGCGGTGGCGAATCTCTAAATCGAACCTTGCTAATTCTTCTTTATTGGGAAGTCTTTCATTGAGAAGAAGATAACATGTTTCAAGGTAAGAATGTTTGGTAGCAAGCTCTTCTATCTCTATCCCACGATACCGAAGCTCTCCTTTGAGTCCATCTATAAATGTTATCTCAGACTTACAACTTGCGGTTGATGTAAATCCATTATCATAAGTAAATTTTCCTGTTTGAGAATAAAATGAGGATATATCAATAGCACTAGGTCCTCTTGTTGATTGTATAACATCAAATTCGTATTGTTCGCCAGTTTGGTTGTCAATCATTGTAAATGTATTTTTTTTCATGAGTTCACCTATATTTGAGAATAGAAATATTTTAGTTACTTCTTGCTTACTCTTGCGTTAAAAGTGCTAATTAAAGCT
>JADGER010000082.1:0-10004 GCA_016744315.1 Sulfurovaceae bacterium
ATAGACAATAATCGTAATAATGAACTTTATAATGATCCTTATATGCAAGAGGCTATTATTATAGTCAATGAAAAAAGATCAGACAAAAAAAAGAAGAAGCCAAAAGAAGAAGTAAAAAATAGAGAATTTCTTCTTAAAAGACGAACGCTTAGTGATTTTTTACCTGCAGGAAATGAGGATATATCACTCATTACAATATTTACACTCGTTCCTTATAGTGTAGGAATGGTTTTTGTTTTTTTTGTTATAGCAAACGCTAGTTTTGTCAAGCTTATTTCCCTTGCAAAATATCACTCTTTTGTATTAATATGGGCAATTGGTTATGAAATAATAGCAGGACTGTTATTGCTTTGGTTTGGAAAGATTATTTTTTATGCTTTGTTTGAAGGCTATAAAGAAGAAGAACCAAAGAAAAAGAGAAAAAAAAGATAGGAATTATATAATACTTTGTAACTCCTTCAATATTTTTTTACCTTTTTTTATCTGTAAAGAGAGTATCTCTTCTTCCTCTTTTAAAGCCTTTCTCTCTTTTATAGTTAATGCTTTTCTTGGTATTTTTCGTAAGACTCTTTTTCGAGCCTCTAACTTCTCTAATAATATTTTAAGAGATTTTTTTTTGCCTTTTTGTTCAAAATTATTTAGTAGTAGAATTCTTTTAACTTGCTTTATAAATTTTTTAATACTCATAAATGATCCTTTATATGTGAATTTATCTCTTCATCAGTTATAGTTAACTCTTCATTAAAATCCCTTAAATCGCTATTTATATCTATAAAAAGTACCTGTGCCATATTGATCAACTTTTGACTAATATTATAGGCATAGTCACTATCATTCATCAAAGATGTTGCCATCTGATTGCTTATAAGACCTTGTCTAATCAATCTATCAAGAGTCCCATTAGAGATAATATCATATCTTTTACTCTCTATTTTAGCTTTTGAGATAAGTACCAAAATCTCCTCATCTTGATTAGAATCTTTAATACTCTCAATAGTTCTTAGTAATTGAGTTAAGCCTTTTCGTATGTCGTTATACTGCTCTTTGATATATTTATTTTTACTTATTGTATATTTAAAAATATTTTTTTGCAGATGTTTTGTATCTTTGATAGCTTCTACTATATCTCTATTTGCAAGTTTGAGTTTATAGAGCTCTTCTATATATTCAGAAGGCATAGATACTTGTGCTTTGGTAGTAAAATCAATAATTTCACCGTATATACCTTTTATCCAGTGTTGGTAGAAATCATCTATATCTATAGCTTTGTAGGTATATTGATCGTCTATTACAGCGTCTAAATCCATATTAGAGAGAATATTTTTCTTTTTTAAATTTATTCCTCGTGATATAATATCAAATGCGTTAGTATAAAGATGTTTTGTCTCCATTACTATAGCTACAAGTGCGGTAGATGGTAGTACCAAAGCAGAACTATCAAGATATTTTGGTTTCCCTTTATTCATGCCTTTTGCTATAAATAAAGTATTTAAAAACTTTACCAAAAGAGATATAAAAGGCGAAACTAAAAGTACCCCTATAATATTAAAAATAGTATGAAAAAGAGCAAGTTTCATAGTATAATCATCTATTCCTATACCAATATATTGAGCCAAATAATCCACAAGTTCTGTTAATTGATAGATAAAAGCAACTGCTATAAGCCCTGTAATTATATTAAAAATAAAATGAGCAACTGCTAATCTTTTACCATTCTCATTTGCTTTTAATGCACCAAGTATAGCTGTAACTGTCGTACCAACATTTGCTCCAATTGCCAAAGCCAAAGCATTAGTGTAATCAATTTGACCTGTAGCAAGAGCAGTGATAATAATAGCCATAGTTGCACTACTTGATTGAATAACAACAGTTGCTATAGCACCAACAAGAACATACATAAATACACCAGCATACCCAGCTATAGCATATTGAGCTAAGTCTATACCATTTTTAAGTGTCTCAAATCCCTCTTTCATATAAGAGATACCCAAAAATATAATCCCCAAGCCTATAAATACAGAAGAGATACCTCTCCAACTATTAGATTTGGAAAATAGAGGTAAAAATATACCAACTACTATCATAGGCATAGCATAATGAGAGATTTTAATCTGAAGACCAAAGAGTGATACAAGCCAAGAGGTTGCTGTTGTCCCAATGTTTGAACCAAATATTACTCCAATAGCCGAAGACAAACCCATTAACTCCGCAGATAAAAATGATACAGTTATAACAGAGATTAAACTAGAACTTTGAACTATCGCCGTAGAGAGAAATCCTGTAAAGATAGCTTTGGGTGTAGTATTAGTAAATTTTTTGAGTACACTCTCTAAAGCCCCACTAGAAAAGGCTTTAAATCCTACTTCCATATACTCCATACCAATCAAAAAAAGTGCTATACCACCCAAAATAGTACTCACATTAGGATAGCTATTCAAAAAAAATAGAGCAGTAAAAAGTAGTAAAATAGTTATTGGAATAAAAATGGTTTTGTAGATATTTAGTGTTGGCATAAGATAAATACCTTATTAGTATTAAAAAAATTTTCTAAGTCGGGATAGAATTGTCCCGACAAAATTACATTAAGCCTTAA
Source organism: Sulfurovaceae bacterium (assembly GCA_016744315.1). Taxonomy (GTDB): domain Bacteria; phylum Campylobacterota; class Campylobacteria; order Campylobacterales; family Sulfurovaceae; genus SZUA-451. The sequence goes on from JADGER010000082.1 coordinate 2,594, forward strand.
TCTTTTACTTCATATTGAGCTCTACCCATTTGGTAGAGGTCGTTGCCTTTTGTGTCGTTGATGACTGTGACTGGAAACTCTTTGACTGTGATTTTGCGTATAGCTTCTGGTCCTAGCTCTGGGTAGGCTATCACTTCTGCTGAAGTAATCTGCTTGCCAAGGAGTGCTCCTGCACCACCTGTTGCACCAAAGTAGATACCATCATACTCTACACAGGCATCTTTGACCCCTTGGTCTCTTTTGCCTTTGCCTATCATGCCTTTGGAGCCGTTTTTGAGCATAGTAGGGGAGAAGCTATCCATACGGTAGCTTGTCGTTGGTCCTGCACTGCCTATCGGATCACCTGGTTTTGGTGGGGTAGGACCTACAAAATAGATGATAGAGCCTTCCAAATCAAAGGGAAGCTCTTCGCCTGCCTCTATAAGATCTACGAGTCGTTTGTGTGCTGCATCTCTGGCGGTATAGATAGTGCCGTTGAGCAAAACTGTATCACCTGCTACGAGTTGTTTGGTATCTTCACTTGTGAGTGGAGTTGTAAATGTATAACTTGCCATCTCTATCTCCCTATATTGTGATGTGTGTATGTCGTGATGAGTGACACTGGACATTGACCGATACAGGTAATGAAGCGATATGACAAGGGTTGGACTCTATATGCACAGCTAACGCTGTCTTGGTTCCACCCATACCCATCGCACCGATACCTAGTTTGTTGATCTCTACTAATATGCGTTGTTCTAGCTCATCCATCTCTGGATCTTCATTGTGTGAGCCTATATCTCTAAAGAGTGCATGCTTTGAAGAGATACAAGCCTTTTCAAAAGTACCACCAATACCCACACCTATAGTGATAGGAGGGCAGGGGTTGCCACCTGCATCAGAGATTACCTCTTTGACATACTCTACAATACCATCTTTACCTGCTGCTGGAGGGAAGACTTTTGCACGGCTCACATTTTCTGAGCCTCCACCTTTGGCTGCATACTCTATATCTATCTTGTCACCTGCTACGATATCAAAGTGGATGATAGCAGGGAGGTTGTATCCTACTGTATCTTTGAGGTTGGCTCTACTAAATGGCTCACAAGTACTCGCTCGCAGATAGGCATCTGTATAGCCCTGTTCTGTCCCTTGGTTGATAGCATCTCGCAAGAGACCACCATTGATCTTCACTTCATCACCGATATTGACAAAAAAGACTGCTAAACCTGTATCTTGGCAGAGTGGTCGCTTCTCATCTTTGGCAATATCTGCATTTTCCAAAATCTGTCGTATCACCTCTTTACTCACTGGTGATGCTTCTGTCTCCATAGCTGTGACGAGTGCATCATAAGTATCTTGTGGCAGATCAGTCCCACAATGCAATATGATATCTCGAACGGCTTTGACTACATCATCAAACGCTACTTCTCTCATATAAAACTCCTAATAAAATATAATTCATTTTACAGTGAGAGTTATTAAGAGTTTATAAACTAAAAAGGTTTATGTATGTAGATAAAAAGAGTGGGTATAATGGTAATTAAAAAGAGGTAAAAAACTCTCTTCCAAGAAGAAGAGAGAATAGGGGGAGGGGACTAATTAGTCACAGCCACATCCACCACCTGTACTACAACAACCTTCTTCTGAAGCACCGCCAACTTGACCTGTAGCAATTTCATCTTTAGTTGCTTCTCTAGAGCTTACTATAGTTACACTAAACATCAAGTCTTTACCTGCTAATGGGTGATTGAAGTCTACAGTAACAGTCTCTTCAGTAAAAGACTTAACAACTACTTGCACTGTTTCACCCTGTTCACCTTGACCATAGAGTACAAGACCTTCAGCTAATTCAATACCTTCAAATTGCTCTTTAGGAAGCTCTTGAACAGCTTCAGGGTTTACTTCACCATAGGCATCAGATGCTTTTACAAGAATATCACCATTTTCATCTTTTGACATACCAACAAGAGCATTTTCTAGACCAGGGATAACTTGACCTTTTCCTGTAATAAACTCTAGTGGAGATGCACCTTTGTTTGAGTCAACTATTTCTGTTGTACCTGCTTCTTTAACTTCATATTCAATCGCAACTACACAATTTTCTTTTTCAATTACCATAATAAATAGCTCCATTTTTTAATTTTTGCTATTGTAGCTAAGGAAACTTTAATAACCCTTAGCGATGAAATGTTTTTCTTGAGTGGTCTGCTCTTCGTTTTACTTTGATAACTTGACGGTATATTTTTTTGAGATCTTCCTTGGCATAAGGCATATAGCTTTTACGAGTTGTAATTACTGGCATACCAAGCCAAGACCAATTAAATAAAGAAGGAATGATTCTTTTGTGTACATGAATACATCCATGAGACATACCTGTCATACTTCCTTTATGGATTGCATGCCCTCTATTAGTAAAAAATAGGCTATAGTCCATATTGTTAATACCATCTTCATCAGGATAAGCATTTGACATGTGGTAGCGTTTTTTTCGTAAAACACTCCAAACACCTGATGGTGTAAAGTTGTCGATACCAGAGGTAATTCCTGAACTAAGCCAAACTGTACCATCTCTATCAACAGCATAAAATCTACCATCACTATTCTCTTCACGCATAGAGATAAGAATAAAATCTTTTCCTGTCATATCAACATTATGTCGTTCACCATTTTTATCTATATGCAAAAATTTTGTCTTAGAAATGGGAATGAGACTACTGCTTTGTCCCATAAGCAGTGTACTAAGCATTATAAATAGTATTATAAAATAGTTCAATAAATCTCCTTTTATTTTATGTGGATTACTGTAATCGTTCTTTAATCAATAGATTAACTTTACTTGGGTTTGCCAAGCCTTTACTTGCTTTCATCGTTTGACCTACAAAGAAACCAAATAATTTATCCTTACCACTTTTATACTGCTCTACTTTATCAGTGTTATTTGCTAATATCTCATCAATAATAGCAAGAATTGTAGTATCATCACTTAACTGAACAAGTCCAAGGTCTGTAATAATTGCATCAATATCCCTGTTTTCATTTTCCATCATATAATCAAGTACTTCTTTAGCACCTTTGCCTGAGAGTGTATTATCTTCAATTTTACTTATAAGTGTACCTAGGGTTGTTGCATCTATAGGAGAAGTTGTAATATCAAGGCTTGCCTTATTTAGTCGTCCTAAGAGTTCTGATGTAAGCCAACTTACTGCTGTTTTGGCTTTGATATTATTTTGGAGCATCTCTTCAAAGTAGTATGCCATCTCTTTGACTGAACATATAATAAGAGCATCAACATGTTTAATTCCAAGCTCTGCAACATATCTTTTTACTTTTGCATCAGGAAGCTCTGGTATCTTTTTGGCTTCTTCCATCATCTCATCTGTAACAATAGTAGGACGCAAATCAGGATCTGGAAAATATCTATAGTCTGCACTATCTTCTTTTCCACGCATAGACTTAGTAATACCTTTATCTACATCCCAAAGACGCGTCTCTTGTTTTACCTCTTGCTCATAGACACCATCTTCATAGGCCTCTATTTGTCTTTGGACTTCATAAGCTATAGATGCTTTAACAAACTTAAATGAATTAATATTTTTAATCTCTACTCGTGTTCCAAACTCCTCTTGTCCTTTTGGACGGATAGAGACATTGACATCACATCTAAATGAACCCTCTTGCATATTTGCATTAGATATATCAATATAACGGACAATAGAGTGAAGTTTTTTGAGATAGAGTACTGCCTCTTCGGAGCTACGCATATCTGGGTCTGAGACTATCTCCAAAAGAGGAGTGCCTGCACGATTAAGGTCTACTTTTGATACAGCCCCTTCGTGTATATTTTTTCCTGCATCTGCTTCTAGGTGGGCTCGCGTGATACCAATTTTTTTACTACTACCATCTTCTAAGTCTATAAATAGCTCTCCAGCACCAACGATAGGTATATCAAATTGTGTTATTTGATATGCCATAGGACTATCAGGGTAAAAATAACTTTTACGATTAAAGATAGATTTTTTGTTAACAACAGCATTCACTGCATATCCAAAAGACATTGCTTTTTTGACAGTTTCTAGGTTTAAAACAGGTAAAGCACCAGGAAGTGCCAGACAAGTAGGACATGTATTTTTATTTTGATGTTCTGCGAAACTTGTGGGACAAGAGCAGAAAATCTTTGTTTTTGTATTGAGTTGTGCGTGAACTTCTAAACCGATAACCGTTTCAAACATTAAAAAAACCTTTTTTATAAAATCTTATGCCTTTGATGACAATATTATGAATAGAGCAATTATATCTTAAATATAATGCTATTTAAATTTATCACTTAAAATTTCTTGAGCTTGTATCATATCTTTATCACCTCTTCCTGAGAGGTTTACTAAGATAGTTTTTCCCTCTATATCATCTTTTTTCATTTTTTTAAGATAAGCTATAGCATGAGAACTTTCAAATGCTGGAATAATACCTTCGGCTTGTGATAACCATACAAAAGCATCCATAGCTTCATCATCAGTGATATAATCATAAGTAACAATATTTTTATCCTTAAGAAAGGCATGTTCTGGTCCAATACCTGGATAATCTAAACCAGCAGAAATAGAATGAGCTTCTTGAATCTGTCCATCTTCATCTTGTAAGAGGTAGCTAAGTTGCCCATGTAGTACTCCAGGACTTCCTTTTGCCAAAGAACAGCCATGGCGACTATCAATCCCAAATCCACCAGCTTCAATACCAATACACTCAACACTCTCATCTTGTAAAAAGTGATTAAATATACCCAAAGCATTTGAACCTCCACCAATACAAGCAATTACTTTATCAGGAAGAGAGCCTTCTACTTCATTGAGTTGTGCTTTAGCTTCCCATCCAATAATAGATTGCATATCTCGTACCATCATAGGATAAGGGTGCGGACCAGCTACCGTACCTATAACATAAAAAGTATCTCTAGCATTTGTTACCCAGTGTCTAATAGCATCATTCATAGCATCTTTAAGTGTACGACTTCCTGATTCTACAGCATGAACTTTAGCACCCAAAAGTTTCATTCTAAATACATTGAGTTCTTGACGAGCTACATCTTTTGCACCCATAAATACCTCACACTCCAAACCAAAAAGAGCTGCTACAGTGGCTGTGGCTACGCCATGTTGCCCTGCTCCTGTTTCTGCTATAATCTTTTTCTTTCCTAGTTTTTTAGCCAAGAGTGCTTGAGCTACAGTATGGTTAATTTTATGAGCACCTGTGTGGTTGAGGTCTTCTCGTTTGAGATAGATTTTGGCATTAAGCTCTTTGCTAAGATTTTCAGCATAATAAAGAGCCGAGGGACGACCTACATAATTTTTGTAATAGTAGTTTACCTCTTTCCAAAACTCTTTATCAAAACGAATAGCCTCGTAGTCTAGTCTGAGTTGTTCTAATGTGGGCATTAATGTTTCTGGGACAAAACGACCACCATAGATTCCAAAATGACCAAGTTCATTAGGATCATTTGGCGAAATAGAGGGAATATAGATATCTTCTTGTGGGTTATAAGTGTTCATTTTACTTCTTCATAATATTAGTTTAAAGTGATTATACCTAATAGTCTTTGAATAATAACCTAAATTTATTTATACTTTAAGTTGAGTTTTATCCTCGAAGATGTATATTTATATAATAATATGGAGGTGTGTATTATGAAAAAATTTATAATAATTTTTATTTTTTTCTTTAGTATTTTCTCTTTTGCACAAGAGACAACAAAAGATAATTTAACAAAACTTTATATAGCTACATTTGATAGAGCTCCCGATATTGACGGTATTGAATATTGGCTTGAGGCTAATCTAACACTCGAAGAGGTAGCTCAGAGTTTTTTTGATCAAGATGAGACTCGTAATAAGTACTCTAGTACTCTCTCAACAGAAGATTTTGTTTTGGCAATTTATCAAAATCTTTTTAAAAGAACTCCTGATACAGAGGGTAAGGCATATTGGGTTACAGAACTTGATAATGCTAGAGTGAGTAGTTCACTATTTATCTTAGCTGTAACAAATGGTTCACAAGGAGATGATGCACTAATTTTAGAAAATAAAACAGAAGTTGGTTTTTATTTTATGCTCTATAAATTAAGTGATCTTGTTGAAGCAAAAGATGTTATGAGTGCTGTTACAAAAGATACAGCCACAGTTAGTCAAGCATACAAAAAAATTGATTCGTATGCCATACTTAATGGAACTTTTCAGCCTCTGCCTAAAAAAACACGCCAAAGTATTAGTTATGATAGTGATGGAAATAGTGTAACAGATAGTAGTCTTAAAGATGATGCTTTTTATGCTTTGGGTACTATAGCAAATTATGAAAGAGATAGTACAAACGAGGTTGTAACAGACCATGTAACACAGCTTATGTGGCAAGATGATAGTGCTGTAACACAAACACAAAAACCTTATGTAGCACAGGCTAACTACGATACAGGAGATTATACTAATACCTCTGGTGATACAGCAGTAAGTTATTGTGGACAGTTAAGTTTAGGAGAGTATCGTGATTGGAGGCTTCCAACCATTGATGAGCTAATGAGCTTGCCAATTAAAGGACTTTCTAGTAGTACTGCACCAATTGATACAGTTTTTCAAAATATATCAAGTGCAAACTATTGGACATCTTCTGAAATTGCAGATTCTAATGATGGAAACTCTATGATACAAGATTTAGACCAAAGTATATGGGTTGTTAATTTTGAATCTAACCATGATGACTGGATAAACAAAAGTGATAATCGCCCATTTATCCGTTGTGTCCGTTCTATAGGAGATACTACAACTAGAACTTTTACAAGAGATGACACAGGTGTAGTCAAAGATAATAAAAGTGGACTCTATTGGCAAGATGAATATAGTACAAGTGTACCAAATATTAATTGGGAGAATGCTATAGAGTATTGTGAAAATTTGAGTTTAGGTACTTATGATGATTGGAGACTCCCTAATTTTAACGAACTCTATTCTATAGCAGACAGAAGCAAGTATAGCCCTAGTATAAATACAAATGCATTCAAAGAGGTCATCCCCCATCACTATTGGAGTTCTACAACAATAGAAGATAAAAAAAGCTATGCATGGAGTGTTAACTTTTATTATGGATATGGTGATAGTGGAGATTGGCAGATAAAAAGTGAAACAAATCGTGTAAGGTGTGTGCGTTCACCACATTAATTTTTAAAAATATTTTTATCTAATTGATACTCTTTTAGATTATTTTTTAATTCTAATAAAACTGTATCTATATTTTTTGGAGTTAGGAGTATACCAAAGTCTTTTGGTATACCCTTTATATTTTTATTATATATTCTTGCAAAAATTAGATTAGCTATTTTGGGTCTAAAGTGCCATCCATTTGTATCAAAATTTTTACTATCTCTTGTTATTGTATTATTTCCATAAAA
>JADGER010000082.1:10014-10751 GCA_016744315.1 Sulfurovaceae bacterium
TGCTTTTGTTTCTCTAACTAATATTTTAATAGAGTGAAAGTATTTATCTTCTATATTATTATACTTTTGAAACATTTTATACCAAGCTATATATTTAGGTAATATTACGAATATATCATCGTTATTAGCACTTTTGGCTAAATCTATAATCTCTTTATCTGGATATATAGTGTAACTTGAATAGGATGCTTTTTTATTTGTACCATCTACACCACCTATTATAACCTTACTATTTATTGAATAAGGGTGATTATTTTCATGATTTTCTATTTGATAATAGTCTTTATTATTTAATCTATCTAGTATATGATTAATTGATAGTAGCGTTATATCAAAATTAAGTAGTGCTAGATATATGTTTTTATAGCTCTTTAACTCTTCTTTATATGTTACATATCTATTTGTAATTTCACTAAAGTTTTCAACCCTATATTTATTTAGTGAGGTACAGTCAAAACCATAAATAAAATTCTTACCTAATTTTTTTATTTTTTTTGCCAATAGGGTATTTTCTGAAAATGTTGAACCTGTAATATTTACATTATGCGTTGCTTTTTGAGTTAAGTTTTCTATTAGTTGTGGATTAACTCTCATCTGTCTTGATGTGCCAATAATATATATTTGTCCATTTGCATATAATTTTGTATTTAAAATTTCTGCTTTGTTAACTCTTGTTATATTATTTATAAATTTATTTTCTCTTGAAAAATATCCATAGGGGTCAATATAATAATTAA
>JADGER010000083.1 GCA_016744315.1 Sulfurovaceae bacterium
AAATATATTTGTTATAAGCGATGCAGAGAATAAAATAAAAGAAATTTTTATAATGTTTTTTAAAACACTCCAACCTAAAGTAAACGCCATATTGTAATGAACCAATTTAGTTTTAAAAATTAATTTGGCTAAATTATCTCTCTCATCTTCTACACTTATTATCTCTTTATCTTCTTTTTTAATTTTTGATTTCAATATATTAATTATTGCCTCATGAAACATTTGAAGCAATCCAATATGATGTTTTATAGATAGAATATTATTAATAGATGCGTCTTCATAGTCCAATTTAAATTCTTCTACTAATCCATTCTTTTTCATAAGTTGTATAGACTCTTTTTTGTGTTCATTTGTAAATCTATTTGAGATACTTTTCCACTTAGTTCTATCTTCATTTATAATAAATATATTAAATTCAAATATTTTATTTCCATTTTTATTATATTGAAAATATTTATCTTCTTCAAGATATTCTAATTTATCTTGGAATAAAGATTTTATTAAATAAATAGTGGTTATTAAAAAAACAAATATTATAGGAAATATACAGATTGAAACAATATCTGGATATTTTATTATTGTATAAGAGAGAAGAAATATAATTATAATATGGATTATAGATAATATTATATTAAATGATTTATTTTTATAAAGCTTCTCTATCATGAAACCTACTAAAAAAAGACTTATCGTAAATATAATTGTTACAAATTCATTAGTTTGATACTCTGTAGTTAAATATGTCCATAATATTATTAAAAATATAAGTGGTGTAAATAGTAGAATACTTGATATTGATTCTCTAATAATTCTATCCATAATAAAATCCTTTAAAATAATATTAATTATTTTACTCCTAGTAAACTTTAAGTATAGTTAAAAAAATTTCAAAGGTGAAGGGCAGAATAACAGAATTATATAAATATAATCAATAAAAAACTTAAGCAAGGGAACTTGCCCCAAGCCTAAATATTTATAAGATTTCTAAAGAAAAGGTATCTAGTGAGATGCTAAATTATCTACTAAAAATGTACATTTGCTCTAGCAAGTGCTATGCAGTCTATCTCTACTAAAGCATTTTTAGGGAGGGTTTTGACGGCTACTGTACTTCTTACTGGTTTGTGCATACCAAAATAGTGTGCATAGATTTTGTTTACTTTTTCAAAATCATCCATATCTGTCAAGAATATGGTGGTTTTTACAACATCATTAAAGTGAGCTCCCCCAGCTTCTAGAACATAAAAGAGATTTTTCATTACTTGATGTGTTTGGTTTTCTACATCTGAAGCAATCATCATACCTTTTTCATCTAATCCTATTTGTCCTGAGGTATATATCATACCGTTTACTTCTACTGCTTGTGAGTATGCTCCTAGTGCTTCTGGGGCTTCTTTGCTTTCGATAAATTTCATTTTATGTCCTTTGTATTATTTTGAATTGTTCTCGTAGAATATATAGCTTGTTGAGTAATCTGAAAACTCAAAATAGACCTTTTTTTCATCCTCATCTATTATAAGATTTAGATTTTTATCATCATAGCCATAACCATAACGATATGGGCGTAATTCTTGATCATGCGTTCCACTCGCTGTAGAGAGTTTATCTATTTTCATAAACCTTTTTACTAGTGTATTACCTGCATAAACATCAAGTACTCCATTTGTTCCTGTCCAATTTTGTAATGAACGACTTAGTGAATTTTGTGTCTCTTGTGTACACCCTGATAAGAGTATCATTGCTACTGTAAGTATACTCAAAGTTTTTAATTTCATTTTTTTCCTTTTTTATAGTTTTGGCATTCCAAATTTTTGTGTTACTAACTCACCCTCATCATTAAAATAAAGATAGTAAAGCTTATCTTTTGCCACAGATAAACCTGCCAAGTATCGCAAAGCTAGATTTGCTTGGAGTGAACCTATATGCATCACAATAGGTGCTGTTATTCCTGCTGGTTTATGATCGCTCACTGCAAAAACTCCAAACCCAGCCTCTTCAAAAAAACAAACTTGTCCATTAAATTCTTCTACACTTGCATAAATCCATGGAGTATTTATTTTTTTGGCATACTTATCTATCTGCTCTCGAACAGGAAGATTATCTGTAGCGTCAAGTATCAAATCATATTTATGACCCAAGGCTTTAAAGCTATCAAAATCCATATCAAAAGCTCTTACTGTAACAAAAGGATTTTTACTTTCTACCAAAGAAGCTGCAACTTCTGCCTTGTTATGCCCTTCATCTTCGAGAGTAAAGGCTATTTGTCGATGGATATTGTGCAATGATACTTTATCAAAATCAACCATATCTATAGAGCCTATACCACTTGTACCAAGAGCCAATGCCAAAGTACACCCTAATCCACCACTTCCGATAATTGCTATTTTTTTCTCTCCAAGACTCTCTTGGGTCTTTTCACCCCAGAGTTGGATTTGACGGGTAAAATATTCTGTCTGTTTCATAATTCTCTCACCTTTAATTCTCTTTCAAATGCCCAGCTTCTACGATGCTCTGTTATTACTGATCTTTCTATGGTCTCTATAAGCATAGATTCTTTATCTTCGAGCATCATATCCACCTCACCTTTTGGATTTATTAGCATACTGTCACCATAAAATTTCCATTTTACATCATTATCTTGAAACTCACCCAAACGATTTGCACGCAAAATATAACAGCCATGCAAAAATGCTTTGGTTTTGATAATCTCTCTCCATCTATTATGCGAACCAAAAGTAGAAGAAGTAGGCAAAAGTACAAGATCTGCTTTTTTGGCTATTACAGACTCCCAAAAAGGGTCAAAATGCATCTCGAAACCTGCCATAACCATAATCTTAAATCCATCTATAGTAAATGTCATAGGATCTTTGAGTGGAGCTATAGGATTTTCAAAAAATTTCTTCTCATTCCAATGTGTATAAGGAATAAGTATTTGCTGTTCATAATAGAGTACTCGTTTAGCTGTAATTTTGGCAATAGTTTTATGGTAACCATCTTTTTTGATAAGTATAATAGGAGCAATAAAAATCATCTCATATTTGAGTGCCAAAGATTTAAGTAATTGCACATGCTTGGTACTTTGTTCTTTGACCATGCTCTTTGGCATAGAGATAAGTTCTTTGAAAAAATGGTTCAAAACATACTCACCAAGAAGCATTACTTTTGCTCCTCTTTGGTGGGCATTTTTGAGATAAAATTCCAAACGAGTAGCATTCATCCCAAGCGTAGGCAGTTGCAACGCAGCTACAACTAACTCTTTCACTCTACTACTCCTATATTTTTTTTCTCTATAGTTTCTATTTTTAGTTTTGCTTTTTCTATAAGAGTTTGTGCCTCTTTAATACTTTTTAGTCCTTCTTCATAGAGTTTAATACTCTCTTCTAAGGAAATATCTTGATCCATTAATTTCTCTAAAATATCTTTAGAGTGTGTGAGTTTATCTTCAAAAGTTTTTGCTTTCATTTAATTATCCTTAGTAAATACTTCTTTTATAACACCAGCAAATTTATCTAATTCTACCAAAAAAGCATCATGACCATAAGTACTTTCTACTTGGGTATAACTACTCTCTTGCTTATTTCGTTGCATCATCTTGTGAATATGTGCCATCTCTTCAGGGAAAAAGAGATGATCACTTGAAAAACTAATCAAATGTACTCTTGCCTTAATGCGTAATATCGCTTCATATAATGAATCATAGCCTCTTGCTAAATTAAAAGTATTAATAGCTTTGACAATATAAAGATAGCTTAATGGATCAAAATTTTTGCTAAAATTAGAAGTATTATATTCCATATATCGTTCTACTTCATAACGACCAAATAGCTCAAAGAGTCCATCATTATTTACATAATTGCGTCCAAATTTATTATCCATAGCATCAGGACACAAATAAGAAATATGCCCAGCAATACGACCAATAGCTAATCCATCTAAGCCCTCTTCTACAAAAGCATCTTTTTCATAGTTTCCATTCATAAATCTTGGATCTTTGCGTATGGCTTCTACAGCTACTTTATTAAATGCTATCGTCCAAGGACGCGTAGCATAAGTAGCAGCCAAAGAGATAATATCATCTGCAAAGTTAGGATAATCTACTGCAAATTGTAATGCCTGCATTCCTCCCATAGAACCACCAATAATAGCTCTTAGATGGTAAATACCCAAATCAGACAAAAGCTGTTTTTGGGCATGTACCATATCTTTGATAGTGACAACAGGAAACTTCAAACGATATGGAGATTGGCTAGGATAATTTTCACTCATAGGACTCGTTGAGCCAAAGCAACTCCCAATAACATTGGTTGAAAGTACAAAATATTTATCTGTATCTATCGCTTTGTTTGATCCTATTATTCCATCCCACCATCCAGGCTTGCGATCACCTTCATAGGTACCTGCTGCATGGTGTGAACCCGTAAGTGCATGGCAGACTAAAATAACATTGCTTTTGTCTGCATTAAGCGTACCATAACTCTCATATATAATATGATACGGCTCTAGGATACGACCACTCTCTAAATAGAGTGGACTGCTAAAGTATTGCGTTTTTGTTTGACTCTTCATATATCTCATCTGTTTTATAATTTATAGATTATAACATACTTCTCTAAAAGCTTCAATTTTTCGATACAAATAAAGAGTAAATAGCACGCTAATACTCTATACCTAATCCTATAGATTTGGAGAGTAGTATCTTTGATTCATCAAAAATAACTCCTCCACGAGTAGGAGTACTTTGGCATAAACTTACTGCGTCAAGATCTAGCATTGTAATAGTATTTGTCCTAGCAGATGCTACATGTACTCCTGCACATACACTTATAGCCCCTTCTAGCATACAGCCTAACATACATTTTACATTATATGCATCTGCTATATCTGCTAACTTCAAAGCATTACGAATACCTCCACATTTGGCTAATTTAATATTCAGAAAATCAACACAATTATTCTCTAATAAATAGCGTCCATCTGCAAGAGTAAAAAGTGATTCATCTGCTAATAATGGTGTTTGTACTCTCTCTTTGATATATTGTAATCCTTTGGTATCTTCTGCTTTTACTGGCTGTTCTACAAGTTCTAATACCACTCCCCTACTCTCCAAGGTTGTAAGTATCTGCACACTCTCTTTGGCAGACCATGCTTGATTTGCGTCTACTCTTAGAGTTATATCTTTAGGTACAGATTTATAAATAGCTTCTATCCGCTTTATATCTTCCAAAGGTCTTTCACCCACTTTTATTTTAAGTATTCTATAACCTAATGCCAATGCCTCTTGGGTATGGATTAGCATCTGTGCTACAGTTCCAAGGCTAATAGTAATATCTGTTTCAAACTCTCTTTGCACTCCACCTAGCATTGTATAAAGAGCTTGATTTTGACTTTTGGATTTGAGATCATACAGTGCTATTTCAAGAGCAGATTTAGCTGTAGTATTTTTGAGTATTTTTGATTCTACTATATCCAAAAGAGAAGAAAACTCTTCTATATCTCTATCTAATAAAAAAGGTGTAAGATACTCTATTACCGCAAGCATTGTTCCCATAGTTTCACCTGTAATTACAGGCGTAGGTGACCCCTCTCCATAACCAATATGCTCTGTATCGGTATGAATAAGTACTACTATATCTTCCAAAGACTCTACACGCCGTAAAGCTGTCTGGAAAGGTGTTTTAAGTACTGCTTTGAGTATCTTGGTTTCTATTTTTGTAATTTTCATAAAGCCTCTTCTATAATATTTGCTATAATTGTATACCATCAAAACAAAAAAGTAGATACTCAAATGAAAAATCATCCCCTTCTAGCTGATATTGGTAATACACATATACATATTTACGACGGTCTAAAGGTAGAACACCTAGAGTATAAACATGCCATAGAACTCTATGCAAACGAAGCCATTCAATATATTTGTGTCAATCAAAAAGTAGAGCAAGAGATTCAAAAAAATACTCTATGGAAAAATATTTCATCACTTATTACCCTAGAGGGTGAGTATCACACAATGGGGGTAGATAGAAAAGCCTTGTGCCTAGCCTATGACAATGCTGTATTGGTTGATGCTGGATCTGCTATTACTATAGATATAATGGAGAATGGACACTATCAGGGTGGCTTTATCCTCGCAGGACTCAAAGCCACAATGCAAAGCTATGCATCTATATCTCCTATATTAGATATAACACTACAAAAAGATATATCTCTAAACACTCTGCCTACTTCTACAAAAGAAGGTATAAGTTATGGAGTTATTGCACCTATTATAGCTATTATTCAAAAACACCTGAAAGATAAAAAAGTCTATTTTACTGGTGGTGATGGAGAGTATCTCTCTCAATTTTTACCTCACTCTCTCTTTGATGACAGACTCGTTTTTCATGGCATACTTACTAAAATTAATAGTTAATTGGGTACAATAAAGCATTAATTTTGTAGTATATACAATAGGAGAGCATGTGAGTATTCAAGATGATATTAATTATGTAAAAAAAGAGTTAAGTGCTGATGAAAAAGTACTAGAGAGTGCTTTGAAGATTGAGACACTTTATAATAAATACAAGTTTGCACTATGGGGTCTTATTGGTGCGGGAATTATAGCATTTGCAGGAACTACTATAGCTGGAAATATGGCTGATTCCAAACTTAATCTAGCTAATAATGCACTACTTGTTCTGAAAAAAGATGCAAGTAATAGTCAAGCCTTAGCATTGCTCAAAGAGAATAATCCTAAACTTTCGGAACTCTACACATACTCTCAGGCAGTCAAAAGCAAAAATACAACACAACTAAAAACACTTAATAATAGTCAAAATAATATCATCGCTGATATTAGTAAGTACCATATAAGTATACTCTCAAAGAGTGCTACTAGTTCAGAGTATTACAAAGATCTTTCTTTGGTCGAAAGAGCATACACTGAGATTAAAAGTGGCAAAAGCAAAGAAGCAAAAGAAAAACTAGAACTAGTAGATTCACGATCATCTTTGGCATCAGTTGCACAACTTTTGAGTCATTACACTATAAAAGGAGAGTAATATGAAATATTTATCTGGAATATTTACTCTTATTATTCTTCTAGCCTTTACAGGCTGTAGTGGAAAAAAATATTTTGAACCTGAGCAAACACTGAGTGCATCAAGTGCCATTAGCAAACATCAAGGAAAAGCCATCTATCTTACTCGTGATGGTGTAACCTTTGATAATCATACTTATATTAGCAAAAATAATTCTGGAAAATTCCCTTTAAAAGAGGGTGAAGTATATTTGAGTGAAAATAGCTCTTATGTCTTAACAACCAATCAATCAGGACGCTTACTACTTATAAGTAAAAAAAGTAAAAAAATAGCCAAAACAATAGAATTTCAAACACCTATTGTCTCTGCTGGTATTAAAAATGGACTTATTGTTTATCTTTTACAAGATAATACTTTTGGTATCTATAAAATTGCTACAGATACAAAACTTGTAGAAAATAAAGCACAAGATGCTTTTGCCGTAGATACAAGAATTGCTACACCTATGTTTATTGATAACTTAGCAGTAGTTCCTACTCTTGATGGAAAACTATTGATTATGGATATGAATACTCCTGAAAATGCGAAAGTTATTTATATTAGTTCAGAAAGTAGACTCAATAATGTTATCTATCTCTCACGAGTAGGTAATTTACTTGTATCAGCAACACCTAACCGTGTTATGACTATAGGAACAGCTGAGGGTGAATTTACACAAGGCATTAGTGAAGTGGCTATATCCAAAGGATTTATTTACCTCTTTACAAAAGCTGGTGAAATTATCAAAATGGATTCATCACTAAAACAAATAGCCTACAAAAAGTTTAAATTTGCACACTTTAGTGTAGCCACTGCTTTTGGTGGAAGAATATATGCTCTTGACCAACAAGGTTCACTGATTGTTATAGATAGCAATCTCAAAAAACATCGTATATATGATGTAGGAGAAGTAGATAATTTTGCTTTTATCTCTGCTCATAAAATATACAAAGACAATACTGTTATTTCTCTTGATAAATTGAGTCTGTGAGCGATTTAATAGGTGCTTTTGAAGAGTATTTAAGTGTCAATAAGGCACTTTCTACTCAAACCATAGGCTTTTATATTCACGACCTTCAACAACTCCAAGAAGAGCTTGATAAACCCTTGCTCTCTTTGGATACGCTAGATATTCTCTCTTTTTTAGCTCTCTTTGAAAACAAACGAACACTCAACCGTAAACTCTCTTCTATCAATAGTTTTTTTCACTTTTGTCATAAACAATCTTTTGGAGAAAACCATATTACTATACCTATGGCAAAAATTCCCCAAGGCTTACCAAAATATCAAAGCTTTGAAGAGATTATGAGTGGTATAAAGAATATAGACCGTAGCAAAATTATAGGATTGCGTGATTATGCTCTAATACTCTTTTTGTATGCTAGTGGCTGTCGTGTTTCTGAGGCTCTTGCTATTGAGCGAAGTGATATTAGCAATGGCTGGCTTACTATTCGATTTTCCAAAGGCGAAAAACAAAGAGTAGTTCCTATCGCCCCTATTGCCTTGGAAGCTTTGGAAGTTTATATTCAAGCCCAAGGTATCAGAAGCTCCCATATATGGCTTAACTACAAAGGCAACCCCCTTAGTCGTATATCTGCGTATAAGATAGTCAAAAAATATCTAGGGGTATCCCCTCATGTACTCCGTCACTCTTTTGCATCTGCACTTATTATTGGTGGTGCAGATTTGCGTGTAGTCCAAGACCTTTTAGGGCATAGCTCTTTACTCACTACACAAATATATACTCATATCCAAAAAGAAAATTTAGCCCAAACTATCAATGATTACCATCCCTTACGAAAAAAGAGAAATAAATGAAAGATATTGTAGAGTATATGAGAAGCAAGAACCTTATTTGTAAAACACTCAAAGAGGTCAAACCCAAAGAGATTGGGAGTCGTAAACGCATTACTATTTATCTAGGCGTTGATTTAAAAGGGTATTTTTGTATAGTTATGGTACTTTCCAAAAAGAGTCGAGTTATCCGTAAAGAGGTTGCAGAACTTATGGAGCTACACAAAAAAATAGAACTCTACCACCATGCTAAAATTACAAAAAAATATATCTATATACAGGCACCTCTTTGTGACCATGCAAAGAATATGCTAAAAGAAAATATTTGGACAGTATGGCATTAATCTAAATAGGCTCGTTTAAACCAATAATAATACAATGATCCAAATAAAAACCCTACTCCTAAAACTATTGTAATTCCTTGTAGGCTCAATCCCCATTTGCTAGCGTAACCTATAAAAAGAGCTACACAAACATTAAAAAGCATAAAAAACATATCATTATATGAGATAATTCTTCCCATAAACTGCGGTTCTATCTCTTCTTGAATCAAGAGATAAGTATACGACCAAAGCGTTGTTGTAAAAAGACCTGTGATAAAAACACCAATAAGACTAATATAAAAATTAAACTCCAAAAATGCCCACAAAATAATGGCGAGACCTTGGAGTACAAAAAAGTAGTGCAGGTTTTTTTTGTCTACAAGATTACTAATAAAAAGTGGTCCTATCATAAGAGCTAATGCCCGTGTGCCATTAATCCAACCGATAGCCAAAGGTACAGCTATAATCTCTTTGTACTCAAAATCAGCCAATAGAGTTACAAGTGCATCAAAACTCGTAAGCCCTAAGAGTGCATGAATAAATATAAGATGCATAATTTTTTTATTATGAATAAAATAGAGAAATCCTTCTTTGAGCATCTCATAATTTGAGTTTGTATGAATCTCTTGTTTGAGTGTTATATTAAGTCCCAAAAGAATAAATATAGCCAAAGTATAAAGGAGAGCATCTATAATAAATGCTGTGTCAAAGCCCATATAATAAGTAGCTAATCCACCTACAGCCATACCAGAAGCATAGCATAATGACCAGATAATAGAGTGGATTTCATTGGTTTTTTTGAGCATATCTCCTTTGAGTATTTTTGGGAAAAGTGCCATTTCTGCAGAAAATAACATAGAGGCAGAAGAGGATCTAATAAATATCAAAATCATCAAAATCCAAACCATATCCAAAGAGTTAATCAGGGTAAACCCCAAAGTCATTACTATCTCAACAACCAAAAGCGTCATCATAAGTTTTTTAAATGGAATACGGTCGATTATAATACCAATAAGAGGTGCTAAAATCACTGCTGGTAACATACTCATAGCAGCAACAAGAGCAATAGTAATCTCATCTGCTCCATAAGATACAAGCATAGAGAAGATAGCTACCTGAGAAAACCAAGTCCCAAAA
Organism: Sulfurovaceae bacterium; assembly: GCA_016744315.1. Classification (GTDB taxonomy): domain Bacteria; phylum Campylobacterota; class Campylobacteria; order Campylobacterales; family Sulfurovaceae; genus SZUA-451. The sequence continues at coordinate 10,307 of JADGER010000083.1, forward strand.
TAAGAGATAAGTTGTATAAGTGAGAGCCTGCCGATAACAGGATGTTGGAGTATTTCCTTATAAGCCATCAGTAAGAGTAAAGCCTATATCTTTTGATTCTAAGTGTTGTATATACAAAGCAAAAGATTCTTTGGCAATAGCTTTATCATATGAAGCTACAGAGATAGTTACTACCCAAGCATCATCATGCCATTTTGGCAATGAAGAAAAATCTACACCTTGGGGCATTTGTTCCATAACATTTATAAGCTCACTCTCTCTACATTTAGCTGTTAAAGAGTGGCGATAGTAGGAGCGTTTTTCTTGAAAGAGTTTTTTTGCTATATTAGTAAGCATAGGATGACTCATTTCTGGAAACCCAGGAACAAAAAAGTATCTCTCATCCAAAGAGAATGCAGGCATACCATTAAAAGGATTTTCAATAAGATTGGA
>JADGER010000084.1 GCA_016744315.1 Sulfurovaceae bacterium
TTGGATACAGATATTACAAGTAATCCAAAGAGTTGGGAAATAGCAAAAAATATCAAAGCTCAAATAAAAGATCCAAAAAAACGAGCAGATGCAATTATAGAAGTATTTAAACAAAATGATCTCACCTATACTCTTAAACCAGAAGCACTTGATCTTAATAACTCTACAGATAGCTTTTTATTTGACAAAAAACTAGGCTACTGTGTTCATTTTGCATCATCGTTTGTAAATATGGCACGCATGAGTGATATCCCTGCTAGAGTTGTGACAGGATACAAAGCAAATGCATCAAATGGTATTCAAAACTACCTCGTTATCAAAGAAAAAGACGCACATGCATGGGCAGAACTCTTTATAGACAAAAAATGGACTCGGTATGAGACTACTGCGTGGGCAAGTAAAATGGATGCCCAAACCCAAGATTTACTTAATCCAAAATCCAATACCCAAACTTCACAACTAAATCTTTATATGATGTATGTAAAATATCAAATAGAAACTTGGATTCTACACTACAGCCATTTCCGCCAACTGCAACTTCTAGATAAAGCAAAAGAAGACCCTTTATTTGTAGCTCAATTTGTAGGAACAATACTAATAATTATACTTTTGAGTGTTTTACTCTTACGATATTTTCGTCGTCCTATTTGCTATGATAAACTTATCTGCCTAATGCAACCCCTCTTAGAAAAACTCTACAAAGAGGGCTACAAAAGAGCCGACAAAGAAACCATGCACCAATTTTTAATTCGCTGTAGCCAAGAGTATAATAAAGAAATAAAAGAGATAGATAAACTCTATGAAGTAATACGATATGGTGGAGATAATTCAGAAGAAACATTCGAGAGTTTGAAGAAGTTGGTTAAAGGGTTTAAGTAAAATAATTTCTTGTAGGGTCGGCTTTAGCCAACTCTACACATAACTAAAAAATTAAATCTTGCTAATAATCTCGTTATATATCTCTAAGGCTCTACTTTGAGGGATGCTTACATCTTCAAATAATATTTTTTCACCTGCTTTTACTTCTTTACGCATAGTAACATTTTCACATAATCCTACAGGGAGAACATCTTTATTCTCTTTGATTCTTACAGCGATACCACGAACATCAAAACTTCCTATACCTTTGCCAATATACTCTCCAACTTTTAAATCTCTTTTTGCTATTGTAGCAACACCGATGGTAGGAGTTCTACTATTATCTAACAAAACGCCTCCACCTGATAAGACTCGTTTAATTGTTTTCACAATCTCTAGGTGGCATAGATGAAAAGTACGATCTAAAACATAATAAGGACCATCACCTAGTTTCAAATAATTGAGTGCAGCTTTTTGTGGATGCTCTGCTACAATAAATACACCTGCTGGTAATTTAGAAGAGAGTAGATAATCACTTACTGGTGCACCTATATTTTTGGCTTTAGATGCTAAAACATTTCCACCTAGTGTCATATCATCATAATGTAACCCTACAAGTCCTTCTTGTAATACAGTTGCATTCAATCCATTAGCTATAAGTGTTTGTTCTATTTGTATCTTTGTTCCATCTGTAAAAGAGGTAACCATAGGTAGACTAATATTAGATTTTTTAGCCCAATACTTCATCTCATCTATCTCTGGAGTATGGTTAAGAAAGCCTTTGATATTACCATATACTAAAGGAGTAAATCCCATTTCGATAGCTTCTTCATGAAGTGCAGCTAATGCTCCGGGTTGATCTCCATCTGCTTCAGTAACCAAGCCTTTATCTACAAAATAAGATCCTGTAGTTATATGAAATTCTGAATTCATAGTAACAACAGGAATATTAGCTTTGAGAATCTCTTCTATTGTGTCCGTAGCATACAAGACATCCCCACTACACTCAACAATCAAATCAGACTTTTCTATCAAGACACTCAACTGATTTGTCAATAATTCACTTCGTGGAAAATCCTCTCTTGCTAGGGTATCTGTGCGTGTTAATATTCCTGAGATAGTATAACTTTGATGTTGATCTAGTAGTTCTACTAATCCTCGTGCGATAAATCCTGTCCCAATAACACCTATCCTGTACATAAAACCCCTTCGATTTCTTGACTAAATAATAAAATAACATTATAGCTTAATCGTATTAAATCAAAATACTACTCTCGTTTAGGTATAATAAACTCTATAATAAAATGAAGGAATTTCGTGGATAGTATACTCCCTACTTATCGTGATCCACTCTTTAGTATTTTACTTATTGTGGCACTTAGTTTGATTATATCATTAGTCACTTATGCTTGGGGAATTTATCAACAGCAAAAAGAAAAAAGTATGCTCCATAAATTTTTGGAAAAGTTTGATACAAAAGAGTGTACCTTTGACACAACAACTATGCCTTATGATGCCGCAATATTCAAGCCTCTAGCCCTCTTGGCAAATGCTTTTGAAAATAGTGGAGAATACCATAAAGCTATTAATATTTATCTCTACCTTATTAAACATACAGATAACCAAGTTGACAAAAGTGATCTTATGGAACGGCTTGGGAGAACTTATCTTCGTGCAGGATTTTTAGAACGAGCCAGAACAATATTCTCTGAAATACTTCACAAACAACCACGCAAACCAAAGATACTCTATGAACTAGGTATAGTCTATGAAATGATGAGGGAGTATGATAAAGCACAAGAGGTTATAGAACCCTTACAAACTTTGGGTGAAAAGACTAATGAATTTGAGAAGTTTTTAGAATTTGAAAAAATTTCATCAGATAAAACTATTCTTCCTAAACAAAAAATAAAAATTCTTGAAGAACTTGTAGATGAAGAGCCTGCTCTCTATCGCCCTACCCTTGCACTATTTTTTAGATTAGATATCAGAAAAGCATGGGCATTAATAGACAAAAGATCACTCCATAGCGTTTTGGATATTTTATGGTTTTTGCCCTATTCACAACTCGATTTAGATATAATTCACCTTGATAAACGACTAATGACAATCTATTATGCCAAAGGTCATCTCCAAGAACCATTACGCGAAAGTGGTATCTTTGCTATTGATATGTTGGCAGCAGGTAGGATGAGTGGATATGAAGATGGAGATTTGATATTTTCTTATCTTTGTAAAAAATGTAAACAAAACTTCCCTCTCTCTTTTACAAGATGTCCAAATTGTTTAGCTATTAATACTATAGAAGTAGAAGAAGATATTGCTCAAAAAAGTCCACAAACAAACTACTCTTTACTCTAAAGTAAACAACATAATATAATTTTAGGAGAAAAACATGACACAATACCAAGAGCTTGAAGAGAGGCTTAACTACTCATTTCAAAATGAGCAATTGATTATTGAGGCTTTGACACATAAGAGTTATAAAAAGCCTTACAATAATGAGCGGCTAGAATTTTTGGGTGATGCAGTACTAGATTTAATTGTAGGAGAATTTTTATTCAAAAAATTTCCTACTTCTGATGAAGGGATATTATCCAAAACAAGAGCATCCTTAGTAAATGAAAATGGATTTACACTTATAGCCAAAAGAATTAACTTAGGAAAATATCTCTACCTCTCTTTAGCTGAAGAGAATAATAAAGGAAGAGAAAAATCTTCTTTACTCTCTAATGCATTTGAGGCAATAATTGGGGCTATTTATATGGAAGCAGGTCTTAAAGTAGTAGAAACCATAGTCATTGCTCTTCTCAAAGAGACTCATGCCAAAATCGATCTACAATCACTCTCACGAGACTACAAAACAGCACTTCAAGAACTTACACAATCTAGCCATGGAATAACACCTACTTATGAACTACTAAGATCTTATGGTCCTGACCACCAAAAGGAATTTGAGATAGCCATTATTCTCCATGGAGAGACCATAGCTACAGCTCAAGGGAAAAGTAAAAAAGAGGCACAGCAAAAAGCAGCACAAATAGCATTAGAGAAGCTTAGATAAAAGGCAAAGAATATGAATACTTATGGTAAAAAATTTACAATTACTACTTTTGGAGAATCCCATGGTAAGGCACTAGGATGTATACTTGATGGTGTTCCAGCAGGGCTTACAATAGATGAAGCATATATCCAAAGTGAACTTGACCGCCGAAAACCAGGGAAAAGCCCCCTAGAAACAGGGCGAAAAGAAGATGATAAAGTAGAAATTCTTTCTGGTACATTTGAAGGATTGAGTACAGGTACGCCTATTATGATGGTAATATTTAATACCAATCAGAAAAGTCGTGATTATGATAATATCAAAGATCTCTTTCGCCCAGGACATGCAGACTTTACTTATTATCATAAATATGGAATTAGAGACTATAAAGGTGGTGGGCGATCAAGTGCTAGAGAGACTGCTGCACGCGTAGCAGGAGGAGCTATAGCTAAACTTATGCTCAAACAAATTGGGATAGAAATTCAAGCTGGTATTTGTGAAATTGATGGTATTGCAGGCGATAGTATAGATTTTGAATATGCAAAAAGTAGCCGTATGTATGCCTTGGATAAAGACAAAGAAAAAGCCCAAGAAGAAGCAATATTAGGTGCAAAATTCAAACATGATTCTGTTGGAGGCGTAGTTCTAACTACCGCTACAGGAGTACCTATAGGATTAGGAGAGCCTCTTTATTATAAACTTGATGCAAGACTTGCTGATGCTATGATGGGGATTAATGCAGCCAAAGCTGTAGAAATAGGCGATGGCATACTCTCTACACATCTTAAAGGGTCACAAAATAATGACCCAATTACTTCACAAGGCTTTAGTAGTAATCATTCAGGAGGAGTATTAGGAGGCATTAGCAATGGAGACACGCTTATAGTCAAAACACACTTCAAGCCAACACCTTCCATATTTCAAGCACAACAAACAATCACTACAACTCAAGATGAAGTAACTTGTGAACTCAAAGGACGGCATGATCCTTGTGTGGCTATTAGAGGGACTGTAGTTTGTGAAGCGATGATGGCATTAGTATTAGCTGATATGGTTCTTTTGAATATGGGTAAAAAGATGGAACATCTTACAGCTATGTATCAAAAATGAAAACTGTAGATATACATCTTCATCTTCTTAATAGTGAAGTAAGGTTTGATAGATTCTTTGATAAATTTGCCATTACTTTTTTTGCAAAAAAAATGGGAATAGATGCCAAAGAATTAATAAATAATCCCTATCAAACTTATGTAAAAAGTATAACACAAGGCATCCGAAACTCTGAACATATAGAAAAAACTGTTCTTTTTGGTGTGGATGCAAAAGTAGATAAAAATGGGCAAGAGCTTCATAAAGATTTGACTGTTTGTGCTACTAATGAAGATACACTCAAAGTGTATGAAAAAAACAAAGATATTATTATTCCTTTCTTTTCTATAAATCCTATGCGACCTGACGCACTTGATTTGATAGATAAATACCATGAGTTAGGATTTAAAGGTGCAAAGTTTCTTCAAAACTATTGGGGTGTAGATACTTCAGAAGCTAGATACCGTCCCTATTTTGAGAAACTCAAACAAAAAAACATACCCCTTATTGTACATATTGGAAGTGAAAGTAGTGTTCATTCTGTAAAGAGCTGTGAATCTCTCTCGATGCTCAATCACCCTCTTGAAGTAGGAGTGACTACTATTGCAGCTCATATGGCTCTTAGCTATCACCCACTCCAAATTTTCAAAGCTCTCTCACAAAATCCAAAAAAATTTAATGATGAATACCACCAACTTTTGGAAATGTTAGAAAGACATGATACTCTCTATGCAGATATATCTGCACTCCTCACACCTGTACGAGCCAAAGTTTTACCACATCTAAGTAAGCAAAAACATATCCATCATAAACTCCTCTACGGAAGTGATTACCCTGTACCATTTACAACGATTTTTAATAGTTATGATTTATCTTTTAAAAAGCGTTTAGAACTCTATAAAACAGATAACCCTTTTGATAGATATGCAAAAATTATGTTAGAGTATTTTCCAAAAGAGAGTGAAGTTTATACTAATTGGCAAAAGATTTTAGAGTTATAAGTAATGCTACTAAGAACTAAACTTATACTTTTGATTCTTCCATTACTTCTATTTGCACAAAAGCCAAAACTCTTACTTCTGAAAACCTATAAAGAACAAAATATCACAGGTTGGGTTATGAGTGAAAAGCTTGATGGAATTAGAGCCTATTGGGATGGTAAAAATCTAAGAAGCCGTGCAGGCAATATTATTAATGCTCCAAAATATTTTACCCAAAACTATCCACCCTTTGAGATTGATGGTGAATTATGGACAAAAAGAGGAGATTTTGAAAATATAAGCTCTATTGTACGCACTAAAAACCCCTCTCCAAAATGGAAAGAACTAAAACATTATATCTTTGAAGTCCCCAATAGCCAAGGAAATTTAGCCCAAAGATTAGCCAAGCTAAAGCCCTATAGCAATAAAATAATACAAATAATTCCTCAAATTAAAATTAAAGATACCAATCATCTAAAAATATTTCTCAAAAAGATTGAAGCAAAAAATGGAGAAGGTGTTGTCGTCCGTAACCCCAATACACCTTATATTAATCATCGCTCATCCCAAGCACTCAAAGTAAAAAGTTTTAAAGATACTGAATGCAAAATAATAGGCTACCAAGAGGGAAAAGGACGATTACAAGGGTTAATAGGCTCAATAAAATGTAAATTATCAAATGGCATTGAATTTAAAGTAGGGAGTGGACTAAGTGATACTCTTAGAATAAATCCACCAAAAATAGGTGATATTATCACAATTAAATATCAAAACTTAACAAAATATGGGAAACCAAGATTTCCTGTGTTTTTAAGAGTGAGAGAAGGTACTTATAGATGATATAAAAATATTATTTTAATCATATTTTACCTATACTTATCTATAAACTATTCAAATACTAGGATTTAAATATGTCACAAGAAATCAAAATTATCAGCCAAAAAAATTTAGAAAGAATTTTTAAAGACAATAAAATAAACAAGAGTGATACACGGTTTATCTTTCTTTTGGGTGCGGGGAGTTCTGTGCAGAGTGGGATACCATCAGCATATGGACTCGCTAGTGAGTGGATAAAAGAGATACAAGAAGATTTGAGAGATGAGTATCAGAGTTGGATAGATAGAGAATTTATAGATGAAGAGAATATTGCTTCATCTTATACGACCATATACAACAAAAGATTTGAACACAATCCCAAAAATGGGTATGAAACACTCCAAAAATTGATGGAGCATAAAGAACCTAGTATAGGCTATACGATATTATCTCAAATACTAGAACAAACCAAACACAACTTTATAATAACCACTAATTTTGATACGCTGATAGAAGATGCACTCTTTCTTTTTACTTCTAAGAGACCTTTGGTTTGTGGTCATGAAATGTTAGCAGAGTTTATACAGCTCAACTCTACACGACCTACTATCATCAAAGTACATAGAGATATTTTACTCAATCCCTACAATACCCCTGATAGTACCTGTAGTCTCAATGCCCCTATAGAAAAAGCACTCAAACCTATCATCTCTAACTCTCCTATAGTAGTGATAGGTTATGGAGGACATGATAAGAGCATTATGGATTTACTCAAAGAACCACAAAGACAACCTATCTATTGGTGTGTGAGAAATGAAAAGGATGTAAGTTCAAATATCAAATCTATACTTACAAATCCTGCCGATAGGATTGTCAAGATTGATGGTTTTGATGAGCTGATGGTAGCACTACACGCTAATGTCTATAACTTCAAATCTATTCATTCTCTCTCCGAAGAGGATGAAAACAAATCTCTGATAGTGCAAAATGCCTTAGAAAAAGTAAAAAATTATAAACAAGCATTAGAACAGTTCAAACAAGAGGTCAAATCATCTACCTCTACATCTTTTAAAGAGAACTCAAGATCAATCCTCCCTACATGGTGGGATTACCAATTAAAGATACATGATGAGCAAGATATAGAAAAAAAGGATAAAATATTTCAAGAGGGGATAAAAGAACATCCAAAACGACATGAACTTATGGGTAATTATGCACTCTTTTTACATGAAGTTAAAAAAGATTATGAAAATGCAGAGAAGTATTATCTGAAAGCTTTAGAAATTGACCCTAATAGTGCAAATTATAATGGCAACTATGCAGTCTTTTTAAGTGATGTTAGAAAAGATTATGAAAATGCTGAAAAGTATTATCTAAAAGCTTTAGAGATTGACCCTAATCATACAAATAATAATGGCAACTATGCAAACTTTTTACAGAATGTTAAAAAAGATTATAAAAATGCAGAGAAATATTATCTCAAAGCTTTAGAGATTGACCCTAATGATGCAGAGTATAATGGTAATTATGCAGGATTTTTATTGTCTCATGGGCGAAAAGAAGAGTCTATTTTATTTTTAGATAAAGCTTTTGATTTGACAAAAGATAATAATTTCTTAACAGAACTTTGGTTTTATAAACTAGCCCATTTTCCTGAAGTATATGATGAAGCAAAACAACAGCTAGACCAACTACTTCAAGAGGGATACAAATCACCAAACTGGGACTTCTCTTCAGATATTAAACGAGCTATAGAGGACAAGCATCAGCATATAGATGAACTCAAAATATATGCAGAGAAGATTAGTGGGATTAAATATGAGTAGTGTTGGAATAAAGATATAAATTCAATATCTCTCCCCCTCCCCTAAGAGACTCTAAACGAGAAGAGTATGGGAAGAAAAAAATCTAGTACGAGTAAGTAATAAAGAATCTTAAATCATCTGCTTCAATATCAACTTCTTGGGGTTTTACCCATCCTGCACATCGAATGTTTGGTGTGTAGTCGTGTTGGATATATGTGTATCTGATTTGGGCAGTGAGGTTTTTTGTACCAAATGGGTTAAAGTTCCAATACGCTTCTACTGCGTCACCACGGACTGCAACTTTTGAACCTATGGCTGTGTCTTCTGCCCAAGTGATTGGTGTCCAGTATTCTGAGCCATGGTTGTATTCTATACCAAATCTACCATCTTCTGTAATCATATCAGGAATTGTTGCACCTACCCAAAATGAGTATCCTGTTTCGTCTTCTGTAGAACCAAAAAGTTGATGCCCAGCATCAGGGCTATAGGTCGTCATAGCTATAGAAGCAAACAAAATAGTAGAATCAAGGAAATCATTAATTTCATTTCCTACACCATCAATTTTGAGTGAAAGTGCCGAGAGATAGCCTGTCCCTGCATCAAGAGATTTATTGAGTTCTCCATTAGGAAGTTCTGCCCCTGCTTTTGTGTCTGATCTTGCACCTTTGGTATCAAGAATGGTAGCGTGTTCAAACATTAAATTATATTGACCATCATTATAAAGGCTTCCTAAGACAACAAAGAAGTCTACATTTTCATCTAAATCTTCATTGTTTTGAGCATACGGTTTATAGCCATTGCTTGCTGTATCATACAATGTCTCCATACCACCACTATGTGCGCGTCCATACACAAATTTTACAAATGCACCAGGGAGAACATATTTATCAAGGTCAAGTTTAATCATTGCCCCATCAACTTCCATATTGGTAATATGTGCCAAAGGAGAACCAGCTTTTTCATTTTCTCTCATATTTCCTAAAAAACCAGTAGAAGATGGTCTACGCCCAACGCTAAAAGAGTACGGTAATCCCTCGTCTCCAAAGCTATCAGACCATACAAAATAGGCTTCTCTTACTCTAACAATAGCATCTGTGGCTTTTGATGATTCTGACCAAGTTTTGAGTGCTGTATCATAAGCGAGGTGACTTCCACCCCAAGTTCCATACATTGCTAACTGTCCACTAAACATCAAATTCTCTACAGGAGAAGATTTCATATTGAGATACAACCTGCTTGTTAATAGACTATCATTAGAGGCTTCTGTTCCTGAAAGGTCTTGCCCTTTGTAACTATAATTATTGTATTTATAGTTAATGCTATCAAAACTATTTCTAAAATTAAGACTAAATTTAATATTATCATAGGCATCATGTGCTTTGACAACATTAAGTTTTTTATTGGTTTTAGAGAGTTTTTTTTCTAACAGAGCTATTCTCTCTTCGAGTTCTGCATTTGTAGCTGATTGTAGATTTGTGATAGCCAAAGATGCCATAAGTGACAATGTTATTAATTTTTTCATAGTGTACTTCCTAGAGTAGTATTTGTTTTAATAATAAAAAATATTGTTTTTAATAATATTAAAGCAATCATAACAAGTGACTTAAAATATGATATAAATTATAAATATAATAAGTATGTAACTATTTTCTATACTATTAGAAAAAATTTGGCATCCTTCAGCAACAATAGAGACTTCAAAAAAATATCAAAAAAAGAGATTATATCAAAAATACTTCTATAGAGAAAGGGGGGAATTCCTATGGAAATCCTTGCATAAGAAGGACAAGATAAGCATTGCATAGAGAGTTTAACTGATTTTATTGATACCGTAAATGTATAACTTACGGTTTCCCTTCTGCAATAGTTTTAATATATATCCCAAGTAAGATAATTAATATAATAAATTCTACATTAACTAAACGACCACCCTCTTAAAGAGGGTGGGTTGGTATAACGCTTTGAAAAAGCGGATACGGGTTTGAAACCCGTATGATTAACTCCCATTTACTCC
>JADGER010000240.1 GCA_016744315.1 Sulfurovaceae bacterium
TCCAAGCAAAATTATATCTACAACATCCCTACGAATTAATATATCTACAGCTCGTAAAATTCTCTCATCATTACTTTCTGGAAGTATTATTCTTTGGCGATTAGCTCTTGCTCGTTCCAAAATTCTATACTGGAACATAATAGGTGTTACTATATTATTAGGGCTATTTGCAAAGCGTTCAGAGAGTCTTTCTTTATTGATTGATTTATCAAAGATAGATTTTGCAAGAGTAATTTTTTGTATACTCTTTGGAGTTATTTTGGCTTTCATTTTACTTAAGGCTACAGCTAACTTAAAACTATCACAATTTACACTCAGTATAGGCACTACAATATCATTAAAATCTTCTAACAAACCCTTAATATCATCTGATATAGGTATATCTCCTGTAAGTAAAAGAGCTGATATATTTGGATGATTTTTAGCATAAAATGAGATAATAGATGCAGCAATAATATCTATACGATCACCTGCTACAATCACAATATCACCATTAGCTATATTTGCCAAATAATTTTCTACACTCATCGTGGCTACTTTGATATTAGTCACTGGATGTTCTAGTTGTGATCTTTTACCTACAACCATTTTGGCATTAAACTCATCTCTTACTTGCGAAAGGCTTGGAGTATCTAGCTCTATATTTTCTGGCAAGAGATATATCTGCTCATTTTCTTTATTCTGAAGATGTGTTTGCAAATAATCAATAATTGTATCATCACATCTATTAATAAAAGTTGCCAAATGCACACAACCCTCATCATGAATAGCTTCAGCTACAATATGCGTTTCACTAATGATTTCATCCGCAGATTTATCTTTGGCGTTGAGAATAGGGATATAAACTGTTTCTAAATTTCGTGCTATACGAAGATTAATATCAAAATCAAAAACTGTATCAAATTGATAGCGAGAAGAGCCTTCTATCAAAACAAAATCATAAGATTCTTTTAATTTATCAAGTTTAGCTATAAGCTCTTGATAAATTTTATCTTGATTATCATCAGCATAGGCTTGAATATATTCACTTACTTTAAAGCCATAACACTGTTTATAATTCATATCTAAATTAAAGTGCTTCAGCATAAAATATATATCATTTTCATCTTTTGATTTATCAGGAATAATAGGACGAAAAAAGGCTACTCTTTTGTAATTTCCCAAAAGCATATCCATAAAACCAATTGCAATAGTTAAACTTCCTCCTTCTGGTTGACTTGACGCGATATAAATACTTTTTGACTTCATTATTTCTGTTCCTAGTAGGGTAATTTATATATCTTAGTAATTAAGTCGTAACTTATCGGAAATCTCATAAATATAAGATTAGAAATTTAAGTTTTATTTAGTATTTTCAAAGTCTTTGAAAAGGTTTACTAACTCTATGCTCAACTTTTTAATTTTATCTATTGATATTTCTAAGTTTTCTAAAGTATTATTTTCAAACTCTTTGATAAGTTGCGTTGATATATCATGAATTTTATGATGTATAAATTGGATCTCTTTGAATTCCTTATTATGACTATAAATCTCCATAGCACTATCATTTATCCACTTAGAAAAATGACACTCTTTATCATTTAATATTGGTGGAGAGTGCCGTATATTTTGTAAATAGGAAAGAATACTACTTAGCCATGCTTTATGTTCTACAATAGCATAAAGAAGAGGTAAGTCATTACGACTAATAGTTTTCGTATTTTGCCATTTTTCATTTGGCTTATACTCTGCAATCCAAGTTAAGATATTTTTAGCTGGCATAGGTTTAGCAATTACATACCCTTGTGCCTTTTCACATCCTAGTTTAAGGAGCATTTCCCCATGCTCCACAGTCTCAACACCCTCAGCAATCACTTCACGATGAAAAGCACTTGCAAGCCCAAGGATACCATCTAGGATTGCTAAATCTTCTGGGTCTTCTAACATATCGCGTACAAAGCTCTGATCTATTTTTAACTCTTTTACAGGAAGCCGTTTTAAATATGTAAGAGAAGAGTACCCTGTACCAAAATCATCAAGTGAAAATGAGATTCCAATTTTCATGCATGATTGCATAATTTGTGAAACATGTACAATATCTTCCAAGGCACTTGTCTCCAAAACTTCAAGTGAAAAATCTTTTGCTTCTACTGCTGGATATTTTATAAGTAATTTTTTTAACTGTTCTACAAAGTCATGTTGCTGTAATTGCATAGCATCTACATTTATACTAATAGGTATATTTATACCCTTACTTTTAAACTCAGTAATTTGCTCCATTGCACGATTTAAGACCCAATTTCCTAATCGTACAGAAAGAGTATGTCCTTGAATAATTGGTAAAAAATTTCCTGGAGCTACTATTCCTCGTTTTGGATGATTCCATCGAATCAAGGCCTCAGCACCTATAACTTGAGCCGTTTTCATATTAACTTTTGGCTGATAATAGAGTATAAATTCATCATTAACAAGTGCATTTTCTATCTCTTCTAAACTTTCATGATG
>JADGER010000241.1 GCA_016744315.1 Sulfurovaceae bacterium
TCAATATATTATGCAGAATATAAAAAAAGTAATTTTAATGATATGTTTATATTAATTGAAACTGATATTCAAAAATGTACCAAGAATAATATTCTACTTGAAAATTCTGAAAGGCTGGAGTTTAAAGAATTAGATGAAAAATTTAAAGCTGAGTATGATAAATATAAACAAGATAAAGCAGAGATAGAAGTTATAAAAAATAAACTTATAAATAATAAAGCTAATGAAAAAGACTTTAAAAGTAAAATTTTCATAAGATACTTTACAAAGTTTTATACATATTTAAATAATGTACAAAGACCAATGGTTGTTGTGAATAATAAAGATAGCAATATTATGTCAGTTCTTTGTAAAGCACAATTTAATAAATCTGCAAGTATGGCTTCCACATTAGATTTAGAATCAATTTCACATAGTAGTCCATTTAAAGCAATTATTAATGGTGGTTCTCAACTATTTCGTATCTTTATATCAGGGGATAGACAAGAGGGTATCAGTGAACGAGAGAAGAAGAAAGAAGAATTAAAATCAAATATCATTGAATTTAATAAAGTAAATGATAATATATTAGTGAATAAATATAGTCAAGAACTTAAAAGTATAGAAAAAGAACAAGAAACCTTAAGAAAAATTGATGAAGCTGAAAAACTTACTAATGCAGATGAAATCAAGTCTATTAAGATATCCCATATTAAAAATAAACTTCAACATTATTCTAATAATAATCAAAGTTTGAGTTCAAAACTTTTAGAGACAAATAATTTTAAGCCTGACCTTGGCGATACAGAGGTTTATGATTATGACATTGATATATAATTAAGTTTAAATTTTTATTACACTATATATGTTTTCTATTAATAAATATAGTAAAAGTGAAAAACCTACACAATAAAGTATTGTTATTATAATTCTAATCCATAGTCTATCGTTTGACATAATAGTTCTAATGATCCAGTATGCATTAATCTCTTCTTCCTCTTTAATTTTAAATGTCTTTACTGATTTATCTAAATTACTATTTATAAGTGCTTCTGTAATAGTATTTTCACAATATTCATCATGAATTTTTTGAATTAATTTTGTTTTTTCCATTTTTGTACCACTAGCATCATAAGGTGTGCTTTCTGTTCTTAACCATGTACTCAAAAAGTTTATTAATTGTACTTTTGTCAAACCTTTTTCTTTAAAGTGATTCATATCAGAAAAATTTTTAATTAAATTTGGACAGGAGATATGATATATAAATGTAGCTAGTGCAAATGATAATGCACTGAAATATAATATTTTCCATTGAAATGGTAGGATTAATCCTAAGGAAAGATCATTATCATTTATTTTAATTAAAAGTACGGAAGGAAAATGTTCTAAAAATTTAGCTGCAATGGGGATAATAATTATCCAAATATAAGATGATACAACAAGTTTATTGTTTCCAATATTAGCCAATATTGGCCATGAAGGAATCTTTGAAATTATTTTTTTTAAATTCACTATAGAAACTCCAATATTTAAGTAGGTAGAGTATATCAAAAATCTCTTACAATAGATAAGTGAAATTATCAAAACTCTACACCTATAGTAAAGTATAAAGAAAAAGGTTCTAGGGGAATGATGACAGACTAGATTAATTGTATCTAGAAGACTTCACCATATTCTCTTAAAGATACGATTACTATTCCATATCAACCTTACTACGCAACTGTTTTTTACTACTTTGCTTCTTTTTCGAGTTCAATCGTCTATTGACAGAGCCTTTTGTAGGCTTAGTAGCTACTCGCTTTTTTTGAATAATATTTACACTTTTTATAAGTTCTACTAGACGCTTTAGTGCTTCGTCTCTGTTTTGTTCTTGGCTTCGGTGTTGTTGGGACTTTATCACGACTATACCATCTTTGGTAATGCGTTTGTCTTTGAGTGAAAGTAACTTTTCCTTGTAGAACTTAGGAAGTGATGAGGTAGAGATATCAAAACGCAGATGTATAGCTACAGAAACCTTGTTGACCTTTTGCCCACCAGATCCTTGTGCTTTAATAGCAGTAATCTCTATTTCATTTTCATCTAAAGTCACGGTATTTGATATTTTTAGCATCATTGCTCCTTTATCCTACAAATATTTTTTACTTTTTCTTCAAGAACTTATTGATTACTTCTCTTGCTTCAAATCCTTGATTTTCAAGTGTGCTTTTGAATTTATCTTCTTTATGTGCTTTTATGCCTAGTGTATCTAGTTGTTCTAAAAATTTATTAGTCTCTATATCTAACTCTTTGGCAACTTGTTCAAAGTTTTTTCTTCCTAGACCACTAATCTTATTGCTTTTTGCTTTTACACCTAGAGAATCAGTGATGAGTGCATAGATCTGACCTGCTGTCATATTTTGAGTGCTTGCTATCTCTTTGATAGTTTGAGTTTGTGTTACACTTAGATTGTGTTCTTTGAGTGCCACTAGCACCTTGCTTATGTCATAGCCTGTTTTTTGACTG
>JADGER010000085.1 GCA_016744315.1 Sulfurovaceae bacterium
ATTTTTTATTCCACTCACAACTCAATCCAACAGTACAATTATCCAAAATATCAGGTTTGAGTATTTTGAGTTTGAGTTGATTAATGTTAGGATAGGTTGTAGTAATAGTATCTTCCAAACCCAAAAGAGCCTCTTCTAAGAGTTCATATTTTTGGGTTTGCAGTTGCTTTGTTATCAGTTGAGTTACTGTTGCGTAGTTGATAAATTCACTGTTTTTATAGAGGTACTCTGCTTCTAGGTCTACAATAACTCTTTGAGCTGTGATTCTCTCAAAGTCTAGTAGACCAATAATTGTAGTAATATGCAAAGATTCTATATGGATTGTCATGCTACAGCACTCTCTTCTTTTTTGAAAAGTCTTACAATATTTGGTGTATGTTTATAGAGTATAATAATAGCAATCACCCAAATAGGAGCATGTGAACCTATTCCCTCTACTTCAGGGTGAATGATATAACTAGCAATAATAAAAGCTACTAAACCTACTAATGAAGAGAGAGAAGAGATTTTGAGACCTTTACTTGCAATGCCCCAAACTACAATAGCAATTAGAGCAGGTATAGGCATCATCACCAATAAAACACCAAATCCAGTAGCTACACCCTTGCCACCTTCAAATAATAAAAAGAGTGAAAAACAGTGTCCAATAACAGCAAGAACGGCAATAGTCCAAAGTACTGATTCACTCGCTCCCATCATTTGTGCAACCAAAATAACAACTACTCCTTTAAGAGCATCCAAAAGTAAAGTAATTGCACCTAATTTAGTGGCTAATTTAGGGTCTTTTTCTTTGACAACTCGTAATACATTGGTAGCTCCAATATTATTACTTCCAGCATTTTTAATATCTACCCCTGCAAATTGTTTTGCCAAAAGATACCCAAAGGGTATTCCTGAGATAAGATAGACAGCTAGATAGAAGAGTATATTAATATTCATAAAGTCCATAAAAGTTCCATTGATTTTGATTTATTATCGCCATTTTATCGCAATTTGAATAAAAGTATCTATTAATCTCTTTGTAGGTACAAAAATTAGGATATGATTTGATAGCAACAATACCAAGGATAAATCTATGGCTAAAAATAAAATAGCTTTGAACTTAAACTTCTTAGATAAAAATAAAAATTCTAATATTTTACTTGCAGGTATTATCAGTATTATTATTGGTGTGGGTGTGGCTCGATTTGCATTTACTTCACTCTTGCCTGCTATGCTTGATGATTTTTTGAGTCTCACAAATGCAGGACTTTTTGCTTCGTTTAATTTTGCGGGGTATCTTAGTGGGGCTCTTTTGAGTATATTTATTAAAGATATTAATACCAAAGTAAAGCTTTTTAGACTGGGCATACTTTTAAGTATTCTTACGACAGCATTATTAGCTACTACAAACAACGAAACACTATGGTTTATCTCTAGGATTATAGCTGGGTTTGGGAGTGCTATGGTGCTGATAGTAGGAAGTGCCATCACTATGGTAAAGCTCAATTATGAGGACAAAACCAAAGCTATGGGTATACATTTTACAGGGATAGGATTTGCTATTGCTATTAGTGAACTTATTAGCCAATATGTATTACAAGATGGCACTTGGGCAGATGCGTGGATGGTGCTGACTATTTTTGCTTTTGTACTCTCTTTTTATTGTATCTATATTCTTTCGTTTGATAAAGAGATCAAAAAAGATGCACCAAAACATAAACTCTCATTTTCTATATTTACTCCCTATGTTATATTATTGATACTTGCGTATTTTACCGAAGGTGTAGGCTTTGTAGTTCAAGGGACATTTTTGCCTGATATTATAAACTCTCTTCAGGGCTTAGAAGGATATGGGAGTTTGGGATGGCTTATTGTGGGGATTGCAGGGATTCCCTCTTCTATTATTTGGATGCGACTCGCACATAAGCATGGGAGTGTCAATATCATTATTATAGCTATGGCTCTACAAATCATAGGTATACTTATTCCTGCGTTTAGCACAAATATCTATCTTAATCTCCTTAGTGGTGCACTCTATGGCAGTACATTTATAGGATTGGTTGCGCTATTTATGAATCTTGGTGGACAACTTGCAGGTAAAAATCCAGTTGTGCTAATGGGAGCAATGACCGCAGCCTATGGTATAGGTCAAGTGGGTGCGCCTCTTTATAGTGTTTGGTTAATAGAAAAGTTTGGCAATTATAATAGTACGCTTTATGTGACTGCCTGTATTGTTTTTGTGGGGATTTTATTTTTATTTTGGGTTAGGAAATTGGAGAAGAAGAATATATAATGCAAACAAGAGGTCACTTTTGATAAACTCCCTTGTAATTACGCACAAGGAAAATGCATGCAAATATGGCAGTACAAAGAAGAAAAAGAATCGTATACTTTAGTGAAACTTTATAAAGAAAATCATGGTGAAGGGAAGTTTTTGGGAGATTTGGATGAAGAGAGTATTAAAAAAATAATTTTAGATATAAAACCAAATATCAATATAGATCAAGCATTTGGCACTTTGACCTATTTTGGACTATTACCTATCTTAGTTACCAAATAAAATGACTTTTTAATGACAGATAAGCAAGAATTCTTATAGTAGTATAATGGTATTTCTTCCTGAATCTTTGGCAGAATAGAGTGCTTTATCTGCTCGTTCAAAGAGTCTTTTATATGTGTCTTCTACTTCTTGTTTACTAATGCCTATACTTATGGTAAGTTTTCCTATATTTGGAAATGCTATTTCGCTTATAATATTTTTTATTCTATGAGCAAATTTCACTTCATCTTCTTGTGTTGTTTGGGTAGAAAGAATAGCAAACTCTTCACCACCTATTCTATAAAACTTATCACCTTTCCTAATATTTTGAGAAATTCTCTCACATAACTCTACCAAAACTATATCACCTACAGAATGACCATAAGTATCATTAATCTCTTTGAAATGGTCAACATCAATAATCATCAAAAACCTATTCATATTATTTTTTGACTTTATTAAATCTTCCATATCCTTGTTAAAAACATGTCTATTGAGTATCTTTGTTAGCCCATCTTTATTAGCTTTATCTATAAGGATTTTATCTTTATTATCTAGTTTCTTCACAAAATAATATATCAATATATAAACAATTATAAATACAATAAAAAGTGAAATTGCAAATACTGAAAAGAGTGCATACATTTTGTTAAGCTCCACATTTAAGGGCATTGTGACAGATATAAGAGCTCTAATATCTCCTAGCTTTTCATAAAATCCAGCTTTGTCTCCATAAGTATTTATCAAACTTTTTGGAGCATCTTCTGGATTGCCATGACATCGCATACAAGATACTGCATTTTTTGTTACAGGCATTGCATAATGAATATAATTTTTTCCATTTTTATCAAAATTTCTGGAGTATTGCTCTAGCTCACCTTTATTAAATTTTTCTAAAAGTGCAATTTCTTCTTCTGTAGCTTGATTTATGGGGTTTCGAGAGTTCTTGGCAGCTAACTTATATTCTATTGTTTCGATATTGCTCTTTAGTCTTTGTTTATTATATTCATTCATAATATTCCGAGACATATAGGTAAAAGATAATACCACAGGATCAAAATAACCTTTTTCTATTTTACCCAAATCTTTGAGCTTATAAAATACAGGTTTGAGTCTACCCTCCACATAAGTATGGAGTGCTTTATTATGCATAAGCAAATCTTGTAATTTGGCTTCATTCTCTTCTATGGCATAACTTCTAAATGTTGTATATGTAATAATAAGTATTATTGCATATATACCTATCAAAAGAAAAAATGTTTTTACTAAAATACTCTTATTCACATTACTCATATTAGCACCTTATAAGATAATTATATTCCAAATATAATTAATCTAATCTAAAGAGTAACTAATGATAGAGATGTTGCTAGTAGAGTTCTTAGGAATAAAAACTCATTTTATAAAATGAGTTTTGTTATAGATATGTAACCATTTTTTTCTATAATCCTTAATATACTATAGAGGGAGTCAATATGTATCGATATATTTTATATTCGTTGATAGTTATAGTTTTAAGTTCGGCACTGCAAGCTACATCTATTAGGAGTCAAGTTTCACTATTAGAAGCTTCAGAGAATATTCGTCTGAGTAGTCAACAAATAGTTGTAAGTTATCTCTCTTATTTTGTAAATCCAAAAAAGGTATACAAAAAAGATTTTGCTATCAAAAAACTGCAAGAGTTAGAACAACAGTTTGAACTTATAGATAGATCAACAAAAAATGAAGAGTCTAAAGATGTCCTCAATTTTTTACACTATAGTAAAAATAAAATGCTCAAACTTATAGACGAACCAATAGAGGAGAAGAATCCTCAAAAGATTTTTGACTATAGTGAAATACTATTAAAAGCAGCAGACTCTATCACACTTGATCTGGACTATACCCTGAGTGAAGAAGAGAAGATGCTTGTGAAAATGAAAGATATATCTTTTTTGATTGAAAAGATTACAAAAAGTTATTTGCTTTTACAAACAGATAAAAATAATATATTTTATATGAGTATGATTAAAAGTACTATGCTAGAGATGGACAAAGCTTTGCTTCTTCTCGATGACTATAATTACTCTGCCAAGAGCTTGTTACTTCTGTCAAAGTTACATAAAAACTGGCAAGGAATTAAAGTTTATTATCTCAAAGAGCATAAAATAGTAAATATACTACTACTAGGATCCAAACAAATAGAGAAAGATTCTCTACTTTTGGAAAAATATCATAGCAAAAATCAATAGGAAAGAATAGAATGAAAATATTATATAAGAAGCGTATTGATATTAGTATTCTAACAATACTTCTGTTTTTATCATTGGCAATTTTTTATTATGCCTCAATGCAATATAGCAGATATCTTGATCTCTCTAAAAGTAGGGGGGATCTTATTATACTAGAAGATCTTAATAATTTACTCCAGCATATAGATAAGGAGAGAAAAATTTCATCACTTTTTATTCTTAAAAGTAGTGATGATACTGTAACAAGTAACCTTAACACAGCACGAGAACTTGTTGATAAAGATTTTGATAAGTTACAAAAAAATCAAGGTAGAACATTATCCAAAGAATTTTTTGATAAATTGAGCGGATTAAATAATGTAAGAAATAAAGTTAGTAAAAGGGAAATATCTTTTGATGAGCTATTTATCCAAAACTATACAAAAGATTTTAGCTTCACTATTATCAATGAAATTAATACAATCATAAAAAGTTTAGAGATTGAACATACTAATGGAGGATTTTATAATTCTATGAAAGCCTTTAATTTAGATAAATTTGTAGCACTTAAAGATATTAAATCCAGTAGTGCAATATTGGATCTCTATTTAGAATTGATATTGATAGAAGAGAATGTAGAAATGGAGAGTGGATTTATATCTTTTTTATTATCAAAAGATATGCCATTGACAGATAAATATCTAGTTACTTGGAATAGTCTTATAAACAAAGACTACATACCAGAGATTAAAAAATTATCTGATAATCATCTCCTTGTGCAATTAGATACTCTCTTAGATAAAGATCTTTATTTTGCCTCTATTGATGAGCTGAGGTCAAAAATTATATTCTCTTCTCTCAATGATAGACTATCAAGCATCAGTAAAGATAAATGGAATAATATAGCCAATCAGCGAGTAATAAAAATAAGAAAAAGTATTAATATACTCTCTGTAAATATTGAAAATATAGTTCTTGAAAATATTTCGCAGATAAAAAAAGAGCTTTTTATAGTTGGCTCTATTCTTGTCTTTCTCCTTCTTATTATTACTGCATTGTACTTTAGATTTAGATCATCAAGCAGGGATGAACATGGATTTAAAGAAGCTATAGAAGATATTAGATTAAACCTCAATCTCTCACAACAAAAAAATCTTAATCATATTATAAAAAAACAAGATAAAGTCAAGATATATAATTTTATGGCTGATACTATAAGTGAAGCTAATCGTTCTAAAGATCTCTTTTTGGCAAATATGTCTCATGAGATTAGAACACCACTTAATGGTATTTTGGGCTTTACTCAACTACTCAAAAGCACTCAACTTACTGGAGAGCAACTTGAATTTATAAAAATTATTGATAATAGTTCTAATAATTTATTGGTTATCGTCAATGATATTTTGGATTTGGCAAAAATCCAAGAGCAGAAAGTAGAACTCGAAGCAATAGAGTTTAACCCTTTTGATATTTTTGAATCAGCTATAGAATCTTATGGAGCAAAAGCAGATGAAAAAAATATTAATCTTCAGCTCTTTGTCGATCCATATATCAACACCACACTCAAAGGTGACCCCACTAAACTCACACAAGTAGTTATTAATCTTATCAGTAATGCTATTAAGTTTACTCCCAAAAATGGTGTTATTGATGTGAGAGTAGAAAAAATAGATTCTGAGAATGGATACGCTACTATTAAATTTGCTGTTAAAGATACAGGTATAGGTGTGAGTGAAGAGCAAAAAAAGAGTATTTTTAAAGCATTCTCTCAAGAAGATATATCCACAAGTCGCCAATATGGTGGTACAGGACTAGGATTGACTATCTCCAAAAAGTTTATCGATGCAATGGGAGGAGAACTTGATATAGATAGTATCAAAGGAGAAGGAGCTACTTTCTTTTTTGAGCTTCATCTCCCTGAAGCATCTCCTATAACAGTAGAGAAAAATAGTCACAATATAGGATTTTGTATGCCACATAGTTCAAAGCATATTAACGAAAGAGAAAATATCAAAAAGTATATAGAGTATACAGGTGCAAACTATACAGAATATCCATCTATAGATAGTCTTCTTGATTCTGCTCAGATGGAGCATCTTACGCTTTTATTTGTACATAGTATTGATATGGAAGAGATTCATAAGATACCAAAATCTGATATGAAAATAATACATATTTCTAAGTTAGATAATTTCCGAGGTAAAAATACTCAAATACTTTCTCAGGTTGACTCTGTCATATATAAACCTATTAATTTCTCTAAGATCAAGAGAGGTATAGGTATAGGTAACCAATCAACTGCTTTAGTTACGCCATCAAAAGATAAGTTTGAATCGTTAGCTTTTGATAATCTCTCTGTCTTGATAGCAGAAGATAATAAAATCAATCAAAAACTTATGAAATATACACTCTCTAATCTCAAAATAGAACCAACTATAGTAGAGAATGGTAAAGAGGCACTAGAACATAGAAAGAAGAACAAGTATGATATTATACTTATGGATATTCAGATGCCTATTATGGATGGGGTAGAGGCTACACATAAAATATTAGATTATGAAGCCCAAAATGACTTGATACATATTCCAATAGTGGCACTTACAGCCAATAATCTCAAAGGTGACAAAGAGCGACTCTTGGGGGAGGGGATGGATGAGTTTTTATCCAAACCTATAGAGTTAGATAAAATAAAAAATATGCTCAAAGAGTATTTTCCTGAAAAGATCTCAGCTCCTGAATCTCATATAGATATTATTCTTTGTAAAAATCAAAAAACTGATAATAAATTATTTAAAGCACTCTTTGAAAGTATGGGATATAGTGTTCATACGGCTAAGGATTTTTATGATTATAAAAACAAGATAGATAATACAAGCTACAACTACTCGTTTGCTGATACATTTTTATTTGATAATCAACCAACACTCAAAAATATTTTGCAGACAAAAAATATTAAAAATGTTATATTTATAAGCGAGTTCAGAGACTCTAAAGTGATGAACTATCTTCATGATTATGATAATATTATTCCTGAAATTGCAAATAAATCACTCCTTGAATTTTATATGCAAAAAATTTAATTTATTTTTACTGTTATTGAATTGTTTCCAAAGATTGCTATTATTTCATAACTTATAAATTGGTTCAATTTTGTCCCATAGGAGATTATATGAAGTTAATAAAGCAGACACTTAAGGTACTATTGTTGATGGTACTGTCGATACATTTTGCATATAGTGAATCGATTCATCTTAAAGATGGTACATTTTTTGAAGCAAAAATAGATGCTGTAGAGAATGGATATCATATTTTTGAAATACCAAAATCTCAAATTATTCAAATAAAATACAAAAGTAATAAAAATGAAAAAGATTATATTAGTTTTGTTACAAATACTCATATCTCTACAGATATTATTAAATATATCAATGCTAACTATTACATCAAGATAAAAAATGGTGAGATAGGTACAGTTGGAAATATTACAAAAATAGATGAGAATACTGCTTTAGATGCTAAAGTGGCAATTAAGTCCAATGATATAAAATCTGATTTTTACTTACGGATGCATGGATCCAATACTATAGGAGCAAAATTAGCTCCAGCACTTATAAAAGCATTTCTCAAAAAGAGAGGGGCTAGTGATGTAGTATCAGTGAGTAAGGGGAGTGAAGAGAGTGAAATTCATGCACTACTCAATAATAAAAATATCAAAATAGGCTTGGCAGCCTATGGCTCATCTACTGGTTTCAAAGATTTGGATGCAGGTCTTTGTGATATAGCAATGGCTTCAAGAAGAGTCAAAGACAAAGAGGTAATAACACTCCAGAAATTTGGAAATATGAAATCTATGAATAATGAGCATGTTATAGCTATAGATGGTATTGCAGTATTTGTAAATCAAAAAAATCCTATATTTAAACTCAATACAACGCAACTCAAAAATATATTTATAGGTGATATAAAAAATTGGAAGCAGACAGGTGGAGGTAATGGGGACATTAATCTTTATGCAAGAGATAAGAGGTCTGGTACTTGGGATACATTCAACAAACTTATTCTCGACAAAGAACCACTTAAAAATGATGCCAAAAGATATGAAGATAATACGAAACTATCTAATGATGTTTCCGAAGATATAAATGGGATTGGCTTTGGTGGATTGCCATATATCCTAAAATCAAAAGAGTTGGCTATATCAGATGGTAAGACAACAATAAGACCAGATATATACACGGTTGCCACAGAGGATTATCCTCTTTCTCGTAGACTTTTTTTGTATACTCACCGAGATATGAGTAAAAATGTTCAAGAATTTATAGATTTTGTTCTCTCTGCAGATGGTCAAAGGATAGTTGAGAACATAGGTTTTGTAGATTTAAATATCAAAGAGTTTAAACCTCTACTCAGTGATGACATGCCAAAAGAGTATAAAAAGTTGGTCAAAAATCTCTATAGATTATCAACAAATTTTAGATTTAACTCAGAAAATGAGAAGTTAGATAATAAAGCAAAAAAAGATTTAGAACGATTGGCAAAATATTTTAGAGAATATAGTTGTAATAAAAAATCTATATATCTTGTAGGCTTCTCAGATAGTCAAGGTTCAGCAATTGCAAATATAAAACTATCAAAAAAGAGAGCAGAGTCAGCTATGATTTATCTCTCATCAAAAGGAATCAAAATAGATGAAAATAATATCAGAGGTTTTGGTGAATCATATCCAGTAGCAAGTAATATTACAGAAAAGGGAAGATCAAAAAATAGAAGAGTTGAAATTTGGGTCAAAAAGTAAATTTTTATATATTTTCTTTAACAACCTCAAAATCAATAAGCTTGATAGTTATCCCCTTTTTGCACCTCATATCTACTTTTTAGTTCTGTAAAATCCAAAGTTTAAAAAAATCTATACACTTGCCTATTCGGTGTTGATTTTGGAAGAGCCATAGCCAAAAATAGTGTATTTTCAAGGCGTTTTTTATTTGTCTAAAGTGTAGTAAAACTGGTATGGGTACTTTTAATCAAATAAATAAAAATGCTGATCTAGTTAAAACTCTTCATAATTTTTAAGTAGGTTGGAGAAAATATAACCTACTTTAACTTCTAATTTAAAAAAATATTACGAGCAGTGTCCTCCACCGCAACATTCACTTTTAGCTTGGCTTGGTACATTCATAGCAATAGAAAAATTAGTTCCATTTTCACTCAATGTAAAATCATGTTTTTGGCAAAATTCATCATTCATATGACCTACCATACTTGTTGCTTTTATTAATGCATCATCAGCATTATCAAAACTTTGATTATTTTCTAAGTCACTTCTTTTGAAACATCCACACTCTTTATCAATTGTAATTTTAAACATTTTTGGACCTTTATTTATTAAATTTAAATGATACTATCAGAGAAAAGCTTAAATAGGACTAAATTTGTCTTATTTAGGATACAATGATTATAATATAAAATAAAAAGGGTAAAAGATGAAACCTAAAGTAAGTAATCCATATTTAAAACTACCAGCTCTTTGTTATGACAGAGTGAATCCTACACCATTGAAAGAACCTACTCTTCTACATCTTAATCAAGAAGTTGTTAATGATTTGGGACTCAATAGTGAATTTGTTGAAAGTAGTGAGTTTGTAAAATTTGCTAATGGTGATTTGCCTTTGGAGGGAAGTGATAATTTTGCTATGTGTTATGCAGGGCATCAATTTGGATTTTTTGTGCCAAGGTTGGGTGATGGAAGAGCTATTAATATAGGAACATATAATAATTTA
>JADGER010000086.1 GCA_016744315.1 Sulfurovaceae bacterium
GAAGAGAGTTGGTTACTATTTGCTAAGTCAAAAGCTAAACTTGGTGATTATGATGCTGCTGGCAAAATATTAGAGGCTTATCTTAAAGAGAACTCTTCTCAAAAAGTTGAGAAATTACTTCATGCAATAGAATCAGGAAAACTTTAATGGTAAAATTAATTAAAATGATGTTAGAAGAAAAACTAATATCAAAAGATGCTATCTCAAAATTAGTCCGAAGTAGACCTCCTAAAAAGATCTCTTTTAGTAATTTAGTTTTAGAAAATATGATAGATCTTCATACTGTTCAAATATATTTAGCCAAACAAGTAAGAGAAGGAGTTATTACTTTAGCACACCTTGAACAAATTCAAGGTATAGATTTATCTCCTATACTTGATATAATCGCAAAAGAACTAAAAATAGAGTTTGTAGACCTAGATGAAACCGATCTTGATATGCACCTTTTTAATAAAATACCCTATAAACAACTCCTTAAATATAATGCCATGCCTATAGAAGAGACAGATCTAAGTATATTAGTAGCATTTGAAGATGCTTTAGATATGGGAGCCCAAGAGGCTCTTCAAAGACTTTTTCCTAAAAAACCTATTAATTTAGCTATTGCAAAACCTTCTCAACTTAGAAAATATCTAAGTCAAATGGAGATAACAGATAGTGTTAAAGGCTTAGTAAATGAAGTAAGAAAAGACCTAACTAGTGGTGGTGAAATGAAGGTTGAAGATGAAGATGCTTCTCCTGCTATTGTTAAGCTTATTGAAATTATACTTAAATCCTCAATTGTCAGTAAAGCAAGTGATATTCATATAGAAGCTACAGAAAAAAACTGTGTTGTTCGAGATAGAATAGATGGTATGCTTAAACAAACCTTTACCTTTGATAAAGATATCTTTGGTCCTCTCTCATCTAGGATGAAACTAATGTCTAGTCTTGATATAGCTGAAAAAAGAAAACCACAAGATGGAAGATTTTCTGCTGTTGTGGCAGGAAAACCATTTGACTTTAGGGTTTCAACACTCCCTACTATGTATGGTGAATCTATTGTTATGAGGATTTTGGATAAATCAAAAGTAATGATTCGACTCGAAGATGCTGGAATGAGTGCACACAATTATGAGAAAATTTCTCAAGGTATTGCTGTGCCTTATGGTATTGTACTTGTTACAGGTCCTACAGGGAGTGGTAAGACAACAACTCTTTATGGTGCATTAAATGCAATTAAAGACCCTAGGGATAAAATTATTACGGTTGAAGACCCTGTTGAGTACCAAATGAATGGTATCCAACAGGTTCAAGTAAAAGCTAGTGTAGGTCTTAGCTTTTCAGATGCTTTGCGTTCTATTCTCCGTCAAGATCCAGACAAAATAATGATTGGAGAAATTAGAGACCAAGAGACTCTTCGTATTGCTATTCAAGCAGCACTTACAGGTCACCTTGTTCTCTCAACTCTACACACAAATGATTCAATTAGTGCTATTAATAGAATTTTGGATATGGGTATAGAAACATATTTAGTAAGTGGTGCTGTTGTAGCTATACAAGCACAACGGCTTGTCCGAAAACTATGCAGTCACTGTAAAATAGAACATAGACCAGAAGAGAGACTTCTTGCTGAGATTCAGGACTTTATATCTCCAAATGATATATTTTATACAGGAGAGGGCTGTAGAGAGTGTGGTCATACTGGATATAGTGGGAGAGAGATGATATCTGAAGTATTAACCATTAGTGATATTCTTTCACGAATGATTGCAAATGGTGCAAGTAAAGAAGAGATGACTATACAAGCAAACAAGGAAGGATTTATAACTATGTTTCAAGATGGTGTAAGAAAGGCTTTAGAGGGAGATACAACAATAGAAGAGATATATAGGGTGGCAAAAGGCTAATGATATATTTTAATGTAACAGTAACAGAAAGAGGGAAAAAAAGAATAGAGTCTCTTTATGCAGAAAATAAACGAGATGCTATTGCTACAGCTAAAACTAATTTTCCAAAAGCTTTAGTTATTAAAGCTGTGGAGGGAGATGCTCCACTAGAAGATAAGTTTGCTAAATTACTCGAAGGATTTAAAAAAGGAACAAAAGCAACTATCCCAATAAAAGATAAAATTGCTGCTATTAGTCAAATTGCGGTTATGACAGATGCAGGTATTGGTATTAATGATGCTCTTTTTGAAATTTCTGAAAATACAGATAATAAAGAATTAAGAGAAATGTTTGCTTCAATGGCTGCTGACCTTAATGCTGGTAAATCACTGAGTGCTGCTTTTAAACCATATTCTGATGATTTTGGGAGTGTTGCTGTTGCTATGACGGAACTAGGAGAGAAAACTGGTAATATCTCAGAATCATACAAGACACTTGCAGAAATTATGGAAAACCAAAGAGATAATACAGCAAAATTTAAAAAAGCTATGAAAGGTCCAAGAAATACTTTGATAGCTATGGCTATTGCTTTTACTGTTATGATTACTGTCGTTGTACCCAAGTTTAAAGGTATCTTTGAAAAATTGGAGGTGGATCTCCCTGTACCTACACTCATACTTTTATGGTTAGAGAATGCACTTAGTACTTATGGGATGTATATATTAGTTGGTGGAATTGTCCTTCTTAAAACATCTCAATACTTTTATAAACATAGTAAAGAATACAAGTTTCAAGTGGATACTATAGCAATACATCCAAAATTTTATCTTATACATGATGCAATATTTTTCTCATCTATGTATAGTTATAATCTAGTATTTACCGAACTTGTAAGAGCGGGTATTCCTGTGGCAGAGGCATTAGAAACAGCTGTTAATATGCTTGATAATAGTGCCATTAAGAAAAAACTTTTAACGGTTAATGCTAATATTAGTAGAGGGATGGGGCTAAGTGAAGCACTAGAACTCACAGGAATTTATGAAAACATGCTTCTTCAGATGATTAAAGCAGGAGAAAAAGGTGGGCAACTTGATGCAATGCTTGATAAAGTTACTTTCTATTATAAACAAAAGTTTGCTGACTTTATTGATAATCTCTCTTCCGCAATTGAGCCAATTATGATGTTCTTTATTGCCTGCTTGGTACTCCTTATGGCTCTTGGAATATTTTTACCTATGTGGGGAATGGGAGATGCTGTTAATCACTAAAAGATAGTTTAGAGCTTATGATACCTCATAGCTCTTTCTAAGTCTTCTATTGTATCAATTCCAAAACTTTGTGTGTTTACTTCTACCATGGATATTTTATATCCATAGTAGAGGGTTCTTAATTGTTCTAGTTTTTCTATTCCCTCTAATGGTGAAACTTCTAATGCACAAAATTCTCTTAAAGACTTCAAAGTAAAACCATAAATACCTAAATGTCCTTTATAGGCATCAAAATGATGGTCTCTAGGATATGGGATTTTTGCTCTGGAAAAATATAAAGCACTCTTATCTTTGGAAGTTACTACTTTTACAATATTAGGATCATCTGCTTCAGGATTAGTAATTATTTTATAGGCTGAATTCATCATGATTTGATTATTATCTCTATTTTGCTTTGTAAGAGAATAAATGGCATCCACAACTTCTACTTCTATAAAAGGTTCATCTCCTTGGACATTAATAATAATTTCGTCTTCATCTAATTTAAGTTTTTGGGCTGCTTCAAAAATACGATCTGTACCACTTTGATGCTCAGTAGATGTCATAACTGCTTTGATATTATATGATGATGCTATTTCCATAACCTCTGTGGAGTCTGTTGCGATAGCTACCTTATCTATATTAGCAACCTGCATAGCCGTACGAATTACCATAGGAATACCTGCAATATCAGCAAGTACTTTATTTGGGAATCTACTAGAACCTATGCGTGCTGGAATAATAATCATTATAAAACCTTTTTGTAAAAAATAATAGCTATAATTCTACAATAAATTTCTATAAAATAGGTAGCAGATGAAACAAGCACTTTTACTTCTTAATATGGGCGGACCAAATCATATCGAAGAGATTGAGATATTTTTAAAGAATATGTTTGCAGATAAAAATATTTTACCTATGAATAAATACTTACGAAAACTTATTTCAACTATTATTATCTCTAAAAGATTAGAAGATGTTAAAGAGAACTACCGTCTCTTAGGTGGAAAATCTCCTCTTCCTCAACTAACGCAAGAACTTATAGATAAACTCTCCACAAAAATAGAACTTCCAATACATGCAACAATGCGATATGTAGCTCCTTTTGCAACAGAAGCACTTATTCAATGCCAACGAGATGGGGTAGAAGAGTTAGTACTCTTTCCTCTTTATCCTCAATACTCCACAACTACTACACTCTCTTCCCTGGAAGATATACAAAGTCGAGCCAAAGCACTTTCGTATACTCCAAAAATAACTCTTATAGAACCCTATTATGATAAGTATGATTATATTGAAGCTAGTTGTGAAAAGATTATAGAGGCTACAAAAGATATAGAGCGAACTGCCTATGACCTTATACTCTCTGCACATGGTTTACCTATGAGCATTATTAAAGCTGGTGATCCTTACGAAAAAGAGATTACAGCAAATGTTTCTGCTATTAGAACTTATCTTCATAGTAAAAATATCTTCTTTCAAAATATTTCTCTTGCCTATCAATCCAAAGTAGGTTCATCGGCATGGCTAGAGCCTAATCTTATGGATGTTCTTAGAAATCCTAGAAGTTTAAAGGTTGTTATTTATCCTATTGCCTTTACTCTTGATAATTCAGAAACACATTTTGAACTTGAGATTGAGCATAGAGAGATAGCCCAAAAAATAGGCTATGAAGATTATATTGTTGTGGAATGTATGAATGATAGTGATAAGTTTGTTGACTTTATCGCTAAAGAGGTACACTCCCTTGAGCCATTGTCAACAAACCTACAAGAATAAAAACTAATGAAACTAAAGCAAAAACTCCTGCATAGAGTGCCACAGGATTGACACCTCCTACAACATGCATAACACCTATACACTTCTCTTTATCACTCTTAAACATTGCTTCAATATCTGTTTGGTGAGTCTTATAGTTTGTGTAGATAAAATAAGTACTCAATCCACCCAAAACTATAGAAAATAGCAGATAAAACAAAATAAATAGTGTCAAAGGTAAAATAGCTCCTGCAATAAGTATAATAAATAAGCTAATAAGAGCCATTTTTATCTGTTTACGATACAAGAAATACCAAAAACCACCAATCATTGCCCAATTATTCCAATACCAACTCAAACCTTCTGATCGTGTATCAAATATTTGAAAAGCTTTTGTATACCATGTAAATTTTGATACTGTACCTATATATGCCTCTAGCATTTTTATATCATATTCTTTTTTATTCATCTATTTTCTCTTTTGTTTTAGCGTGAGATTCACTTAAAAGGACAAAAACTATAATAAAGGGTGGAAAACTTAGAGAGATAAGATATGATGGAATATGTAAATACTCCTGCCGATTAAGATAAAAAAAGCCTAAAACTAAAATGATATACGCACCCAAACGGAAAAAAGAAAAAGCTGGTTTTGAATCTTTTGCAACTTGGCTTAGGGAACGACTACTTTCTTTGACTGTCTCAACTTCATCATCACTATAAAGATCATAAGGATCATCTAGTTTATCTAATTCATCACGGTCATCATTTATAGGCACCGCTCCCAAAGCTATACTTTTATCTACCATACCCCTATAACTCATCATAGAAGCACTAATCACCAAAGCAGAACTGAAAAAACCTATTTGAGAAGTATAGAGCCAATTTCTATCTCCCATCATTATACAAACTCCTATAATAATACTATCTACTATAAGGAGTGTATTGATGATTTTTTTATTAGTACTTGTCATCGTCATCATCATCTATTTTTTTATTAGGGTCATAGGCATAGCGTGGATCTTTTGCTAGCTCATCCATCACATTTTTTTGTTTTTGATACGCTTTATACACATTAAGCACTGCAGCTGCAACTCCCCAAAATACTCCAACCCATAGAAGCCAAGAAATTCCAAAGAGAGATTTAAGACCTAATCCAATAGCAATACCTAGTAATATAGCTACTACAATAGAAATACCTAGACTTAGTCCATCAGCAGCATCTACTACCTTTTTTAGTTTTGGTTCTTCTTCTTGCATCTTTAGTCCTTTGAAGCAATATCTGCCATAACTTTTGTAGCTATTGTAATGGTCTCTTCTATCATCTCATCACTTGTTGCTACAGAGATAAATCCTGTCTCATAGGCAGAACATGCTAAGTAAACACCATTTGCCAACATCCCTTGATGAAATTTCCCAAATAGCTCAGTATCATTTTCTAATGCATCCTCAAAATTCTGCACGGGTTTAGCACTAAAGAAAAATCCAAACATACTTCCACGCACTCTCGTTTCCAAAGGAATTCCAGCACTTTTAGCAGCCTCTTGGAATCCTTTCATCAATCTTTTGGCTCTTGTAGCGAGTACAACATAGACAGATGGATTACTTTTGAGTTTTCGTAGGCTAGTAAGCCCAGCAGCCATTGCCACTGGATTACCACTCAGCGTCCCTGCTTGGTATACAGGTCCTTCTGGAGAAAGATGAGCCATAATCTCTGCTCTAGCACCAAAGGCACCCACAGGCATACCTGCACCAATTACTTTCCCTAATGTCACCATATCTGGTTTTACTTTGCTAATGCCCTGAGCTCCCGTAAGACAGGCTCTAAATCCACTCATAACTTCATCATATATAAGCAAAGCTCCATTAAGATCACATAAAGCTCTTAACTCTTCAAGAAATTTTTCATTAGCAGGTACTAGCCCCATATTTCCAGCAATTGGTTCCAAGATTATACATGCAACACCTTCTTCACTTTGAGCAAAACACTCTTTAACACTTTGGATATTATTATACTGAGCTAAAAGCGTATGTTTTGTCAAATCTGCGGGAACTCCTGGGCTACTTGGATGACCAAAAGTTACTGCTCCACTTCCTGCTTGCACCAACAAAGAATCACTATGTCCATGGTAGCATCCTGTAAACTTAATAATATCATCACAGCCAGTATAGCCACGAGCCAAACGCAAAGCACTCATGACAGCTTCTGTTCCAGAACTTACAAAACGCACTTTATCAATAGCATCAAACATAGAAACTATCTCTTGGGCCAAATCTGTTTCTACTGTTGTAGGTGCTCCAAAACTTAGACCTCGTTTAACTGCATCTATTACAGAAGCTTCTATATCTGCATCTCTATGACCAAATATCAGTGGTCCCCAGCTTTGTACAAAATCAATATATTTATTGCCATCAATATCAAAAAGATACCCACCCTCTCCTCTTTGGATAAAAGGTGGTGTTCCTCCTACACTACTAAATGCTCTTACAGGTGAATCTACACCTCCAGGAATAACGCTATAAGCCTCTTCGAATGCCTTGATACTCTTTTCATAACCCATTATTATTATCCTTTTCGCTATAATTGCTGTGATTATACACTATTATATACTAGAGATGACTAAAGCTGTCAGTAGGAGAAAAATATTAGAACAACACAAGCATTTTTAACCTCTATACTCTTACATTTGATTATTGTTTATCTCTATTTATATTTCAATAAGGAAAAAATTATCTTTTTCCCTCCACCCAAAGAACCAAAAGCAATCACACTTGATTTAACACAATTTAAATCACCTCCAAAACCTATAGTTGTACCTAAAAAAAAGACCCCCCAAAGACCCGTACAACAAAAACTTATCCAAACTCCTGCACCTCTTAAAAAAATAGAGAATAGACCTGAAGCCAAGAGAAAGTTACTCAAAACAAAGAAAATACTCGTGGTAAAAGAATCTACTCAAGAAAACAATACAACGACAAAAGAGAAATTATTAAAGCAAAAGAAAAAAGAAGAGAGTGTAAAATTAAAAATTAAAAAACTCAAAGAAGAAAAAAGAAAAAAAGCACAAGAGAGAAAGAAAGCCAAACTCTTAGAAAAGAAAATTAAAGCAGAAAAAATCAAAAAAGAGAAACTTAAAAAAATAAAACAAAAAAAGCAAAAAGAACAAAAACGCATAAAAGAGAGACAAAAACGGATTAAAGAACTCAAAGCTATGGAAAAAAAGATGCTTCAAGAACAAAAAAGAAGACTCAAAGAGTATAAATCTCCTCTAGCAAACTCATTAATGAAAGGTGGGGCATCTTATAGACCAACCCAATCACGCCAACTTAGTAAATCATCAAGTACTAATCTTATCAATAAACTCTACGGAAAAGAATTTGATACTTATTCTCCTCAAGAAAAAAGATTTCTCAAAGCCAATCTAGGAAGAATCCATACCATCACACAAAAAGCTCTTAGTCGCAATGGATACCCAGAATCTGCCATTAGGATGGGTCAAGAGGGAGTTAATATAGTCTCTTTTTATCTCCATCCAAATGGCAACATCACCCAACTAAAACTAGAAAAATCCATGGGTCACAGCTCACTTGATAGAAATACCCTACAAGTTATCCGCATAGCCTACTCTAGCTACCCCCTCCCACAAAAAAGAACTAAAATTAAATTTTATGTGAATTATACGATTAACTAAAACGGAAGCATCTTTCCTATCTCTGCTTGTGGTGCTTGAATAAGCAATGGATATTTTTTGGGGTCTAGCCATTTAAGTATCTTTTTCATCTCTTTTTGGGTCATTACTGTACATCCTGCTGTAGGTACACTTTTGATATGCAAGAATATACATGAACCTGCACCTCGTATTGCTTTTGGGTTATACTCTACTACAATACCATAGCGATAAAAATCTTTGGGAAACTTCATAAACTCATAGCTTTTGTAATCTGCTTTTATTTTGGTGCTATCTACTATTTGATTATAATATTTGGATTTTACATCATCTACACAATGGTCTGTTCTTTTGTATACTTTGTAGGGATAGGCTATGGCAAAAGGTTTATATCCAAAGCCGTGACTCAGTCTAAAAACTCCAGCAGGAGCTTTGCCATCTCCCTCTTTTTTAATTATTTTAGTATTTTTTGGTACTTGATGCAGTCCCAATCCCCAGCCTAGACCATTCCGACCTAGCTTTATATTAATAGCTTCTCCTACTTTGTACCAAGTATTTTTTTGATAGCTATATCGTTGGAGTTTTCCACTAGAAGTTACCCAATTTTTGGTGCTGACAACTAATAATTGTTTTGTTTTTTTGAACTCCTTTTCTAAAGAAGAAGCCTGTAGTAATAAAAATGATAAACAGAGAGTAAGTATTATTTTCATTTAGAACCAAACTCTAAAAGTCCATATTTTCGGACAAAAGCATCATCAATATCTATCAAACCTTTTTTAGAAAGATTTTCTAAAGTCTCTTTATCACAAAGCGTATCCCCCGGCCACTCTCTTGTGTAGCCATCAAGAGTATTTTTATTGGTGGCATCTATGGCTATAAATGGTGTTGTCACTATATCTCTACTCGCATCTATATTATTAGCTACTCTCCAAACAAGCATATAAGGGTTTTCTAAATCATTATTATGTTCATCTACGATAATAAGTATTTTGATATGTGAATGCAAAGACTCTAGGCTTTTGATAACTTCTAGTTGTGAGATATTTTTCTCTACAGCTATCATGGTAATTGGATTTTTTGTATGTGTCATATACTGTTTAAGATTGCGTATATCAGCATTAATTTCTTGCATTAACTCTAATAATTCTTGATCTTCCAAAGGCTTACTTACACCCTCTTCTACCTCATCTGCTGTAGCATCAATTCCTAATTTTCCACCTACCAAAGTCTCATCACTTGCATGGTCTAGGGCATCAATAATACCTTGGGTAATAAGTATCTTTTTAGGTGTGAGTCTATTAAGTATATGTTCTGCTATTTGTAAATCATCTTCTAGCTCTGGAGCATTTTCACCTACAAAAATAGCATGTTTAACAAAACTCATTTGTCCTACACCCCAAAATGCATGCATAAATTGCTGTGCATGTCCTTTGTACTGTGTTTTCATTTTGGCTAAAATAAGATTATGAAAAACTCCATTTTCTGGCATATAATAGTCTATCAAATCAGGAGCTGTTGTTTGCAGTAGAGGTAAAAATATTCGTTCTGTTGCCCATCCCATATATTTATCTTCTAATGGTGGTTTTCCTACTACAGTCGCTTGAAATACTGGAGACTTTTTCATAGTAATAGTTTCTACCTCCATCACAGGATAAGGCTCTTTAAGTGTATAATATCCTGTATGATCTCCAAATGGTCCTTCTATTTTGAGATTGCTTGGGTCTACAAAACCTTCTATTACTATATCCACATCTCTAGGAATATAAATATCATTTGTAATAGATTTAACTAGTCTAGCATTTTTATTGCGTACAAAACCATAGAGCATCATCTCAAACATTCCATAAGGCAATGGAGCTTGACCACACCATATATAAAGAGGATCTCCACCTATAGCAATAGTC
>JADGER010000087.1 GCA_016744315.1 Sulfurovaceae bacterium
ATCTGACTAAATAAATATTAAACTTAGTATCAAATTTCATATATTCTGTAGATCTAAAAACAGGAGAACTTATACACAAAATTGAAATTGAAGAAAATTGTAAACGGCCATTAAGGTAAAAGTTAATAACACTTTCTTATCTAAGTCCCTCGCATAAATTAGATTATATTTTAATTCAATTTTTTCTGGAGGCATGATATGTGTAGAATAACAAGTCAAATACTAAAGAGTTATTTAATTGAAGGAAAAAATCCTTTTTTATTAAATAAAGATAATAATGGAAAAACAATTATGTTGTCAGGTACTTGGGGTTCAGGAAAAACATATTTTTGGCAAGAAGAAATAGAGTTGAGCTTAACAAAAAAATTAACATCTATAAATAAATCATATGTATATATCAGCATGTATGGGAAAAATAATATAAGAGAATTAAGACAAGAAATATTATTTAAGTCTTCAGAAAATATTACAAAAGAAAAGACATCATTTTCAAATGCTATTTCAGCTTTTGGTATTGATGCCTTATCCACTATTTCTTTCGATGATATTGATACACCATTAGCCGTAGAGGCTGTGAAAACACTATTCAACAATAGGAAAATACAAAATGGTATAGACAATATATCAAATGGAGGAATCATTTGCTTAGATGATTTTGAAAGAAAATCTAAATCTATAGATTTAAATGATCTATTTGGTTTTATTTCCATTCTTGTTTTAGAAATGCAATGTAAAGTAGTTATTATTGTAAATAGTGAAAACTTCATTGGTATAGAGAAAGATATATTTAAAAGAGTAAAGGAAAAAACAATTAATAAATTTATTGAATTTAGACCTACGATAGAAGAATTATTTTATTCAATAATAAAAAATAAAAGATATACCACATTAGATTCATATAAAGATGATATATTTCAAATAATCAAAAGTACAGAAGAGCTTAATGCAAGAATATATACACAGGTATTGGATAATTGTCTAGAATGGCATTCTATATATACATTAAATAAAGATACACTTAAAACACTGGTATTATCCACAATAAATTTTATACAAAATCACTTTACATTTGATATAAAACTTGTTGATAATAATATAAGGTATTCTATTATAGATACTTTTATTGAGTATAAAGAAATTTCTTTATATATAAAAAAATATTTTCCTGAACAGCAGGCAAGTATTCATAAGTCTAAGGTCATTGCAGACATGCATAATGAACTCAATACACAAAAAGGATTGTCTCAAACAGATGATTATTATCAGAGACTTAATATCTTTTTTGAAAATAATAAAAAAATATTAGAATCTTTTTATTTCTATGTTTACAAATTAGATATTAAAGGTCATACAGATAATGAAAAATTTAAGGCTATAAATAATTTTGTTAAAACAGGAATTTTATATAAAGAGTGACAATAGATTATCTATCAATAAAAAGTTGGTATGTTTCCAAATTTTATTTTATCAAATAATATATTAAGTATTATAAATTCTACTTCTAAAATACTATTATTAAAGGCAATAGTTTATCTCTATACTATTGCAAATATATAAAAATTTAGATAGCCAAAATTCCATTTTTTTGTAACTCTTTATTGATAGAATTTAACATATTATTTTTTGGCAATCCACACCAAGTAGGGGCGAGGAGTGTTTGGTCGTCTATTCCTGCTGTAACGCGTTGGATAGAGATATGGTCTGGTTTGAGTTCTATGGCTTTGATAAGTGTATCTATATAGTCCTCTTTGGAGATGGGTGTAAACTCTCCTGATTTATAGTCATTAGCAAGAAGTGTATTTTTGACTACATAGAGTGGATGGTACTTGATAGAGTCTATACCCCAACTATATGCCTCTTTGGCAGAGTTTAGCATCATCTCTTGATTTTCATTAGGCAGACCAAAGATAAGGTGTCCACAGACATTAAGCCCTTTTGCTTTGGCATGTTTGATGGCTTGTTCTACATTAAGAGCGTCATGTCCTCTATTAATCTTTTCTAGGGTTTCATCATAGATAGATTGAATACCATACTCTATCCATATCTCTTTTTCTTTACTTAATTCCACAAGATAGTCTAATAGCTCTTCTGTCACAGAGTCACTGCGTGTTCCAATGCTTAGACCTATTACATCATCATAGCTCAAAGCTTTGTCATAGAGAGCTTTGAGTGTCTCAAATGGAGCATAGGTATTGGTAAACGCCTGAAAATAGACAAGGAATTTTTGACTTCCCCACTCTCTTTTCATCTTGGCTCTTGTTGCAAGGATTTGCTCTTCTAGTTCGAGGAGTTGTTGTGCTAGGATAGGGTTATTTTGACTTTGGAGATTCAAAAAAGTCTTTCCTGCATTCTTGGCAAGGTTGGGGCTAAAAGAGTCATTAAGACAAAATGTACATCCACCTTTTGCTACTGTACCATCAATATTTGGGCAAGTAAAACCACTAATGCCTAGAGGTATTTTACTTACTTTATATTTAAATTTTTTTCTGAGATAAGACCCAAAAGTATGAAGCTTTTTCACAAAATTACCTTTTTTTAGGCATCACTACAGCTAGGGCTATGGGCATTTCCACCAGCAAAATAGTTACCATCAAAACTTACTAAAGAGTATTTTTGTTCATTTCCTAAAGCTTTTTTAAGTCCATCTATAGATAAAAAGCCCAAAGAGGTAGCTTTGATTTTTTGAGCTATCTCTTCACAAGTATGAGAAGAGGAGATAAGCTCTTTTTTTGTGGGAGTATCTATTCCATAACGACAAGGAAACTTAATCTCAGGAGCAGCAATACGCATATGTACTTCTAACGCTCCTGCCTCTTTGAGCATTCGTACTATCTGTTTAGAGGTAGTACCACGCACTAAAGAGTCATCTATAATAGCAATTCTCTTACCATTGATAAGATGTTTTATTGGAGAGAGTTTTTTCTTGACCTTAAAGTCTCGAATTGCTTGGCTTGGTTCAATAAATGTTCTTCCTACATAATGGTTTCTTACTATTCCCATCTCAAAAGGAACACCCAACTCTTCTGCATAGCCTCTAGCAGCAGCAACACCACTATCAGGAACAGGTAGAACCAAGTCAACATCAGCTGGTGTCTCTTTGGCTAATTCTCTTCCCATTTTAAGACGCATTGCATAGACATTTTTCCCATCAATAGTAGAGTCAGGTCGTGAAAAGTAGATATATTCAAAAGCACATGGATGAAAATCAGGTTCAAAAACCTGAATAGACTTAGGCTCTTCCCCTTCTGAGAAGATAAGCATTTCACCAGGGCGTATATCTCGTTCAAATGAAGCACCTACTAGATCTAAAGCACAGGTTTCACTTGCAACAATATATCCACCATCTTTGAGTTTTCCTAGACTAAGTGGTCGTATACCATATCTATCACGAATCACAAACATTTTGGAGCGACTCTGAATAGCCAAGCAGTATGAGCCTTCTATTTTGTTGAGCATATCTCTAATACGATCTACAAGTTTATTCTCTTTGCTTTTGGCAATAAGATGAACAATATTTTCTGTATCCATTTGTGTCTGAAATATAGCACCATTATCTATAAGCTCTTCACGAACTTCAGCTTTATTTACAAGGTTACCATTATGAACAACAGAGATTTCACCTAATTTATAGCGTGCAAAGACTGGTTGTGCATCCAATACTGAACCTGCACCAGCTGTAGAGTATCGGTTGTGACCAATAGCACAGCTTCCTTCGAGTATATTGAGGCTCTTTTGATCAAAAACAGAGGTAACAAGACCTCTTTTTTTGACAAGTGTTATCTTCTCTCCTTCAGCAGCACTGATTCCTGTAGATTCTTGCCCTCTATGTTGCATAGCAAACAAAGAGAGATACGCTAAGGTTGAAGCATCTTTTGCACCATATATACCAACTATTGCACACATATTATTCCTTTATATTCCCAAACAGTCATTGATTGAGTAGAGACCCTTGTCTTGGCTAACAAGCCATTTACCTGCACGGATAGCACCTTTTGAGAATGTATCACGACTAGTAGCTGTATGATTAAGTTCTAAAAACTCACCATCATTATAGAAACCAACTGTATGTCTTCCTACAATGTCACCACCGCGAAGAGCCATAACAGCAATTTCATCTTTGGTTCTTGCACCAATTTGCCCATCTCTTCCACTTACACGAACAGCATCTAGGTCTAAACCTCTTCCTTTGGCAGCAAACTCACCAAGAGTCAATGCCGTTCCACTAGGAGCATCTACTTTATGCTTGTGGTGCTGTTCTACAATCTCTATATCAAAATCTTCCAAAGTAGCAGAGACTTTTTCAACTAACTGTTTAAGAAGGGCAATTCCTACAGACATATTAGATGAATATAATATAGGCATCTCTTTTGATGCCTCTGTAAGCAAATTTTGCTGATGTACTGTAAAGCCTGTTGTAGCGATAACAAGTGGCTTTGGGTTTTTGAGTGCAGACTCTAATAACTCTTCTGTAGCTACAGGAGCAGAGAAATCTATAACAAGATCACAGTTTTCCAAAAGTTCATTCATGCTATTTGTAATAAGAACATCTTTACCCAGCTCTTTTTCTAAATCATCAAAAACATGCACCGCACTTACTCTAGCATCTGCATCATTTTTGAGATTATCTATAAGTAGTCCACCTACTCGACCAGTACTTCCTACTATCCCTACATTTATCATCTTATGCTTGCTCCTGAATATATGAAATAACTTGCAAGGCTGCTGTAGCACCATCACCTGCGGCACACACAACCTGTTTAGGTGCTTCTATACGCAAATCACCTGCTGCATAGAGTCCCTCTAATGAAGTTTTCATGCTAAGGTCTACAATTACTTGACCTTGCTCATTTGTATCACAAATAAAAGAACCGTCTTCATTTTGGATAATGCTATTATTAACATTTTGACCTACAAAAACAAAAATACCAGGAACTTCAAGCTCTTTGAGGTTGCCATCTTTGTCTTTAGTTGTTAATCCTACAACACCCATAGCATCCCCTTTAATCTCTTCGACTGTTGTCTCTGTGAGGAGTTCTATATTTGGTGTACGCATTACTCTATCTACAGTAGATGGGGATGCTCTAAAAGTATCTCTTCTATGGATAACATAAACCTTGCTACAGATATTAGAGAGATAGTGAGCCTCTTCTAGGGCAGTATCTCCTCCACCTAATACAGCTACTTCTCTATTTTTATAGAAAAATCCATCACAAGTAGCACAAGTACTTACACCCTTACCAAAGAGTTCATTCTCACCTTTTATACCTGCTCTTCTTGGGGTACTTCCTGTAGCTACAACTACTGTTTTGGCAAGTTGTGGTTCTTTACCAGCAATATCTAGGACAAAGTGGTCACCCTCTTTTTTTACAGATTTAATCTCTTCCATACTATGTTTAAGACCAAAGGCAAAACACTGCTCTTGCCATGTATCCATAAAATCCATACCTGTTTTTCCATGAGCGTAAAATCCTGGGTAGTTTTCTATCTCACTACTTTGAGTAATTTGACCACCTGGCATACCTTTTTCAAAAAGAACGACATCCTTTAGCCCACCTCTGCTTGCATAGAGTCCAGCAGTAAGCCCAGCAGGACCTCCACCAATAATTGCACAATCTAACATGATATTTCCTTTTTGTAAATTTAAAATTTTAAAAAAACTATCTTTGTAATAATTTATCTAAAAATTGAAATAAGGGGATTATAGCTAAAAGGGATAAAAGATGAATCAAAACAGAGAAAGATTCTACTCTGTTTTGATTTATAGTAAGTATATTGTTACAGAAGAGCGTTAATTTTGTCAGCAAAAGCGTCTTTGCTAGCTGCACCTACCATTTGGTCAACCATCTCACCATCTTTAAAGAAAAGAATTGAAGGAATTGAACGAATACCATATTTTACAGAAATGTCTTGTTGCTCATCAGTATTTACTTTTGCAATAGTTGCTTTTCCATCAAAGTCTTCAGCTAATTCTTCTACTACAGGAGCAATCATTCTACAAGGACCACACCAAGGAGCCCAAAAGTCTACCATTGTTACGCCTTCTGCGATTGTTGCTTCAAAGTCTTCGCCAGTTAATTCAACATATTTTGCCATTTTTTTATTCCTAATTTTAAATTTTCCTATTATACTTGATTATATCTTTAAAAATCTTGTATATGGTCTTGAAAGTATATTTATAACAAATCTTCTTTATTTTTTCAATGAAAGAAATAACATAGCTCTATTAATCAAGATGTATTTCAGGATAGCTACTTGATCTTGTGTTCTCCAAAGCTTTGCTAGAAGCACTTTTAACTGTATACACAAATGATATTTTAGCTTGCTCTGTACTGTTTTTATTGGCACGATGAAGAAGCTTACAGTGAAAAAGTACAACATCACCTTTCTCTAAAGTCGTACTTTGTTTGGTTTTAATTAGATTATAGTTAGGTGCATAATCACTTAAAAAGTACTCTTTTTGGTCAAATTGATTAGGGCTGTAGTTCATTCTATGGCTTTTTGGAATAAACTCTAACACACCATTTTGATCATGCTCTTCATCCAAAGCTAGCCATACAGAGAGTAGTTGGTCATTGCTAAAACTCCAATAACGAATATCTTGATGCCAAGAGGTTTGGGTACTAGATTGTGGCATTTTGGTCATAATAGAGTTATGATGGGCTAATGTAATCAAAGGAGATTCTCCTAAAATTTGTTTGAGTATAGGGCGTATTTTTTTATTTTCCATCCACTCTTTAAAGACTCTATCTCTATGATATACTTGTCGTAGTCTGCGTACTGTAACTACCGATGCGTCTAATATATCATTATATTCAGACTCTGTCTCTATGGGAGGGATTTTATGTTTAAGATGAGCTTTTGCAATATCACAAATAGCATCACACTCTTTACTATCAGCAAAATTTCGTAATACTAAATAACCTTGTGTTTTAAATAATTCTAGCTCTTCTTTTGTTAATTCCATTTATAGCCTCTTGTATAATAAGATAATATAAAAATCATTATATCGAATTTTATATTGTAATATTCTCAATAAATTCTATATCATCACCTCGTATAATAATAGCATCTATACAAAAAGCCCTATCTATATTTTTGAGTTTCATATAATAATAGGATGCATTAATAATTTTTTTGAGTTTTCTAGGTGTGAGGTTATAGATAGGGTCAAAGTTGGCAGTGGCACTTTTGACCTCTATAAAATGAAGCAGAGTATCTTTTTGGGCAATAATATCAATCTCTCCCATCTTCTTGGCATAAAAGTTTTGCTCTAGTATCTGAAAGTTTTGAGCTTCCAAATACTCTACAGCCATCTTTTCAGCCCTAGAGCCTTTGGCTGTTGTGGAGTTTGCTTGTCTATTCATTCTTGCTCCTTATTATATTTAAGAAGTATAACTAAACTCTATTTACTTCCTAAAACAAATCTCAAATACCACCCCATCTTCACTATTTTTGACACCAATCTTTCCATCTAATCGTTCTTCTATTAGCATCTTGACCATAGCGAGTCCAATGCCATGCCCTTGTGACTTTTCTTTGGAGCTTACAAAATAATCAAAGACCTTTTCGATGGGTTTAATCTTGATACCACCTGCATTGTCTATATATTTAAGGTTAATATTCTTTTTATGACTCTCTATTGAGATATGTATCTTATTATCATTTTGAGATTTAAATTCATCCAAAGAGTTATCAATAAGTACAATAATAATATTTGAGAAGATATGTTCATAATTGTTTATCTCTAAATCTTTGGGAATATCCATAGTAATTTTGGCATTTTTGAGAGTGCTTTTGGCAGACAATAGTGCAATGCTATTATTTATAGTGTTTCTAGGTGAAAAATCAATGCGTTCAAGCTTTCCAGAATAGTAGTGAGAGAGTTCTATCATCGTCTTTTTCATATGTTCTATAGAGTGTGTCATACTTGGTAACTCTTTTTCAAGGTGCATAATTGTATTCTTTTTATCGTGCCTCAATATGGTTTCCAAAAGTGAGACAGAAGTCCCCATAAGTGTAAGAGGA
The DNA here is from genome assembly GCA_016744315.1 of Sulfurovaceae bacterium. GTDB lineage: Bacteria > Campylobacterota > Campylobacteria > Campylobacterales > Sulfurovaceae > SZUA-451. Next base: position 8,026 of record JADGER010000087.1, read on the forward strand.
TGTTTCCATTGATGGGTAATATGTCCTATGGCTTGTCCCATAGAAGCAAAACGAGACTGCTCCATAAGCATTATTTTGGCTTGATAAAGTTTGTTAAGATGTCTTTTAGTTTTGAGTGATTGTGCGATAAAGAGTAAAATAATATCTATTATTACTGCCATAGTAATTATATAACGATAAAAACTATAAAACTCAATAATATGTAATAATGCTAATTGATGTATGCTTAGGGCAAATAACATAATACTTTGTCCTAAAAGATAGTATTTACTCCCAATCTCTTTCATATAAAACCCTATTACTATCATAAAAAGAATACTAATAAGATAGGATAGTCCAAAGATAGGCGTTAGCATTATAAAATATGTCTCATCTATAAGTAAAGCGTAAACTGTCATGAATAGAATGAGGATATTGATAAGTACCAAAAGTTTAAGAAAGTAAGTTGATTTTTTATATTTTTGTTTCATATCAAAAAAGTGATAAGAAAAAAGTAAAAGTAAAATAGCACCTAATTGAGAACCAGCCCATGGGATAAAGGTATTAAATTCTAAGTTTACTCCTATATCAAGCATATACAAAACACCTTGAATTGTAAACTGATATAAAAATGAAAGTATGATATAGAACCCAATGATAAGATAAGTGATTTTTTTATAAAAAAAATAAAAAATAAAAGATATAAATATAAAAAGAATCAATACACCTCCTACCAGAGAAAAAATAGTTAAAAATTTTGATTCATCTTCCATAAATATCTTACTATCTTTTATTATCCACGCTATATATACAACACTAAAGTTATCTAATTTAGAGATAATCGTTATCTCTTCATAAGGGTCTAGTAAAAGCTCAAAAGCTGAATAACGATTGATAAAAGTTCTATTTTTTTGCTCACGCATATCACCTAGTAATATACTCTTTGTTAAGATACCTTTTTTATAAATATAAACATCTATATAGTTTATTCCTGCTTGTGGATTGTGTAAAATAAGTGTGCGACTTCTGTTTGAATCATTTTGAAGCTTTAGCTTAGACCAAAATGGAGTTTGTTTATTAGCTTGATTTCCATCTTTTGTAGAGCGTTGAAGTGTAGATGAGTTGAGAATATCACTAGCATTCAACTCTGAGTTTTTATCTTGAATAAAATAAGTAAAAGAAGAGGCATTGACTCTCTTGATATCTTCTTTGAGCATCAGCACATCAGAAGCAAAGAGCATCCAAGGCAACATCAATAAAATAAAAATTTTAAAAATAATTCTCTCCTAGACTTTAAACATATATCCATAAGCAGGAATATTCAAAATAACATCTTTGCCTACCTTTTTGCGTAAACGATAGATAAGGCTCTTTACGGCTTGTTTGCTTTTGATTTCAATGGAGTCCAAACAAAGATTAATCTCTTCCATTGTGATAATTTGATTTTTTTTCATAATAAAGAGTTCAAGTAGGCTAATCTCACTGTTAGAAAGATTGATCTCTTCTCCTTTATCTATCAATGATTTGCTAAATCTATTATAAGAGAGTAAGTCATTAATCACAATAATATCCAATCCATTGACCTCAATTTGCTCAATCATAGAGAGTAAAGTAGCAGTAAGTGTAGCATAATCTATAGGTTTAATAAGATACTGTGCCAATGCAAGAGGAATAACACTCAGTAGCTTCTCTTTATCACTATAGTTACTCATAATCACAAGAGGAATATATTTATCTTCTTGGCGTATAGCTCTGCACAATCCATAACCATCAAGCAAAGGCATAGAGTAATCACTAATCACCATATCTATAGATTGAGTATGATATATATCAAGGGCTTCTTGACCATCTTTTGCAACTATAACTTCTTTAAAAAACAGTGATAAGACCGTATGAAGCTTATCCAATAACGCCTCTTCATCATCTACAAGTAAGAGTGTAAAGTTCTTTAAAATATGGAGTTTTTCTTCATTCATTTTTAGCCTAGTTTTTGATTTGATTTGTGTTTTAATATCATAACATATCAGAGTAGCAACAGAGTAGCAAAATAATTTTTGGTTTGATATTACTTTGCTTTTTTGGTTTGGTATACTTCGTTTATTCATAAAGAAATTTAGGATTGTCACTTTAGCCTAAATTTTAAAAATTATCATACTGGAGAAAATATGTTACTTATAATAGATACACAATCACAGAGGTGGATTAAAAAACGAGATAAAAAAATCTCTTGGTTTTATGAACAAGGTGCGAATACAAATCGCATCAAGAGTTATCTTAATCGTTGGACTCATTGGGCAACAGTTTTGGTTTTTTTTGGCATTCCAGTTCACTCATTGGGAGATTCATGTTTCTTTAATGGTTCATGTAGGTCTTTCGCATCTATAATAGCTGATGACCCT
>JADGER010000088.1:0-1812 GCA_016744315.1 Sulfurovaceae bacterium
CTTATTGTCTATTCGTGGTCTTCTTCCCATTTTTTATCCTAGATTATCTTTGGAGCATTGTATCGTAAAAGTAGAAATTCAATACACGGTACTTAAGTTTAATTTGGCTCATTAAAAGTTCTTTCTTTTTTTATAGATTTTTTGTTTTTGTTGTAAAGAATTATAACATTTATAGACGATTAGAGGGCTTTTTTTGAGCTTATATTAGCTTTATTTGTGGATTATTTTGGAATTTGCAAGTGGCTCTTAATAAAAATAATTTTTACTATTCTTTGATAGCAAAATTTTTTTTGAAGTTTTTTGGATTTTTAAAATGTTTGTTTTTCAAAATTATAATTGCTGATAAAACTCTATTAAAAGCCAAAAATATATTCAATTTGATAGTTTTTTCAAATTACTATTGTTCTATTTTTTTGTCTTTATTCATATTATAAATTAATGCTGATAGTAAGCAAGTAATATGATCACTTTGAAGAAGTTCATGCCCAGTAATAATACTAGCATCTTTACCTTTAAATCTATAATTATATAAAATCCAATATGGATTTCTAGCTGTAATATTTTTATTATTTCTCTCTATTATTATCATACTATTTTCAAAGTATTTTCCATTACCTTTATCTTTAGTAAAATAATCTAAGGTAAAATCTATTTCACTTCTCTTATTACATGTCCAAGGTTTTTTTTCAGGATTTAAGTCATACTTACTACTATTAAAATCTGATATACTATATATTGCATCTATTTTATGCGTTCTAAACTCTACACTATTTCCAACGGTAACTATATCTAAATTTTTATTTTTATCTCTAGGTTTACTATAACTTTCAAAAAAAGTTGAAACATGTCTTGCCATTTCAAATGCATTATTTGTCACTAAATCAGCATCTCCTGAAATAGATATTAAAATAGGATATTTCTGCTTTTTAAATGAATTTTTACCATTTTTTTCTTCATAATTTTCTATTAGACTATATAGGGCTTTATACTTAGTTGCTTCTACTGCCGAATTATATAATACCACTAGGTCTCCATATCCTCTAAGTACCTCTTTATCATTTTTTTCAAACTCTAAAAATCTCTTTACTAATAATGGTTCAATAGCATTTAATATAACAGATGCTCCCAAGCTATGACCGATTGTTACTAAACTAGATTTTGTATCTTTTTGTAAGTTTTCAACTTTTAAAAGAATTTCTAAGATGCTACCATGTCCTATATCTTCACTTGTATTTTTTCTAGAAAAAAATGAAAATATATCTAATGTTTTATTATTAATACCTTTTCCTCTCCATCCTATATATAAACCAGTAACTTTTACTTTTGTATTTTTTTCCTCTTTAAGTAAAAAATCTTTAAAATCTTCCAGATTTTTATCTTCTATGTTTGCATTATGCTTCCATCCATGTATATAAATATATATTTTTTGTTTATTCCCTTTACTTTTTATATGTTGCATTACTTTATCAAGTTGTTTTCGTTTAAATAATTGACCCTGCTCATCTAATTCAATGATTGAAAGAGATATTCTTTTATCACTATTTATATATATTGTAGCATTTTTATCTGCACTATCAAACTTCCCCTCTTTTAATATACCTAATCCATCTATATCACTATGATACATTATATTTTTTGTACAATTTTGTAGAAATAAGATAGATAAACCTAATAATAGAATTTTAAACATAATAAACTCCTTTTAGTTAATATAATTATAACAAAATATATAAAAGAAATAAGAGATAAAAGTAAAAAAAGAGGTGGGTAGAGAGATTTTTGTAGATAATTTACTGAAACTTAAGTACCGTA
>JADGER010000088.1:1822-10294 GCA_016744315.1 Sulfurovaceae bacterium
AGTTTCACCTTTCAATAATATGGAGTTATTATATCACTTTTATTTTCTTAATGAGAATACTCTCTATAACTCTGCCCAAACTTAAGAACCGTGTATTGGAACTGGAACTTAAGAACCGAACTTAAGAACCGTGTATTGAATTTCTACTTTTGTAACTTTCTAAAACAATTTTAGAAATAGCAGAATTACTTAGTTTTAAATATTTTGCTATTTCAGTTTGCGTATAAGCATCTTCAACGGCATTGATTATGGCATCATTGCGTTGTTGTTTGGTTTTAGATTTATAAAAATGCTCTTCTAAAGTCTTAGCTTTTTCATATCTATAAGCATAGTCTGTTTTAATTGTTTTTTTATTTTGTCTTACTTCTAATTCCTAACGAGCTTATATTCATTTCATTCAAAAATTATCCTTATCTGCTTGATAATACTCTACAACTCTTCTATCAACATGAATAACTCTTTGGAGGTAGTGAGCTAAATTCCCTTTGGTAAAATCTATTTTTAAAGTTTGTGGGTTGGTGGCTCTGGAGATGGCTACATAAAATTGGCTTGGGGCAAAGATATGGTCTACATTACAAACAATTTTTTCTATACTCATCCCTTGGGATTTGTGGATGGTTACAGCGTACGCTAGTTTGAGTGGAAATTGTGAGAGGGTGGCTAGGGATATAGTTTCTATTGTGCCATTGGGTTTGACTTCCATATCGATAAGGTCGAAATCATGTCTTTCTACACGCACAAACTCTTCTTCTTTTTCGACTATAAGGTAATCATCTTCTATAGTTCTTAGTATACCTCTTTCTCCATTGACAAATTTCCCCCATTTATTGATAGTAAAAAGTACAGGGGCTCCTACTTTGAGGGTGAGTGTGTGAGAGATGGGGAGAAGCTTTTTCCAGCTTTCAATTCTTTTTTCATTGACAGTTCCAAAGAGTTCAAGATTTGCAAAAAGAAGTGTTTCATCAGAATCTAATAAATCTAGTTTGGCTCTATTGGTTTGTTCTACTTCTAGGTTCCGTCCATAGAGTAGGGTAGGTTCATCTTGCTCTGCTAGGGTATTATTATGTAAACTTGTAAGATACTCTACGACCTCATTATCACAAATTCCTACGCGTATTTTGTGGAGTATATGAGTAAATTTTTTGTCTTGGGTTCGTTTCATTTGGGTGAGTTCAATAACTTTAAGGTTAAACTCTTGCCACGCACTACTTTCAAAAGCATACAGAGCATCATCTATCAGTTGTTGCGAGTTATGTCCATAGCTTTTGCGTATAGGAGGAAGCTGAAAAAAGTCTCCAACCAAGAGAAGTTTTCCTTTGTAGCCTGCACCTTTGAGACGAAAAGCTATCATATCTAGCATCTGTGTACTAATCATAGAGATTTCATCTATCACTATTAAGTCAGTAGCTTTCAAGATTTTTTTGAGTTCTTGAAGGCGTTTTTTGGCTCGTTTATCATGTTGGGCTAGCTCTTCAAAAGTATTAGAAATACCAAAAACAAAAAAACTATGTACCGTAAATCCACCAATATTCACCGCACTCACACCAGTACTTCCAAGTGCAACTACTTGGTCTTTATTTTGGCGATAGTGTTTGATGATTTGGTTGGTTGTGTAGCTTTTACCTACACCTGCACCACCTGTAAGAAAGAGGTTTTGTGTGGCGAGGCTTTCTAGTATATTTTTGAAGTCACTCACTAAAATCCAACTCTATCAATTTTACCTTGTTTACATCGACTGTTTACATCTTTGCCACCTTTGAGAAGTGTTTGTAAGCTCTCTCCCTCGTTGCCTAAGTGAATCCAAATCTCTGCAATAAGACCATTTCTACAACGAAGTTCCAACTTTTTGCCACTTTCTTTACCAAAACTTTCGTTCATTTTAAATCTTACTTGTTGCAGTGTTACAGATTTGCCAATATTTTGAGTAAAGAACTGCCCAACTTTGGACTGATTGACTTGTTTGGTAAGTTCTATAGCATGTGCATAATACTTTTGAGCAGACATACCAGAACAAGTCCCATGTTTAATCCACTCATGTTTTTGCAAGTTTGACGCAGATGCAGGCATAATACGCAAAAGTTCTTTGCGTGTAGCAGGAGTGAGATCTAGTTTTTGGAGTTTATTCCATCCACCTCTTTTGTCAAATTCTTTGTCTTTTTTGGAAACATCACAATAGAGGTTTTCTCTAGGTTGTGGCCAAAGTCCATGGAGACTAAAGCGAGTATCTGTATACGCACCTCTTGCTCTTTGGCACTCTCTTTTCTTTTGATGTGTTTGGCAAAAAGCATTTTGCCAGCTTAGAGCCAAAAGAGAATTTTTGGGTTTATTAGATACTGTAGTAGTAGGAGTTTTACTAATAAGAGTTTTTGTAGCTGTAGAGGCTTGAAAACATTCTTTATCAACCCAACGATTTGGGATTGAGATACCAGATATATTTATATAATATTGTCCCTTTTTTTCATCTGATACGGTATAAGACTCGCCTACTTTTAGGCTCTGATTTCCTGTATTTTTGCTATGTTTCATATTATTATAAGCTTCACAGCTCTCCGTTGCTAGCACTACTTTTTGGGCAAATAGAGGCGAGAGAAGTAAAAGTGTAATAAGTATAAGTTTTTTCATGGTATCCCTTTCTTGATAATTATCTAAGTATTTGTAGATTGTTTACTTCCAGTCTGCTCCAATAGCTTCGCTTATATGCGTATAACCATCTGCTTGCATAAGTGTTATAAGACCTTCGTTAATCTCTTTGATAAGTACTGGACCTTTGTAGATAAGCATACTATATACTTGTACCAAAGATGCTCCTGCCTTGATGCGTTTGTATGCTTCTTGAGCTGAGTCAATACCACCTACAGAGATAAGTATGGTTTTGTCATGGAGTTCTTTACCTAATGCTCTAAAGAGTTGATAACTTTTGTCTGTAAGTAAAGCGCCACTAATACCACCAAAATCTTTGGCATGAGGTGTAAGGCTATAATCAATAGTAGTATTGGTAGCTATAATCCCACTAGCCCCTGCACTAATAGCCACTTTGGAGATAGCAATAGCATCTTTAGCTTCCATATCAGGAGCAATTTTGAGTAAGATAGGCTTTTTTGTAAGACCTTTTGCCATCTCAAAGAGAGTGGTAATAAAAGATTCATTTTGCAAATCTCTTAGCCCTGGGGTATTTGGTGAAGAGATATTAATAACTACATAATGACCATACTCTTGAAATTTTCTAAGAAGCACTTCATAATCATTTAAGGCATCCTCTTCTGAAGTGAGTTTATTTTTGCCTATATTAATCCCAATAGGATAATCTAAAAAATAGAGTTTTTTAAGGCGTTCTAACATATAGTCAGAGCCTTTGTTATTAAAGCCCATAGCATTTTGGATAGACTGATCTTCTACAAGACGAAAGAGTCTAGGCTTGGCATTGCCATCTTGGGGTTTTGGTGTAACTGTACCTATTTCTGTAAATCCAAACCCAAGAGCAGGCATACCCACAATATATTGACCATTTTTATCAAATCCTGCACCCAATCCTACAGGATTTTCAAAGGTAGTATCCCATAATTTTTGTTTGAGCATTGGATGGCTAATAAAGTTTTGATTTTTGATACAACGCATAAGTGGCATACAATATGCTAAGCTTCGCAAACCAAAGCCTGCAACACTATGAGCAGTCTCAGGATTGAGTTTAAAGAGTAGTTTTTTGGTAGTTTCATAAGATAATAATGACAATAGATGCTCCTAAAATAAAGTCGCATATTATAGCTAAATTATTAGTAACTTAAGAAGATAAACTATTATTTACTCTGCGACCCCACTTGAATCTTGATTTGTAGAAACTTTGATTGAGGCTAGAGATAACTACTTGATTACTAGCTGAACTAGCATGGATAAATTTATTATCCCCTACATAAATACCTACATGATTTATATAGCCCTTTTTTTCTTTGGATGTATCAAAAAATATAAGATCACCCTCTTTGAGTTCTTTTCGAGATACTTTTGTGCCTACTTTACCTTGTTGGATAGATGTTCTAGGAATAGCAATACCATTTTGACGGCATACATACGAGGTAAAACCCGAACAATCAAATGTCTTTGGACCAACCGCACCCCATACATAAATTTTGCCTAGATGCTCTTTTGCTTCTTTGAGTAGTGGCCCTGCATTTTTGATACTCTCTAGCAGTGTGCTAAGTTGGATTGTTTGGTCTGGAATTTGTATGCTCGCACCTACTACTAGAGGTGCTTTGTTTTTTATCTTATTTTCTTTTTGTAGTTTTTTAACAGTAATATGATGTTTACTTGCTATAGAAGCTAGACTATCACCAGCTTTAATTTTATAAGCATTAGACCCTATATTTTTGAGATTTACACTGATGTTTTTTTCATAGTTTAAAAGCATTGATTTAAGTGGTTTATGAGTACTCTTAGCACTTACAAATCCACTCATCAATAGCGTAGGAATAATAAATCGTTTCATTAGTCAATCCTTTCTTTTGTCTATTTTTATAAGTATAACATATTATGGTAAATGCTTACTTTCTCGCTTCTGTATCTTTGCCTGTTCCTAGCATAATAGAAATCCAGCGAGTATTTTCTTGTGAATCAAGAGTGATTTTAATCATAATAGTAAGTGGTATAGACAAAAGCATTCCAATAGAGCCAAGTAGCCATCCCCAAAATATAAGTGAGAGGAAGATAACAAGAGGAGAAAGACCTAAGCCTTTGCCTAATACTTTTGGCTCAACAATAGAGCCTATAACGATATTAATAACAATATATCCTATTGTTATCAAAAATGCAATACCAAAATTAAATTGTACCATTGCCATTAATACAGCAGGAACGGCCGCAATGATTGAGCCAATATTTGGGATAAAGTTAAGCAAAAAAGCAACCAATCCCCATAATATAGAGTAGTGTACTCCAATGAGTTCAAGCATTATTGTAACAATGACACCAGTAGCCACAGAGATAAGAGCTTTGAGAAGCATATAGTATTTGATTTTATTACTTACCTCTTTAAACTGTTTAAATCCATTTTGATTTGCTGTTTGGAGTTTGATAGAAAATTGCGAAAGTTCCATAAGCATAAAAGTAACAGTTAAAATAATCATAAAAGAGTTTGTAAGCAAAGAGCCAAGGCTTTTGAGTGTGCTTGCGATATAACGCATAATACTATCAGTTTGAAACATACTTATAATATCAGCTTTAGGTATATGTAAGCCAAAGCCATTAAGTTTTTCTAATAAATTTCCCAAATCTGTACGGAGTTTTTCTTCATAAAAAGGAATATTCACACTAAAGTCTTGGATAGAATTGCCTACTACTGTAACAAGTGAGCCAATAATAATAAAAAGAAGTAATACAATACTTAGTAAAGAAAATAGCTCACCCAAGCCAATTTTTTTGAGCCATAAAAAAAGAGGAGTTAAAATAATAGCTAAAAAAAGTGCTAATAAAAATGGTACAACAATAGATGCAGCCATTTTAATGCCAGCTAATACAATAACTACAGAAGCAGAAACTATAAATATATTACTAATATGACTATGGTTATTTTTCATTTTTCTTCTTTGTTAGTATTTCGTTTTGGGTGTATTATATCTTTTTTAATTATATAAAAACACTATTTATCGTAACCTAAGTTATAACTATGCTATAATCCTCATCAACGAGATTAGGGCTATTATAAACTCTAATTATAATTATAATAACTAAGGTTAAAATAAATGGAAAAATTAAAAGAAGATATTGAAAATCGTATAGCACTGTATGCACTTATATCACGATTAATGTTAATAGAAATAGATGAGAAATTTTTGGATCAAATAGAGGGTGATGAGGGCTTATTGGATCTTTTTCCTAACTATAAGGCATGGACTAAAAGAGAAGAACTCACAAGAAAAGAATTAATGGAGGAGCATTACAATGTAGACTTTACAAATCTTTTTTTGATGCACCTAGTACCTTACGAGAGCTTTTATACTCGTGATGACCAAATGATTGAGAGTGGAGGAGATAACCCTATAGTAGAGCTTTATAATGAGCTTGATTTTAGAGTAGAACTTACCAAAGCCCGTGTAGTAAGTGCTGATCATATTGGTATAGAATTAGAATTTATGTATATGCTTTGTGTTGCGATGCAAAAAGCTATTATTGCTAATGATAAAGAGGGTATTTGTGAACTTTTTGAAGTACAAAGAGCTTTTCTTAAAGAGTATTTATTAGAATGGACACCACTATTTTTGATTAATATGAAACGAGAATCTCGTACACCAATTTATCATGATGGTGCAGAGTTGGCATTAGAATTTATGTTAAGTGATTTTGAATATATTACTGATAGTTTAACACAAATGTGTAGCAAAGAATGAATTTAGCATTTGATGTAGCAAGTTGTGTTCGTGCAACTAGCAAATTTTCAGAGTGTACAAAATGTGTGCAGAGTTGTCCTGTGGATACTATTGAGATAGTAGACAATATTCCATCATTTACTCCTTCAGCGTGTATTGATTGTGGTGGGTGTGTAGGGATTTGTCCTACAGAAGCTTTTTCTTTGACAAACTTTTCTACAGTGGAATTCTTTTTTGATTTTTTGGAAGATAAAGAAGCACTTATTTCATGCAAAAAGAATATCCCTTGTATTGCTACGCTGAGTGTAGAGCATTTGATCTCTTTGGCATTAGCAAGTACTGAGCCTATTCGCGTTGATTTGGGGCATTGTGGAACTTGTGAGATAAAAGAACCTCTCTACAAACAAATCACAGACTCTATAGAAGAAGCAAATTTTGTTTTATCAAGTTTTTCTGATAAACAGATACTAGCTGAAGAGATAGGATATAGCACAGAAGAAGTTCAAGAAGAAGATGAAGTTTCTTCTCGTCGTGATATATTTTCGCTTAAAAATGCAGTAAAACAAAAGCAAACATTTGATGATGCTTTGGTATCTGATGAATCAAAATCTTTTGAAATAGATAGTGCTGTAATTGCCAAGATTAAAGATAAAAATTTACCAAACAAAAGAAAAATACTTTTTACTACACTCAAACGAATAGAAAAACCAGTAAAGTATGAAGTTTTACCACAAGAAGAAGTGAGCTTTGTTTCTCAAAAGTTTATTGATGAAAGTTGTACAAATTGCCAAATATGTTATCGTATTTGTCCTACAGGAGCATTAAGCAGTAATGGAAAATTTTCTCTTATTAATTTTGATGCAATGCTTTGTGTAAAGTGTCATTTATGCCATGATGTATGTGAGCCAAATGCAATACAGTTACAAGATGGATTTGAGACAAAAGAGTTATTTGAACCAAGTCAAAGAACTTTGGCATCATTTAATATTAAGCGATGTAATGAGTGTGGGGGATACTTTACTTACAAAGGTGGAGAAAAAATATGTCCACGATGTAAATTAGAAGAAGATGAAGCTATAGAACTCCACCGTATAGCAAAAGGATTCAGTCTATGAGACCAGAAGAGATTAAGCCTGATACTGCTTTGTGTACTATTTTGGGCTACAATGCTCAAACAGGCTATTCACGCAAATATTTTAATACATGGCTCAAACAAAATAGTATTAATGCCACAGCCATAGCCCTTAATATTACAGATGAGCATTTTGATTTTACTATGAGTAGTGTAGGTGCGTCCAAAGTAGATAAAATGATACTCGAACATGAATTTAAACAAAAAGCATTAGAGTATTGCAACAGTATAGTTCCAGCATCTGAAGAGATTAAATACATAGATTTTGTAGAAATTATTGATAATCAAGTAGTGGGATATTCTCTTGATAGTCAAGTGGATGCACTGTTTGAAAATCCAGAATTTATAGATGATAGAATGCGATTAGTAGTCAAGATGATGCTTATAGCCAAGCGATGGTATGGAGTGGATATATCACTAGATGATATTCCATTAATGATAGATAAGTAAAAGAACCAATAGGAGAGAGAATGAGAAATATAGAAGAGTTACGAGAAGAGTTCAAAAATTTTGATGCAAATGCATCATGTGAAGATGGCAGTTGTGAATCAGAAGAAGAGGTAGATTTAAAAGATTATCCAAGCTATACAGAAGCTTTATATGCCAAACTTGTAGCACCAAGTGCGAGTGGTATCTATATCTCACGCTGGGATATTAAAGATATAGCATTAGTAGCAGGTGAGTCTATGGCTATTCATCCACGCAAACGAATGTTTGAACTTATTATGAAATTTGCTACAACCAAAGAGAATATGCAACTATTTTTAGATGCCTTAGAAGAGCATATGGAAGATAAAATAGCAATTTATGAAGAGTTAGTTACTCAATTTCCCGCAAGTGCAGAGATATTTGCTCCCAAAATAGTAAAAGCTCGTAAGACTATCAAGCTCTTTCCTATGATTGTAGAAGAGTATTTTGAGGAGTAGAGTCAGTTTTATTCTATTTGGATAAAATTATACTAAAAAAGGATAGCTTAGTGAAGAT
>JADGER010000242.1 GCA_016744315.1 Sulfurovaceae bacterium
CACTATCGACATGACGCAATCGTAACATGCCTTCCATACTAAGGTAGCTGTTTAATGCTCCTATGTAGGCTCTTGCACTTGCCATCATGGTATCTGGGCTTAAGCCATGTCCTATTATTGCTGGTTCGTCTTCGTTAAATACTACTTTGGTTGTAACATTGGCTAAGGCATCTTTGCCTTTGGATACTGAGGTTACTTTGTAGTCTACTAAGCGTCCTTGGTAGCCTGTGATTCTATCTATGGTTTTGAAAATTGCATCAATAGTTCCATCTCCTATACCTGCGTCTGTTGTTTCTACACCATCATGTCTAATAGTCATAGCAGAACTTGGCACACCAGTACTACAATCCATTAACTGCAAAGAGACTAATTCATAAGCTTTGGCAACTTTTGTCATTTGACTTGTGACTAAGGCTCGAATATCATCATCATAAATCTCTTTTTTCTTATCTGCAAACTCTTTAAATCGCTCAAAGGCATCATTAAGTGCATCATCTTCTATAACAAAGCCTAATTTTTGTAATTTATCTTTGAATGCTGCACGCCCTGAGTGTTTGCCCAATACTAAGGTATCTTCCATATCAAGCCCAATATCAGCTGGTGAAATAATCTCGTAAGTTTCTTTGTTTTTTAACATTCCATCTTGATGAATACCACTCTCGTGAGCAAAAGCATTTTTGCCTACTATGGCTTTGTTGGGTTGTGGTTCTATGCCTGTAATGTTAGCTATTAATCTACTTGCTGGATAAATCTCTTTGGTATTAATATTTGTTGTATAGCCCCCAAATATATCACTACGAGTTTTAATAGCCATAACTATCTCTTCAAGGGCTGCATTTCCTGCTCTCTCACCCAAGCCATTGATAGTACATTCAACTTGTTTTGCACCATTCATCACACTTTCCAATGAATTGGCAACAGCCAAACCTAAATCATTATGATTATGAACAGAGATAATAGCACGGTTATGCGTATATTCACTCATTTCTTTGACCATTGCACCAATTTCTGATGGCAATCTATAACCCACAGTATCAGGCAAGTTAATAGTACTCGCCCCTGCTTCTATCACTGCATCTACTATCTCTTTCATAAAACTCATATCAGAACGACCTGCATCTTCACAGCTGAACTCCACATCATCTACAAAAGTTCGTGCATATTCTACTGCTCTTACGGCTCTTTTGATCACCTCATCAGGCTTCATTTTTAATTTATGTTCCATATGGATAGGACTTGTGGCGATAAATGTATGTATTCGTTTCATTTTGGCTTGGGCTATAGCATCTCCAGCAGCTTTGACATCAGAGTCAATAGCTCGTGCCAAAGAACAAACTGTTGATTGTGTTACTCTTTGGGCAATTTTGCTAATAGCATCAAAGTCACCAGGACTCGCTGCTGCAAATCCTGCCTCGATAATATCAACACCCAATCGTTCTAACTGTATAGCTATTTGTATCTTCTCTTCTGTATTCATAGAAGCACCAGGGCTTTGCTCGCCATCTCTTAATGTAGTATCAAATATTTTTATAATTTCTTTGCTCATTGTATTGCCTTTTTTAGATAATATTTATAATATAAATTTTATGTAGGTTAATGTTTAGTGTTCTAGGTGAAGTAGTTAATCAAAAATTGATTAAATTAGAGGGATAGCAGTAGGAGAGATAACACTTCTTTATGGAATTGTTTTTTTGATTGCTGTATAGTACAAGACATCACTCTCTCCTTAATTTTTTGTATTATACTATTATTTTTCTTAAGTGCATAATAATATTTACAAAACATAATAGTATCACCATCATAAATTCTAAAGAAATTCTTGTTATAATCTTATTAATTTAAAAATGATATATAGATTAATTCAAGGGTACAGGTATGAAGATTTCTGTTATTGGAACAGGGTATGTGGGGCTTGTGAGTGGAGCTTGTTTTGCACAGATGGGTAATAGTGTAGCATGTGTGGATATTGATGAGGCAAAAATCAAAAACCTAAAAGAGGGAATTTTGCCTATATATGAGCCAGGGCTAGAAGAGATGGTTATGGAAAATTATCGTAAAGGCTCTCTTGGATTTACTACTGATATAGAGTCTGCTGTTGCCTCTTCATCTATTGCATTTATTGCTGTGGGAACTCCTATGGGCGAAGATGGTTCTGCTGATTTGCAATATGTCTTAGCTGTAGCTAAAAGCATTGGGCAGTATATGCAAAATAGTATGATTATTGTGGATAAATCTACTGTGCCTGTGGGAACTGCGGATAAGGTATATGATACGATACAAGAACAACTCCAACAAAGAGGTCTTGATATCTCTTTTGAAGTTGTTTCCAATCCAGAATTTCTTAAAGAAGGTGCAGCAATTCAAGATTTTATGCATCCTGACCGTGTTGTAATAGGTGCAAGTAGCGATAATGCTATGGAGACTATG
>JADGER010000089.1 GCA_016744315.1 Sulfurovaceae bacterium
TAGCTCTATATTCTATCAACAACCTCAATTCCTAATATATCTAAACCTTGTTTTATAACTTTGGAAGTAAGCAAAGCAAGAGCTAAACGGCTCTGTTTTGTTGGTTCATCAATCTCTTCTTTGAGAATTGGATTTTGTTCGTAAAAACGCATAAAGAGTGTAGCAACTTCATAAAGATAGCTTGTAATTTGATGCGGTGAGGCATCTTTTGATGCTCGAATAAGTGTATCTTCAAATCGTAAAAGTGCTATGCTTAGAGTATGTTCTATTGGTGTAGCAATAATGATTTCATTTCCTATCTCACCATCATATTTTCTAAAAATACTCATAATCCTAGCATAGGCGTACTGCTGATACAAAGATGTATTTCCCTCTAGGCTTAGCATTTTATCCCAATCAAAAATATAATTAGACTCACGGTTAATAGAAAGGTCTGCATATTTGACAGCTCCAATACCTATAGTTTTGGCAAGGGCATTGAGTGATACTTCTGTATGATTTTCAGGTTCTCTAATAGATTTTTTGGCTCTTATTACAGCCTCATCAAGAAGGTCAATAAGCTTGACTGTGCCACCATCTCTAGTTTTAAAAGGTTTGCCCCCTTTATCCATCATTGTACCAAAGGCTATATGTTCTAGGTTTATAGACTCTTTGACCAAGCTATTTTCACGAGCTACACGAAATACTTGTTTGAAATGTTCGGCTTGTCTAGCATCTACAACATAGGCTAATCTATCTGCATTTAGAACCTCACTACGGTAAGATAATGAAGCCAAATCTGTGGTAGCATAGAGATACCCTCCATCACCTTTTTGGACAATTACAGGAACTTCTTGCCCTTCTAGGAATACACACTTAGCCCCTTTACTCACTTGCAATGCACCACTCTCTTGGAGTTTGCTTACAACTTGTGGGAGTCTCTCGTTATAAAAACTCTCTGCTCGTACATCATCTCTAGTAAGCTTAACACTTAACTTCTCATAAACTTCTTCACAATGTTGCAAAGATATATCTATAAAGTTTTGCCATAATTTTAGACAATGAGCATCACCACTTTGTATTTTGACTACATATTCTCTGGCTTTTGTAGCAAACTCTTCACTCTCATCAAATCTTTTTTTGGCATTTTTATAAAACTGTTCAAGGTCTTTAAGGTTTTCCATATTGTCTACGCCTTGTTCTTCAAGATAAGCGATAAGCATTCCAAACTGTGTACCCCAATCTCCAATATGATTCTGACGAATAACACTATCACCCAAAAAAGTAAATAGATTCGCCAAAGTATCACCAATAATAGTAGAACGAAGATGCCCTACATGCATCTCTTTTGCCATATTAGGTCCAGAATAATCTACAACCACTTTTTGAGGCGTAGTAGAAATACCCACACCTACTCTTTCTCCTTGAAGCATCTCTTCTACTCTTTTACCTATCCACAAAGGATTGAGCCAAATATTGATAAACCCAGGCCCTGCAACTTCTACTTTGCTAATAGCATCAGAAGTATCTATAAGAGCTACAACATCTTGTGCTATTTCTCTGGGATTTCGTCGTAGTGTTTTGGCAAGAGGCATAATTCCATTAAATTGATAGTCTCCAAATTCAGGCTTTGTAGCCTCAGTAACAACAACTTTATCTACGCTAATAGAGGCTTGTGTAAGTGCTTGTGCAATAATAGTATTTATATGTTCTTTTAGTTTCATTGATAGTGTCCGTTAAGTAGGGTTTAAAAAATTGCTAGATATAGCAAGGAGAAGATAATTGACTGCCCAAAAGCAGTCAAAGTATTACGCTTTTTCGTTTGTTGGAGTAGTTTTTGGTGCTTCTGCAACTTTTGTTTCTGCTTTTGTTTCTGTTTGAGTTTCAATTTCTGGCTTTGCATCAGCAATTTCATCATCTTTCACTGCTTTTTTAAAGTCTTTGATTCCTTTACCAACACCTTTTGCTAAATCTGGTATTTTTTTAGCACCAAAAAGAAGTACTACAATTGCTAAAATTATCAATAACTCTGGCATACTTGGCATACCCATGTCAATCCTTTATTACCTATTTTAATAAGGCTATTTGTAAAATTTTGTTAATTATACTTTAAAATTTTTAAGACAAGCTATCAAACTTCACTTGCTAACCAATTTTTGATAAATGTAGCCTCATCTATTTGACTATGTTTTAGGCGTGCAGCATTTGCTACAATACTAAATTCTCGTGCAGCCCTAGCAATATGGTCATTAATAATAGCAAAATCATATTCACCCACAGCCAAAATTTCATTTCTGGCATTTTCTAGTCTTCTTTCTATAACCTCTTCATTATCACTCAAACGATTATGAAGTCTTGTTTTGAGTTCTGCAAGTGTGGGTGGTGTGATAAATGCAGAGGTTGTAATATCACCTAGCTTTGCACGAACCAATCTATGTCCTTGAATATCAATATCAAAAATTACCAATTTACCAAGAGCTAATGCGTCATGCACAGGTTTTAAAGAAGTTCCATAATAGTTACCATGCACTTTTGCATATTCCAAAAATTCACCTGATTTAATGCCCTCTTCAAATCGTTCTTTGCTTACGAAGTAGTAATCTTTCCCATGAACTTCTCCCTCTCTAGGCAAACGAGTTGTAGTAGAAATAGAAAAATAATACTCACCAATATCTGCTGATGCCTCAGAAATAATTGTACTCTTTCCTGCACCACTAGGTCCCGAAAGTACCAATACTGCTCCTACCATTACTCTTCTCCTTTTGGGAACTTTATTGATATAGTAATATCTGCTCCTTCTAATATTTGTTTTATCTTCTTTGTTTTCATAGAACGAATCTGCTCAATCAAAGTATGTATCTCTGTCTTTTTTCTTTTTTTCTTTCTTTTTTTTGGACTAGTTGGAATATTTGTATCAAATGATGTAACTACCTCATCATCCAAAAGCTCTTTAATTGATTGAATCTCTTCTAAATCAAGAATTGAAGTCCTTTTTTTTGCTACAGTAAATATATCTATAGGGAGAAAAGGTTTTGTGATAATTTGTGTTATACCTTTGAGACTGCTCTGTTTTGAATTACTTAGCAGTATCTTTTTTTCTACATTTAATTGATCAATAGCGAGTTGAATATCATCTATAGTACCATACGAATCATCTATAAATACAATATCATAAAAATCTTGTGGAAGAGATTGCTTTGTGGCTATCTCTGTGAGCTTACTATCTATATCTTCTAATCCCAAGGATAGTAACTCAAAGATTACTAGATTAGTATTAAGCAGAAGGATTTGTACCATTAAGGACTCCAATAGTTATAAAATATGAGCCGTATTCTAGTATAATCTATGTTAAGAGTAGCGTTATGAAAAAAGTGTTTTAATCTTCTTACTCCATACTTCAGTGAATGGAATCTTCTTGTTAAGTTGGGCAATAAAAGTATTATAATCTAATTCTCGTTCTGCTAAATAACGATTGAGATATATAATAGAAGCATTCACCCCACTCTCTTTTTCTATCTTTAAGAGAGTTTTATAGAGTGGTTCAATCACCTCTAAAGCACTTTTGGAAACTGCTCGCCTATAAGCAATATGATCTTTGATAGCCCCTGAATAATCTTCTTGAGTCTTAAAATCTGTAATTACCCAATAATAACTTCCATCTTTTGCACGATTCTTTACAATGGCAGTAATATTTTTTCTTTTTTTAATACTTTTCCACATAAGATGAAAAATAACTTTAGGCATATCAGGATGTCTAATAAAATTATGATTTTCTCCTATAGTTTCATTTGCAGAATATCCTGATATTCTTAGAAATGCATCATTTCCATAATTAATAATACCAGCATGGTCTGTTCTTGTTACCAATATATCTCTTGATCCAATAGAGATTTCTTTATCTAGTAGGTTTTCATTCATTTTTTGATACATCCTTTAGTATAAAGTAGTTAAGCGTATTAATAAAAATGATATTAATATATCAATACTTTATCAAAAAAATTCAATCAAATAACTGATTTTCCTCAAAATAATAGATATATTATAAAGAAATACTCAGGAAAAGATCATTAAGACAAGAGTCCAGCTCCATCCATAGCAGTGCTTCTATCTTGGGCATAGATTCGTTTACCATCTATTACATCATATTTCCAAATAGGTGCATTAGCTTTGAAGTCTTCAACAAACTCATCTATCAATTCCAAAGCTACTCGCCGTTTTGGAGAGAAAACAGCAGAAATATAGGAAGAGGTATGAATTGGAACATCTCCTAGAGAATGTGCCATTTTTACAATAGCCCCTCTCTCTTTGGCTCTTTCTTGCCATGCAATAAACCATTTTTCTAAAATAGGCTCATAAATATCAAAACTCAATGCTTCTATACCATCTTCTGCACGAATAGTCCCAACAAATGGAATATAAGCACCATAATTAGAATTACTCTCTTCATCTAGCCAGCGAGAAAATATCTCTTTTGTATCAAGTGAACCAAGGTGTAGTTCCATCCTCTAACCTCCACACACAGGAGGTAATATAGAGATTCTATCACCATCTTCTAAAGGTGTGTCTAAACTATTTACCATTGTATCATTATGAGCTACTGCACATTTATCAAGCCAATCTACCAAAGATGGATCTTCTTTAAGTTTTTGGGATACTTCTCTAAGAGATTTTGCTTCTATCTCTATAGGTGCTTTGCCTATTGGTCCTAAAAATTCTACTTTTATCATTTTCCACTCTTTCTTTGGATTTTAAAATATTATAAACATACATCTCTATATTCACGCTTACTTTTGGCTATAATCTTTTCAAAAAAGGATCAGCGTGATTTTTGGTTCTATAAGCTATCTTAATCTTCTTCCTTTTCAACTCTTTTTGAAAAAATCTCTTCCTACCCAAACAAAACAATCATTCCATTATCGACGCAATGTACCAAGCAAAATTAATAAAGCATTTCATAATAGAAAAGTCAATGTAGCTTTTATCTCTAGTGTTACTTCTGCTAAATGTAAATGTACTAATTTAGGGATTATTGCTAATGGTGCTGTACGAAGTGTTTTTGTTCTTAAAGGTGAAAACCAAATAGATACAGACTCTGCGTCTTCTAATGTATTAGCTAAAGTACTTCATCTCCAAGGTAAAGTACTTATAGGAGATAAAGCATTGCGTTATTATCTTGCAGGAAATGAGGCTACTGACCTTGCCCTAAGGTGGAAAGAAGAAACAAATCTTCCTTTTGTATTTGCGAGACTCTGTTATAATCGTTATGATAGTAAAGTAGAAAAACTTGCCAAAGAATTTAGCAAACGAAAAATATCTATACCACAAACTATTCTCAAAAAAGAGGCAAAAGCCAAAGGAATAACACCCAAAGAATTAGTATGGTATTTGGAGCATATTTACTATAATATGGACTACAAAGCTCAAAGATCACTTAAGTTATTTTTGAGAAAAAGCAGAAAAATATAATCATAACTTAATAAAATTATGTTGTATACATCACATCAGAACGCATAGCATATTTTATTCCTTTTATCACTTCATCTCCTCTATGTTCTACTTTATGATAAAAGAATAAAGCTGTTCCTGCTTTGGGTTGTATTGTAAATTCATCTGTATCATCAATACTCTCAAGTAAAAATGATGTTCCACCACCTTCAAAATCATCACTTAAATAAGCAAAGAATGTAAAAAAACTATTTGTATACGCATCAGGACTATAAAATCCATCAAAGTGCCAATCAAATTTTTGTCCTACATCATAACGGTAAAAATGAATACGATTATTGAGTTTAGAAATCTTTCTAGTATTAAAAATTTTAGGTAAATATGGTTTCATTCTTTCAAATAATTTATCTGAAAGTTCATCATTATCATAAGAAAATCTACCATGATTACGAATAGATTCAATAACAACATGTCCCCTTCTTGTATTAATAGTAGCTTTAGTAAAACCATTCTTCTCACTTAGATCTATATACTCTTGACACTCTTCAGGGCTTAGGAAATTCTCGACCATAAAGATATTTTCTCTTATTTTTTTATATTCTTGCATGGGTTCTCCTTGGTTTATATTTATATTATAGCACAGCTATAACAAGACTTTTATTTGTATTCTTACTCAAGAATAGAAAAATATAATCATAACCTGATATAATCACAAAAAATATTATCAGGACTCTATTATGCGTGTACTTACAGGAATACAGGCTTCAGGAAAGCTTCATATAGGAAACTATTTTGGTGCGATGAAGCCTATGATTGAACTTCAAGAAGAGAATGAACTTTTTACTTTTATTGCGAACTACCACTCTTTGACAACATCCAAAGATGCAGCAACACTCTATCAATATACTCTTGATGCAGCTATAGATTATCTCTCCATTGGAATTGATCCTAGCAAAACTACATTTTGGATACAAAGTGATATGCCAGAGGTATTAGAGCTTTATTGGATTCTTTCTAAATTTACACCTATGGGTCTTTTGGAAAGAGCACATAGCTACAAAGATAAAGTAGCCAAAGGAATTAATGCAAATCATGCACTCTTCTCGTATCCTGTACTTATGGCAGCAGATATTCTAATACTTGATACACAAAAAGTTCCTGTTGGTAAAGACCAAATACAACATATTGAGATGACTCGTGATATAGCAATTAAGTTTAATAATGAATATGGAGAGATATTTACCCTTCCAGAATATGTAGTAGCTGAAGAATTAGCGACTATTCCAGGGATTGATGGAGAGAAAATGAGCAAGAGTTATGGTAATACTATTGAACTCTTTATGGATGAAAAACCATTGCAAAAAAGATGTAATAAAATTATTAGTTCGTCTACTCCTTTGGGGCAACCATTAGAGTATGATGGATGTAATATCTATGCCTTGGCTTCACTCTTTTTAGATAATAAGCAAAAAATAGAACTTCAAGAGCGTTACGCAAGTGGGAAAGAAGGTTATGGACATTTCAAAAAATATCTTAAAGAGCTAATTTGGGAAGAGTTAGGAGAGGCGAGAGAAAAAAGAGCCTACTACCTAGACCATTTGGATGAAGTCGAAGATATTCTCCAAGCAGGAGCTAATAAAGCCAAAGCTATCACCCAAGAGAAGATGTTAAAGGTCAAAGATGCTGTAGGGTTACGATAAACCTACTCTTTGAGTGCTTGAGAGACAATCGTATCTATACGACTCGAAATAGCATTTTTACTTGCTTCTGAATTTTGACTTACAAGACTAGCACTATTTTCTTCTTTTGCTTGATCTTGTGAAAACTCTTCCATCTCAACTTCTTTATAATGTTCTAGAATATCAAGATAATTACTTGTTGTTTCTCCTGCTACTTCTGTACTCTCTTCTAATAAAGGTGCTGGTTGAGCTACCATATAAGGATTATTTCCACTACTAATAGTATTAAGCATAAAAATCAATCCCATAATAATGATACCAAGAAGAATTATTATTATTATTGCTAGTTTAAAAGCAAAAGCTGGTCTATTTTGTCTCATTTTCTATCTCCTTACTTTGTCTTTACTGTGGTTAGCCCTAGACTTTTCCACATCTGAAATCCACCACGATAATATTTTATTTTATCAGCAGGATAACCTTTTTTGAGTAGTCCAGTAATAAGTTGTTCGGATTTTGAACACCATGGTCCATTACAATACACTATAAGATTAATAGCTTTTTTTACATTAAATGTACCATTAGGTTTTTTTACTACACCTAAAACAGCTAAAATATTATCCATAGCTTTTGTATTTTGAGAAAGTGAAAAAGGAATATTTATAGAAGAAGGAATAGTTTCTTGATTATAAAGTTTTTTTGGTCTTGCATCTATTACTACTCCTTTATTATTATTTACTTGATTTTTAATAAATTTTACTACCTCAACCTCACCAACTGTTTCTATTTGATCGTTAAAAGAAATAGGTTGAATACACTGCCCAGGACAAGGGTAAGATATTTTGGCATAAGTACCTGTAAGGTGATTTTTTATATCTTGTATACGGTGTATTTTGATAGCATGTCCCTTATGGTAGACAAGAACATAAGACATATCTTCGGTAATTTTAACTCTATCATACTTTCCTGCACTTAAAATCGAAAATAACAGAGCTATACTAAGAACTAATTTCATTTTGTTGCCTCCTTATTTGGTACATTTACAGTAAATCCAACAAGTTGCCAAGATTGAATACCACCTCGATAATATTTCATCTTTTTTTCAGGAAATCCAATTTCAATAAGTGCTTTTATTGCTGCTGGTGATTGACCACACCAAGCACCATTACAATAGAGTAAAATAGTTTTAACTTTGCTAAAATTCCAAGTACCCTTATTCTTTTTTGCACCAAGCTTAATCAAGGCATTATCTCTTTTGGTATCATCACTCAAAAAAACTTTGAAAGGTATATTAACAGAACCTGCTATATTACTTTTTTCAAACCAACTTGTAAGTCTTGCATCAATAAAAACACCTTTTTTCTTTTCAAGAAAATCAATAACCTCTAATTCACCATAAGTATCTACGCCTTTAGAAACTTTAAATGCTTGAATATAAAATGGTGGAGAAGGTCGAGAGGTTAGGCTAAACTCATTTGTAAGATAAACATCTTTCCCTTCTACTCGTTTAATAATATGCTCTTTTCCGTCTACTTCTATAGTTACAGAGCTTTTTTCTTCTGTAATATTATTTTGTGCTATAGCAAAAATTGGAAGAAGAAGAAAAAATAGTAGTGTTTGTTGTATATTTCTCATTATAACCCCTCATAGTTTAATATTATAAATATATATACCTAGATGATAGTATAATTTTCCTAAGAGGTTGGAGTATTGAGCCACTCTTTTGCTATAAAGCGTAAACCTTCCACATTATCGGATGCAAAAATCTTTAAATTATTTTGGGATTGTCGTTGAGTCACTCCATATCTTTGTTCTAAATACTCTACAATTGCTTCTCCAGAATGTATCATCAGCGGTTTATTATCAAAGTAATTACTTATAGCTTTGCTAATCAGAGGAAAATGTGTACAGCCCAAAATAATTGCTGTAGGTTCATCTAAATCCTTAAAGTAATGTTCCATAACTTCTTCTAAAATAGCTCCATCAAATATACCTTCTTCAACTATAGGTACAAAAAGACCTGTCTGAATAGCAGTAATATCAGTATAACCTTTTACTTGGAGTTCATTTTGATAACGCTTAGAAGCAATTGTAGCACGCGTAGCAGTAATAAGAATAGATGCTTCTTTATCTTTCATTTTATTTTCTAAAGCCATTATCCCAGGTTCAATAACACCTATAATATCATATTTACTCACTTCACGCATCTCTTTAAGAGCATACGCACTTACAGTATTACACGCAGTAATAAGGAGATCTATATCAAAGTTATTAAAGAATTCTAAAGCTTCAAGGGAGTAACGAATAATTGTATTTTTATCTTTGGTACCATAAGGGACACGAGCTGTATCCCCATAATAGATAATTTCATCAAAGAGTTGATGCTCTAGCAAAGACTTAACCACGCTTAGCCCACCAGCTCCTGAATCAAAAACACCTATTTTCATAAAAGAGCTTATGCCCCTTGGTTCATAATAGAGAGAAACTCTTCATTAGTTTTTGTTTTAAGCATCTTAGAGAAAAGGAACTTCAATCCTTCTACTTCTTCCATGTTTTGCATAGCATTACGCAATGCCCAAACTTTTTGGAGAAGCTCTGGTTCACTTAATAGCTCTTCTTTTCTTGTTCCTGATTTAGTCACATCAATAGCAGGATAAATACGACGCTCTGAGACATGTCTATTAAGCACAACTTCAGAGTTTCCTGTACCTTTGAACTCTTCAAAGATAACCTCATCCATTTTACTTCCTGTTTCAATAAGTGCAGTAGCAATAATAGTAAGGCTTCCACCCTCTTCAATATTTCTTGCTGCACCAAAGAATCTTTTTGGTTTATGCAAAGCATTTGCATCAACACCACCAGATAATACTTTACCAGAACTTGGTGTAACTGTATTATATGCACGAGCTAAACGCGTTATAGAATCAAGTAAAATAATCACATCTTTCCCTAACTCTACGCGTCTTTTTGCTTTTTCTATTACCATCTCTGCTGTACGAACATGGTTTTGTGCAGGAAGGTCAAATGTGGAGCTATATACCTCTCCTTTAACTGACCGTTGCATATCTGTAACTTCTTCTGGTCGTTCATCAACCAAAAGAACCATAAGAGATGCTTCAGGATTATTATGAGAAATTCCATGTGCTAAC
>JADGER010000243.1 GCA_016744315.1 Sulfurovaceae bacterium
TCACTAAACATGCAAGTGATTTTATCTATATGCCCAAAAATAAGTAGGAGAGAGTATGCGATTTTTATTTTGGTTTAGTATGCTTTTATTGATGTGGCTTGTTCTAAGTGATTCTATAGAATTTGCTTCTGTATTAGTAGGTATGGGTGTTAGTGCTGGAATTAGTCTTTTGTATATATTATTATATCCTAAAGAAGATTTTGATTTTGTTCATCCTGTTTGGCTTATAGCCTATGGTTTTGTTTTAATTAAAAATATCATAATATCCAATATCTATTTAACAAAAATCCTTATGAGAAAAGACCTCAACCTTTCTCCTGCTATTATAGCCATTCCCACCACCCTCAAAAGTGACTGGCAAAAGCTTCTTTTGGCAAACTCAATCACCCTAACCCCAGGGACACTAACTTTGGATATAGAAGATAATATGCTTTTTATCCATATCATAGAGTACGAAGAAGGAATGGATAGAACCAAAATAATAAGCGAATTTGAAAGAGTCATTAGAAGGATATAATAAAAGTAAAAGAGTAGGGGCAATCCCTTGTGGTTGCCCTTGAACTTCAAAAATGATTTAAATATGCCTAATATTTTTTTCATGAGGTGTAGGCTATTCTCCCCTGACAACACCACCTATATTCATAGAAAAATTATTAATTGAAAAATAAAAATTAGGGTGTTCTGAGGACACAACACCCTACGCATAACGCATCACCTGACTCCTTAAACTCTCCTTAAACTTTTTTAATTGTTGATTAGCTTCTGCTACTGTTAAGCCCATCTTTTATTCCCCCTCTATAAAATTTAATTTTACAAGAGTATTTTCTACTTGTCGCTTAATTCCATTATGACCAAAAACTTCCAATGCTTCACAAAGTAGTTGTTTTATCTCACTATATTCACTACTATTATAAGTATTTGGAGTGATAGAAATAAAATTCCAAATTTTTTTATAAGGAGTATCATATATACTAATAGTACTCTCTTCATCAAGCTCTAATCTCACATCAATAGGAACACCTTTATAATATAAAATAAAAATTTTTTCTCTTGAATATTCATCTTCTCTTATATTGAAACCTTTCTCTCTAAAAGTACCACTAAACATCAGCCATACATTCTTTTCTCTATCTATTGTCCAATAATGTTGATACATATCATTTGGGAAAAACTTATTATAATTATCTTCATTTTGATCATAAAAATTTTTTAAATCATTTAATTTATATTCTTCAATTTCTCTCTCTTCTACATACTCATTTACAAATGCCATTATTTATCCTTTTTATTATCTACTTTTTACACTAATCCTTAAATTATACAATTATCATCTAAAAATTATACCAAGTAAATATAAACTTAAAAACTTAAGTACCGTGAAACTTAAGTACCGTGTATTGAATTTCCACTTTTGTAACTTTCTAAAACAATTTTAGAGATAGCAGAATTACTTAGTTTTAAATATTTTGCTATTTCAGTCTGTGTATAAGCATCTTCAATGGCATTGATTATGGCATCATTGCGTTGTTGTTTGGTTTTGGATTTATTAAAATGCTCTTCTTCTCATTTTTTATCCTAGATTATCTTTGGAGCATTATGTCATAAAAGTAGAAATTCAATACACGGTACTTAGATTGTGGAGCATTATGTCATAAAAGTAGAAATTCAATACACGGTACTTAGATTGTCCACAGGAGGCAAAGCATCCGTCAAGACCTTGGCAAACCCACCCATCATGGCAAAACTCAAAGAGGCTAAAAACATTAGCAATATACCTCTATCCATATTTTTAATTTTTTGTCGCATTGTACCCCATTTTAATTTTTTGGAAGTGTAGCATAAATTTTGATAGTTGGGAGTTTGAGTTCCATGCTTATATAGTACAGTCATAATTTAACTTGTTAACATTATTTAGAAAAATAGAAACAATAATTCTAACTCTACCTATAAACCTCAATAGTTCCAATATATTGATATAAATATCCATTAAAAAACATCACAAACTTTTTATCAAGCTTCGCTAAAAAAAATCGTAATCGCTTGATGATATATTTTCGAACGGCTATAAATTCATTTTCATCATTAAAAAACTTGTAACTACTCACCCCCATCTACCACCCAAACCTTAACCTAAAAATCCCTAAAAAACACTAATCCCAGCAATAACATCCCTCAAAGCTTCAAACTCATTGAGTCCTCTTTTGCGAGAAGTATCCACAATAGAACGAAGATTAGCATAGTCCTTAGCACCATCTTCTGATTTAAACTGTCCAGATACTTTGAGTTTGACCTTTACATTTCGTATGGTTCTTTCACTAGCATTGTTATCAGGTGGTACATTTGGATAGAGTAAAAAAGTAAATATCTTATCTCTAGCTTTTCTAAATGAGTTTATCTGTTTGTGTGTTTGGC
>JADGER010000244.1 GCA_016744315.1 Sulfurovaceae bacterium
CTATAATATATCCATCATCTGTAGCAATAATATCTCTTAATTTATTTTTAATCTGTTCTTCACCAAGGTTTTGTCTCCATATTATATTGCCTTTTAAATCAATTTTTAAAATAAAAGCATTTAGAAGTGATCCTTTAATATAATTTTCTCCTACAAGAAGTAAACCATCTTGATCGGATTTAATTATAAACGCAGCAGATTCCCCATTGGCATTATAAATATTTCCCCATTCAAACTTTTGATCTTTGGAAAATTTCATCACTATAAAACTAAACTTCATACCTTTAGAGGAGAGATTTACAAGTAAACTGTAGCCACTATCATTAGTTTTAATAATTTTAGAAGATATTATATTGTAATCATCTAAAAGGCTAATATGTATCTCATTATCTACTTTTGTAATATGGCTACTATCTAATGGAGATTTTGTAAATGGTGATGATTTTATATTTGGGCTATTGACTTTTGTTGTAATAGTTTGGATATCATTAGTAAAAGGTTTTGTAAAATAAATGGTTACACCAATTATTACTGCTACTCCCAATAAAATTACTTTTTTCATGATGATAAATACCTTTCTAGTAAATTGTTTTAATCTTATAAAAATTATTATACTCAACTGAGATTAAAAAGGCTACAATATTTGCTCGTACTCATTTCATAAGCCTATATATTGTACATAAGCAGAGTGATTTAGCTCTACTAATATGGATATGAAGATGCTTTGAAGGATTGCAACTTCTTTCATTTTCTGTGTATTTACTTTGGTGTTTGGTAGTACCAAACCTACCCAATTATAATTCATAATTAACCTCTAGGCACTTTCAAAAAGTATCCAAAGCTTCATTTTCAACATAATTTGCAAGAAAAGTAACAATTATAATATAAGATAATTTTACATATTAGAACAACAATGAAATGGTAAACTATATTTAACCATTTCAGCAAATTTTAAGTTTTATACGGCTAGAATTGGTAATATTTATTTGACCAAAAGGATTTCAGATGCAAGAATTTGTCTATTACAATGATAGAGGGCTTGATTTTCCACTCCCTGAAAATATCTTGGTAACTACTAAACTTTCTACCGCTTCTACAAGTGAGTTTATAGTATCAAACTCAAAAAATGTTTATGGCGAGATCATTGCAGATGAAATCGACTTCTATATCAATAATTCCCAAGACTCAATTGCTAATAAAATCAAAAATATAGAAAAATTATATGAAGTGAATTCTATTCGTTTTGATATGGGACAAGATATATCATATTCACAAGAAATTTCCAAAGAGGTTTTACTTATTTGTACAAATGAACAGAAAATAGAATTTCTTAAAGCAATGGTTCCTGATGAGTTTCATCTTTTTCATGTAACACCTGATGTTGTCAAGTCTATATCTGGGCATATTGGTAATTTAACAGTTATAGTTAATGACACATTCAAAGATGCAACACTTAGTGTATCTCAGATAGTTTGGTATGACCAAGATGAAATTGCAACAAAGCAGAGTGGTTCATTTGATCCACTTGAAAGTTCACTTGATGATGTTTTGGCAACTATTCGTACAAATATTAGTAATTATGAATATAAAAAATTTATTGTGTATGATGATAAAATTTGTCAGTACCATGGTAGAAATGAAAAAACCTGTGGGAAATGTGCAGAAGTTTGTCCTTCTGTAGCTATAGAGACAGATGATGATACAAAACATTTAGTTTTTTCACATATAGATTGTCATGGTTGTGGTGGTTGTATATCTGTTTGTCCTTCAGGCGCATTAGATTATGCACCACTTAATAGAGAGAGTATTTATCAAATAGCTGATTTTTATAGTGGACATATTCCTCTTATAATACCTCAAAAAATGGATATTAAAAATCTTGATATTTCATTAAAAGAGAATGTTTTACCTTTTGCAATAGAAGGTGAAAAATTTTTACATGAAGGAACGCTGTTAACAATGTTGCAAGAGTCAGGTTCACAAGTTATCTTTTATTCTGACTTTTTATCCAAAGGTACAAAAGACTCTATTTCTATACTTAATGATATATATCAAAAAAGATACTCTATTGATGCAATTATTGTAGCTATGAATCCTAAAGAGCTAGAAGAAGCCTTAGAAAAAGTTGTATTTGTAGATAACTCGCGATTTAAAACAAATGAACTTGGAATGAGAAAAAGAGAAGTATTTTCTAATAGACTCAAACATATAGTTGGAGATTTTGATTTAGGAGAAGTGCAAATAGGTGAACATATTCATTATGCAAAAGTCAATGTAAATGAGAGTAACTGTACGCTTTGTCTCTCTTGTGTAGGTGCGTGTAATGTGGATGCACTGGTGGCAAATATAGATGACAATACATTACGAATTAATCCTAGTCTTTGTACTGCTTGTGGATTTTGTGAAGTTGTT
>JADGER010000090.1 GCA_016744315.1 Sulfurovaceae bacterium
AGGGCTTTCTAATGAGTATTTCTTATGGAGAATTTTGAATGTTTTTATGGGGGGTTTGGTTTAAGGTTTTTGGGGTTGGATGGGGTGAGTAGTTACAAAGTAGATTAGTATTATGAAGTAAGTAAGTGATACGATTGTGTTCACCTGATTCTCAGAGTGGCAATTCAGGAAGATGAGTATATAATATATCGACTATATTTAAAGGAATGAATTATGAAAAAAATTATTTTGATTCTAATGTTTCTTACAACATTACATGCAGAATTAGCAACCAACGAAAATGTTACTAAATTATATGTAGCTACATTTGATAGAGCACCTGATGCTGATGGTTTAAACTATTGGGTAAATCAGTCAACATTAGCATTAGAAGATATTGCAACTAGTTTTTTTGAACAAACTGAAACAAAAGCATTATATCCTGAAGGATATTCTAATATAGATTTTATAAATAATATTTATATTAATTTATTTGCTCATTCTCCAGACCAAGATGGATTAACTTATTGGCAGGAAAGATTAGATACTAATCAAATTATTAAATCACAATTTATTTTAGCTATTATTAATGGAGCAAAAGATGATGACAAAAGTATTTTAGATAATAAAACAGCTGTTGGATTACGATTTGCAGAAGGTGGATTAACTGATATTGAATCTTCAAAAATTGTGATGCAAGGAATAACTGCTGACTCAACAACAAGTGATGCTATGATTCAGGCTATTAATGAAGCTTTAGGTAATGTCTCTACAACAGTGACTGATAGTTTAACAGGTTTAGTATGGCAAGATAATAACGATACAATTAATATAAGAAAGCCACAAGTTACAGCAGAAAATGTTCAAGCTGGAAACTTAACAGATACTTCTGGAGATACAGTCTTTACATATTGTACTAATTTAGAACTAGATGGTAAAAATGATTGGAGAGTTCCCTCTTTATCAGAATTAGCTTCTATAACAAATGTAAATAATAGACCTGCATTTAAAACAGGATTTACATATATTGGAGATAAATTATATCACTGGTCAAATGAAGAAGATCCTCAAAATAGTAGTAATGGTGTAGGAATCGGTTTTGATCAAGAAAAAGAACAAGGAGTAGGCTTCTTCTCCTTTTCTAAAGAGACTATATTGTATGTAAGATGTGTTAGTGGTACATTTATTGAATAGGTATAGTTGGGTTAAACTGTTATAGAATATCAAAGTTATCCGCTATTCTATGTTTTTGTTGGATACGATATAATATCGTTCATAGATAATTGGGAGTTAAGAAAATAATGGATAATAGTACAATAGAAAATCAGAAAATCAAGCAAGATAAAATAGTTACAATGTTTGATGATATTGCATCAACTTATGATTTGGCAAATCGTGTTCTTAGTTTTGGGATAGATAAGCAGTGGCGTAAAAAGGGCTGTAATAGGGCTTATGATATTTTAGATAGCAAAGAGTTAACTCAGGTTACAGATGTGGCTACAGGTACAGGAGATTTACTGCTGTATTGGAGAGATATTGCTTTGCAACGAGGTATTAGTATTGATAAATTTGTGGGTGTTGATCCTTCTGTGGGGATGCTTGATGTGGCTAAAACCAAGGTAGATTTTGCAGAATTTATAGAAGGCAAAGCACAAGAGCTTCCTATTGCTGATGCAAGTACAGATATTATTTCTATCTCTTATGGTATTCGTAATGTAGTCGATAGAGTCCAAGCTTTAGAAGAATTTCATAGAGCCTTAAAATCAGATGGAATAGTGGTAATATTAGAATTTACCAAACAAGATAGATCTGGTGTGGTTGATAAAGTGGTAGACTTTGGAATGAAAAAAGTACTTCCCAAAGTCGGTGGTATAATTTCCAAAAATTATGAAGCATATAAATATTTACCTGAATCTATAGAAGAGTTTTTAACTACAGAAATGCTAGCCAAAGAGCTTGAAGATGCTGGGTTTGAGATGAAATATACTAAGTCATTTTCTATGGGTATTTCCACACTTCTTGTAGCTCAAAAAAAGTAATCTTGCTACTATGAACAGTGCTATGATGAGTGTTAATTCACTTAATATCAAAATTAAGTCTCTGCTAGAGGCTACTTTTATGCATATCAAAGTCCAAGGAGAGATAGCTTCTGTAACTTATCATCAAGCAAGTGGACATGTTTATTTTTCTATCAAAGATGATAAGAGTTCTCTTAAGTGTGTTATGTTTCGTTCAAATGCCCAGCGATTACGATTCCAACTCCAAAAAGGAACAAAGATTGTGGTAGAAGGTTCTGTGGGGGTATATACTCCACGAGGTGAATATCAGTTTTATGCTGTACATATAGAACCTTCTGGAGTGGGAGCGTTAGCATTAGCATATCAACAGCTCAAAGAAAAGCTTTCTGCCAAAGGGTATTTTGCCCAAGAAAACAAAAAACCTATTCCTCGAAATATTCAAAAACTAGCTTTAGTAACTGCCAAAAATAGTGCAGCATTACATGATATGATTACGGTAATTGAAAAGAGATTTCCTTTAATCGAAGTCACTATTATAGATACTCTTGTGCAGGGGAATTTAGCATCAAGCCAAATAGCCCAAGCACTCTATTATGCAGATACTATAAATGCTGATGTTATTGTGGTGGGTCGTGGTGGAGGAAGTGCAGAAGATTTATGGGCATTTAACGAAGAAGTAGTAGCAGATGCTGTTTTTGCTCTGTATACTCCTGTGGTAAGTGCAGTCGGTCATGAGATAGATACACTTATTTCTGATTTTGTAGCAGACCTAAGAGCCCCTACGCCAAGTGCAGCTATAGAAATGATTTTACCAGACAAGCAAGAGATACTTTATGCTCTAGGAGAACTAGAATCCAGATACGCTTTACAGATCAAAAATATACTCTATCACAAAAATCAACTACTCCAACAAAACAGCCTTTCCCTTAGAAGATTTTCTATTAAAAATCGCTTAGAAGAGGTCAGCGTGACATTTGATCGTCTAGCTAATGAATATAAACGAGTAATGCGTTACAAAATGATACAGTTTGCAACACAACTCCCTATACTCCAAAGAGATTTTAAACAATTTATAGAAACTTCACTCAAACAAAACACAATGAAACAAAACACTCTTTTGGAGCAATATACAAGGAGTAATCCTAGAAATCAGCTCAAAGATGGATGGGCAAAGGTATCTATGGATAATAAAAGTACAAATTTACAATTAATAATGCTAAATGATACATTTATACTAGAAGATACAAATACAAAAATTAAGGCAGTTTGCTTGAATAAAAGTACTATTTAGCCTCTGTGGTGGTGCTTTCTTAACTGTAAGATAGGTATAATGAAAGTCTACATTTTTAAAGGTGGCTGAATAATGCTCTCTACTACAGTACTCACTACAGTATTAATAATATTAATACTAACAGTAACAATATTTTATATTAGGTCAAGAAAACTCAGTCAAAAAATTAAATTATTACTACAAGCATCCAATAACTCTAAAGAGGGATTTTTAATTATTTCACCTTCAAAGAAAATTATAGAATCTAATTTTCTTTTTAGAAATATGTTTGGTTCAAACAAAAAAGAGTTAGAAGGGGCAAAAATTATCAAAGAAGCACATGGAGAGCTAAAGAGTATTTTTGATCTTATTTCTTGCCAAAAAAAGCACCTCAAAAGCCTTAAATCTTTTACACTCCAAGCTTCATTAGTACAAAAATCTGATGATATACCTATTCAAATTACGCTTGATTCATTGAATGGAAATATAATTGTTCTTATTCGTGATATATCCCAAGAGCTTATTGCATCTCAGTCTAGCCATAGAGATATACTCACAAATCTTCCAAACCAAACACAGGCTATGATTGATATTGGTATGTTTATTAGTAAAACACACGCTACTCATAATACTTTTGGATTAATTCTTCTTTCTATTGATCATTTCTATGGTCTTCGAGCTATCCTTGGATACCGTGCTACAGATATGTTAATTGGTAAGATTGTAGAATCTCTAAGATATTTTTCACGAGAAATTAATAGTAGTGTATATCAAATGACTCGAAGTAATTTTTTGCTTCTTGTACCTAATATTACGACACAAAATGATGTACTTAAAATCATAGATACTATCCATGGTGATTTACAAAAATTAGTAAACCTAGATGCTCAATATGTTGATTTAACTTTTTCCTCTGGTGTAAGTTTTTATCCTAATGGAGGTAATGGTGTAGATATATTGATTGATAATGTTTATAAAGCATTAGCCCAAGCACAAGAAAAAGGAAATGCTCAGGTAGTGATAGATAGAGATCTTGAACCAAATGATGATATGAGTTATGAGATTGGTCTTTTTAGCGAAATGAAACTCGGACTCAAAAATAATCAATTTGAACTCTTTTATCAACCCTTTATTGATATAAAAACAGGAGATATCAAAGGTGCTGAAGCTCTTATTCGTTGGAGGCATCCACAAAAAGGACTTATCTCACCAGCACAATTTATACCATTAGCAGAGAAGACTGGATTTATTATTGAGTTAGGTAAGTTTGTTATTCAAGAGGCAGTAAAACAGCAAAAGAAATGGGAACTTTTTGAATTTAGTAAACTTCCTATTGCCATTAACCTAACACTTAGAGAGATAGAAGAGGGAGATATGGTGGAGTTTTTGGCAGAGCTTTTGGATAAATATCAAATTGATCCTTCACTCTTGGAATTTGAGATTAGAGAAAATATTGCTATTATCAATGCTGATGTAGCAAAAAAAGAGTTTGTAGCACTCAAAAAGTTAGGTGTTTCTTTGGCTCTTGATGATTTTGGTACAGGCTACTCGTCATTCTTTTATCTTCGAGATTTTCCTCTTGATACTTTAAAGATAGATTTATCTTTTGTCAAAAATATAATTACTAATAAGGAGCATCAAAAAATTGTAAAAGCAATGATTGATTTGGGGCATAACTTTGAGCTAAAAGTTGTAGCAGAAGGTGTAGAAGATGATGAAACATATCAACTTCTAAAATCTTATAACTGTGATGAGGCTCAAGGATATTATTTTTCAAAACCACTACCCGCTTTTGAATTTCAAGAGCTAATAAGAAAAGAGATTGTAGATAATTAGATATAAAAAGGAATACCCTGATGGATTTAGTAGTAATAGGAAGTATAGGTCTTGTAATAGTCATATCAATAATAGCTATACTCATAGTAATTAGCTTTAAGAAAAAAGTGAGTCAGCATAAAGGTGAAGTCAAGCTATATAAAAGTGCCAATGAGTATCAAACAGATGCTATGGCTGTATTTTCTGAAAAAGAAGAAGTACTCTTCTCAAATAAAGCTGGACGAAAACTTCTTGATTTAGAAATTCATTATGAAAACCAAGTAATCCCTCATGAAATTTTAGTCCAATCAGGGAATAATGAACCTCAAAATATTTTTGAATTTATTCAAAAGCAAGAAAACATTACTCAAGGAATGATTTATTTAGAAAAAATCATTCTCTTAATAGATGAAAAGAAACACCGTATTAACCTCTATATTGACCACTCTAAATGGAATATGGAAAACTCTATTATATGTGTTTTTCAAGATGCTAATAGTGATTTTAGAGAAAAAGAAAATATGAAAAAACTAGCAGAAACAGATTTTTTGACAGGGTTACCAAGTCAATTTAGAGCTTCACTTGATATTAACAATCTAGCTGTAGAAGCACAAAAAAGATCAGAAAGATTTGCATTATGTCTTTTTGATATTAATAATTTTAAACAGATGCGTGTAGCATTAGGGCATGCTTATGCCAATACCCTACTCAAAAAATTTGCACAATTCTTAGAAAAAATCAAACATAAAGATATGTATGCATACCGTTTGGGCTGTAATAATTTTATTTTAGTTATTGATAATTTTAAACGAGAAAAAGTTCTTTTGGAGACTATAGAAGAGATCTCTTCAGAAATTTCTCGACTCTTCTCTTTGGAGTATGAAGATGTACATATTGTTTCTTCTTTGGGAGTAGTTTTATTTCCAGAACATGGGAAAAATGCCAATAAACTTATTGACCGTGCATATATGGCACTTGATAATGCCAATGAAAAGGGAAGTGGTTCTATTTCAATGTATGAAGAGTCTCATCAAAAAGATCAAGCAGATGAGATAAAACTTAGCCAAGAAATACGCCTTGGACTTCAGAACAAAGAGTTTTCAATACTCTATGAACCTATCTATACAATAGAAACAAATATAGTTTCAGGAGCTAATATAGTACTTCAGTGGAATCATCCTCGTTTAGGAATTATTGGTAAAGATAAATTTTTAGATGTTGCAGAGACTACAGGGCAAAGTATTGATATTGATAACTTTATAATTGATGAAGTTGTTCGACAAAGAAAACTTTGGAATAATTTTAACTTTAAAAATATTCATCTTTTTATGGCTATATCTCCAAGCCAATTACATCTAGAAAGTTTTATTCCTGATCTTGCATCATTATTTGAAGAAAATGGAATAGATCCTCAAGACTTTATCTTTGATGTCTCTTCTAGTGTAGCAAAAGATGGAGTCAAAGGCTGTCATAATCAGTTTATGAAATTAAAAAAGATGGGAATAGCCTTAGCCATAGAGAACCTAGATATAGGAGCGTCTACAATGGAAGAGTTAAACAAACATATGATTCATACCCTCAAAGTCAATAGCTCACTCCTCAAAAGTGATCAAGGGCAGGAAGTACTTAAGTCTATTATTTCTTTGGCACATGCTTTGGATATTGAAGTATTTGCTGAAAATATCAAAAGCAAAAAAGAAGCATCAATCATTCATAAGTTTGAATGTGACAAAGCCCAAGGCGAACACTACTCCAAACCTCTAGCACCATTTGAACTCCAAGAGTTCTTACGGTAAAAACCCTTGTAGCAAAAGAGAGGATAAAAGCTGTGGTAGTAAATCTACTTATACTTTTGGCTTAGCCTATACCAATATTAAATAAGACTTTAGTATTGAGTATATTTTTTGCTAGAATAATACACAATTATCTATTAAAAATAAACTAGTTGGCTTACTTATTAAAATATTTGTCCTATCATAATAAACTCTTCATCAAAATAAACCTACACCCATTACGATAATCTTTATCCAAATTCATTCAATGAGAACATAATTTTACTTATTATCTCTTCGTTCCACTTCTTTTTTCAAACTGTTGTTAAAATCATTATAGCCTTTTAAATATATTTTTGATAAATAGCCACCTAACAACCAAGTTGCTCCTTTTTTAAGTTCATCAGTTTGAATGAATCGTGTTTTGTCGCCTTCAAATAGTTCTACTTTAAAATGGTGGTTATCCCATATTCCTAATGGTCCTTTTTCAGCCCAGTAATATTCTTCACCTTTTTTGACTAAAATAGTATGCTCAATTTTGTTATATTTTTTTTTCGTTGGGTCAAGTTGAAATGTAGCTTCTATCTTTGAATTATTTTCTATTTCACCTTGAATATTAATTAAAAATTCAGCCCAATTTTCATAAGAATTAGTATCAATTAAGACATCCCAAACTTTTTCTGGTTTTGCATTAATTATAATTTCGGAATAAATTCTTCTATGAGAGAGGCTTACTTTCTCAATTCTATTATTTTCTATATCATTTAATTTCATTTTTCTAATCCTACTGTTGTTAAGTTACTCATATATTACAATAAGTTTTAAATGGATAGTACAAGAAAAGTTATGTTTTGTGTCGGAATTCTTTAGGGGTTTGATTGTACTGTTTTTTAAATTGAGAGATGAACCAAGACACGGTAGAATATCCACATTCAGTTGATATATCAGTGATAGTTTTATCGGTGTTTTTTAATATGAGAGTGGCTTTTTCTAACCTTTGTGTATCAATCCAAATTTTTGGAGTAAGGTTATACTCTTTTTTAATATATCTTCTTAGTTGATTTTGTGAAAGTCTTGTGATATTACACATATCTTCAAGTGTTTGAATTAAATCTATGTTTGACTCTAATATAAATTTTACTCTATCTTGACTGGTTGCTGTTACAGCTTGTAGAAATGATGCAAATAATTTTTTATTAATTCTTAGAGAATGTAAAATTATCTCTTCAATTTTAAGTTTTAAAAGATTATTATCCAACTTTTGATTTAAATAGTCTTGAAATAGAGATATATTATTTTTCAATAATCTATCTTTTGAATAATCTATTTTTATAATATGGTTCTTATCTGTTACATCTGTTTTTATGTTATATTTTTGTATCAAGTCAAAAATAAATTTATCATCAAAATAAATAATGACCGATTTATAGTTTAAATCTGTAGTTACTCTTTCACTCATAAAATAGTTATTTTGGGTTAAAAAACACACTTCATTATAATTTATATGTATATCCGTATCTTTTAAATGTATGACTTTAGAGCCATCTAACAATAGTATCATACAGTGCATTGTGGTTCTAATTGATATAGAATCACTATTTTGTTTATTGATATAATTTAAACAAAATAAATTATCAATTTTAGTAAAATTTTTAACATTATTTTCTATAAAATAATTTGGAACTATGTAAGTCAATTTTATTTATCCTTGTATATGATGGCTATTCTATCCTTACTTCTTTATATCTTTAATGTCCATAAAAGTTTATTCTATGGCACTAATAACGAATGCTTAAGTATCTCTACTACGGTCTATTTTTATGATAGTAGTAAAGCATGGAATATTAGTTTTTATAGTGCTTATGATTCAACTTATGAAAAAAAGTATAGTGTATTTATTAGATATGTTAGAACAAGAGAGTAACTTTATTTTTGATAGTATTCTCTTAGGAGACTTAAAGTTTTCCCTCTTTTACCAAGGGTTAACTTCTTCTCCTTTTTTCCCCTCTTTCCCTTGGCTTGCTTTATACATCATTGTGGGCATTTTATCTTTGTTTAGTTTTTTTAGTAATCTTTGAAGCTCTTTTTGATTCATCTGCTCTTCTTTGGTCATTTGTCCTTTTTTTTGTTCTTCTCCTGATGTAGAGCCTTTGTCTTTTTTATTCTCTTCTTGTTTTTTATCAGATGGTTTTTTGTCTTTTTCTCCCTCTTTATTTTTTTTCTCTTGTTTGTCTTTGTCACCTTTTTTTTGTTGGTTTTGTTTTTTGTCCTCTTTTTTATCATTTTTATTGTTATTTTTTTTATCTTGGTCTTTTTTGTTTTCTTTATCTTTTTTATCTTCATTCTTTTTTTGGTCTTTCTTTTTCTTCTGTTCTTCTTGTTTTTTCTTCTCTTGTTCTTGTTTTTTCTTTTTGGCTAACTCTAGGTTATTTTTTGTATCATTATCTTCTCCTAGTTTTAGAGCTTCTTGATATGATTTGATGGCTTCATCTAATTTTTGTTTTTGAAAGTGGGTGTTTCCTATGTTGTGGAGTCTTTGCTGTTCGTTGACTCCTTTTGCTTTTTCATAAGCTCTTAGAGCCTTATCATATTCTTTGGCTTTATAATAGGCATTTCCTTTGTCATATTCTAGTTGTGGAGACTCTTTGGAGAGGCTATTAAGGAGTTTAATACTTTTATTATAATCTGAAGCATTATAAGCATTATTAGCTTCTTCTATAATTTTAAAATCTGTAAAACCTGCAAAGAGAGAAAGTGATAAGAGTATAAAAGTGAAAGTTATTTTGGTCATGGTCTATCCCTTGTGTGTGAAAGCTAAATCTTATCATGTGAATTGTTAAAGTTTAAGTAAATTAGCTATAATCATCTTAATTTAATTATGCTGGAGAAATGATGAGTTATAGTCCTAGTGAGATAGAAAAGAAGTGGCAAACGATATGGGAAGAGGAACACGCTTATGAACCTGATGAGGGATTAGAGAGAGAAAAAAAATATATTTTGAGTATGTTTCCTTTTCCATCAGGACGACTGCATATGGGACATGTGAGAAACTATGCTATTGGTGATGCTTTGGCTCGTTACTACCGTAAACAAAATTTTAATGTACTGCATCCTATTGGATGGGATGCTTTTGGGATGCCAGCAGAAAATGCAGCAATCAAACATAAGAGAGAACCAAAAGAATGGACATATTCTAATATAGATTATATGCGTCAAGAACTCAATACTTTAGGGTTTTCATTTTCTAAAACGCGTGAATTTGCAACTTGTGATCCTTTGTATACCAAGTGGGAACAAGA
>JADGER010000091.1 GCA_016744315.1 Sulfurovaceae bacterium
TGCACCTACAAAATCTTCTCGCATAACTTTGGTGGCACAACTTGCCAAACAAATACCACACTCAATACAACGGTCTAATTCAAAGACCTCATCAGCTACTTCTGGCTCTATTGGTTGTTCTAGTTTAGAAATATTTACTTCTTCTTTGCTATGTATCCAACTTTCTACTTTGACACTCATAGCATTCATCCAGCTACCTGTATCTATGGAGAGATCTTTGATATGTTGAAAAGTAGGCAAAGGTAAAAGAGTAATCTTACCATCAGGAAACTCACTTGTAAGAGTCTTACATGCAAGTCTTGGTTTACCATTAACAACCATCGCACAACTTCCACAGATACCTGCTCTACAAACAAAATCAAAACTTAAGTCATGGTCTATGCGTGTAAGGATATTAATCAATGCAATATAAAGTGTCATCCCAGGAGTTTCAGGAAGTTTATAGTCTTGATAATGTGGTTTTGACTCTTTATTATTTGGGTCATATCGGAAGATAGTGAGAGTAATCTCTCTACCTTCTATAATCTCATCTTTATGGTGCTGTCTATTCATATCCTACTCCTACTCTCTCATTTTTCTCTTTGAAGTTTAGTGGTAACTTGTATGGCATAAGAGCATCTTGTAGCTCAAATCTATCACAGCCTTTAAGCTTTTCTTTAATTGCTTCTATTTCTTTTTCTCTCTCTTGGCTTAGTGGGTTTTCTATCAGAGAACCTTTGCGTCCATATCCTCTAAAGGCAGGTGCTAATTCCATACTCTTAATATCTATCTCTTCATAACTGATAGTTGGAAGAGTATCTTCTGGATTTTTCCAGCTTGTAATAGTTCGCTTAAGCCAGTTGGCATCATCTCTTTTCATAAAGTCCTCACGATAATGAGCACCCCTACTCTCTGTCCGTTCTAATGCACCTTTGGCAGCACATAGTGCAAGTTTTATCATTTTTGGTACACGATAAGATTCATTAAGTTCAGGGTTATTTCCTCTAATTTTAGAACCAACATTAATTTGTTTTGTTCTTTTGAGGAGTATTTCTAGCTCACCTACAGCCTCTTTGAGTCCTGTACCATTACGGAAAATACCTACTTTTTCTTGCATAATATTACGCATCTCATCTTTAATATCAAAGATATTATATTCACCTTTATATGCTAATATTTCATCAAGATAATCTGACTGCTCTTGTAAGAATTTTTTGATAGTGAGTGTATGTATTGCTAAGTGTGTATCTTTACAATAGTTGGCAAAATACTCTCCTACTATCATTCCAGAAACCACTGCTTCACTTACTGAGTTTCCACCCAAACGGTTAAATCCATGCAGATCCCAACAAGCAGCTTCACCAGCACAGAAAAGTCCTTTCATTTGGGGACTTTCTCCTTGTGAATTGGTTCTAATACCACCCATAGAGTAATGTTGCATAGGAAGAACTGGCATCCATCCCTTTTTACCCTCATCAGCAGGGTCTATACCGTTGAATGTTTTAGAAATATCTTGAATATCACGAAGATTTTTTTCTATATGTTCACGACCCAAGATAGATATATCAAGCCACAAGTGTTCTCCATAAGGAGAATCTACACCCTTCCCTGCTCTAATATGTTCTATCATTCTACGACTTACTACATCCCTAGAAGCAAGCTCTTTCTTTTCTGGTTCATAATCTGGCATAAATCTATAACCATCTTTATCACGCAGTACCCCACCATCTCCACGACACCCTTCAGTAAGCAATATACCAGAAGGAACAATAGGCGTTGGGTGAAACTGTACAGCTTCCATATTCCCTAGTTGTGCAATACCTGTCTCTAAGGCTATAGCCACACCTATACCTTTACAGATAATAGCATTTGTTGATTGCTTGTAGATTCGTCCATACCCACCTGTAGCCATCATAGTAGCTCTTGCCACATAGGCTATAAGGTCACCATTGATAAGGTCTCGTACTACGACACCCCAACATTTACCATTTTCATGGATAATAGAAATAGCTTCTTTTCTATCATGAATAACTACTTTTCTTTTGAGTGCTTCATTGGCTACAGCATAAAGCATAGTATGCCCTGTTGCATCCGAAGTATAGCAAGTACGCCACTTTTTGGTACCACCAAAGTCTCTAGAGTTAATAAGACCATGTGCTTCATCTGACTCTGTGATGGTTTCTTTTTTGGAATTAATAATTACATCTCTATCACCACGAGCAACACGCGACCAAGGAACACCCCAACTAGCAAGTTCACGAATAGCTTTAGGTGCTGTATTCACAAACATTCTTGCTACATCTTGGTCACAACCCCAGTCGCTTCCTTTGACTGTGTCAGAGAAGTGTACATCTTCGTTGTCACCTTGACTCATTACTGTATTACCTAGGCTCGCTTGCATGCCCCCTTGGGCTGCCGCTGAGTGTGATCGTTTGACATGTACCATACTTAGTACAATAGTCTCTAATCCTTTATCCTTGGTAGCGATAGCTGTACGCAGTCCTGCGAGTCCACCACCTACTATGAGGGCATCTGTATAGACAATTTTCATTTTTGCTCCATTGGGTATGCTTGATTATAATATTTCTCACCATAATTTGCTTTATGCTCTTGACCTATTTGCATATACGCTATAAGTGTCATAAAACCAAGTATTAGCATTACGCTACTGAGTATAATTTTTGCTTTTTTGAGTTTGGCACGAGTTTCTTTGCCGTTGCCTTTGTCAAACCAACCCCACTTTATACTCAATCGATACAAACCTATAGCACCATGGAACTCCACAGCGATTAGAAGAAGTATATACAGAGGCCACATCAAATCACTATACACTCTATCTGAAGAAGCATAAGGTCCGATATTCCCTGGGTTTGTAAGCATAGTATAGAGGTGAATAGAACCCAAAAAGAAGAGTGCAAAACCTGTACCAACTTGTATCATCCATAATTTAGTATCACCATGGTTTATAAGGTTTGCATGTGTTTTAAGCCCTTTATACTCTCTATAAGAGATAGGAAACTTCCGCATAGCCAAAAATGCATGTGCGATAAATATCACAAACACTATAGCAATAGAGATAAACACTGGCACAGAACTTCCTCCCTCAAAGAGGAAACTTAATTCAAATGCTTTGGTTACACCCAACATAAAATCTTTGCTAATAAGTATTGTAGAGACAAATAGCATATGAAAAATCATAAATACTGCCAATAGCAATCCTGTTGCACTCTGTAGATAATCCAATCTAGCAGGGATTCGACTCTTTTTCTTCTGAGCATCTTTCTGAGTCAATAACTCAATAATTTGATCTTTTTGCACATTACCACCTTTGTAGTTATATATATTATAATTTTATCAAATTTTCACTTGATTGTACACATTTATTTGGAATCAAAGTTCCCCAAT
Organism: Sulfurovaceae bacterium; assembly: GCA_016744315.1. GTDB lineage: Bacteria > Campylobacterota > Campylobacteria > Campylobacterales > Sulfurovaceae > SZUA-451. The sequence goes on from JADGER010000091.1 coordinate 3,385, forward strand.
AAATTTTTCTAGTAGATATTCTTTGTTTGCCACTATAATATCTTCAGGAAAGTTCTGACCTATAGTAAAATAACTCAATGCTAAAGAGTGCGTTAGAAGATAATTAATAATTGTTCCAACATGTCTTGTTTCATCAAATTTACTAAGAATAATAGTATCAATATTCAAAAAAGAAAAAGTCTTATGAATAGCTTGAAGATCTTCATATTTTACTGTTGTTGCAATTACTAAATTAACTTCTATATTTTTACTCTTATCTACACCCAAATATTCCACTGTTTTAATAAGCTTTTGTGTATCAAAAGGAGATATTCCTGTGGTATCTATCAAAATAATATCATAGTTCTCTAAGGAGTTGTAAACCTTTTCAAACTCTTCTAAATTATTTATAGGGAAATGTTGCAGATTGAGTAATTTTGCAAAATGTGCTAGTTGCTCAAATGCTCCAACCTTAAAACTATCAAGATTAATCAAAGCTATACTTTTTTCATCTTCTATCATAGATTTATACCTAGAAGCTAACTTTGCAATAGTAGTTGTTTTTCCTACACCAGTAGGTCCTACAAATATTTTAACTCTTGTATCAATAATATTTTCATCTCTTATACAAAGAGACGAGTCAATCTTTTGAAGTATTTGGCTTACTAGTAATTCTTTATCTCTAAGCGTTGCAATATCTAGGGATGCTACGATAGTATCAAAAGCCTCTTGACTTAAACCTTTATCCAAAAATAGTGTTTGAATTTCTTCTACTAGCGTATTACTATCTAAAAACTTTTTTTTACTCATAGCTACTACAATCTCACAAGATATTTCACCTTTTTTTTGATTGTAAATCTGTTTTGCAGAAACTAACTTAAAATTATTACTGTATCTTTGATATGCTAGTTTATATGCCTCTTGAGGTGTTGAGGCTACTAGCGTAACTCTAATCAAGGTCGCCCTTTCATTAATGAAAGAGGAATTAATACAGAATCTCTCTGCATCCATTGAGGATGAGGGATAGTTAACTCTTTTGAGTTCATTTGAATATCATCATAAAATATAATATCAATATCCAAAGTCCTAGGACCATTAGGTACTAATCTTTTGCGTCCAAATATTCTCTCAACACGCAGAATATAGGCTAAAAGTTCTCTAGGAGTAAGAGGAGTACTTACTAACAAAAGTGCATTAGAAAAATCTTCTTGATCTATCAGACCAAAAGGAGGATTTTCTAAAATAGGAGTACTTTGTAATAGTGTTATATATTTAGAGCGTTTCAAAAACCAAAAAAGATGCTTAAAACGCCTACAAACATCACCAATATTCCCACCAATTCCAAGTATAGCTTTATGTTTACTATGGTTAAAAGCTTTTGCAGGTATCTTTGTTTGCCAAGGAAAATGAGCTGTATAAATAAGTGTGTTATTAACATTTAGTGCTTTTTTCATACGCTATAATACCTCTGCTCTTCCATTAACCATTGTTACCATATCTTCTATACGAATACCAAACTCATCTGGAATATAAATACCTGGTTCTATAGTATAAACCATACCATCTTCTATAATAGTATTCGACTTGCTAGAAATATAAGGCATCTCATGAATATCAAGCCCAACACCATGTCCCGTAGAATGAACAAAATACTCTCCAAACCCTGCTTTCTCAATAAGATCACGACAAAGAGCATCTACTTTATGTGCTTTCATTCCTGACCTTGCTTTGGAAATAGCTCTGTCATGGGCTTTGAGTACTGTATCATAAGCTTTTTGAATTTTTTTTGATTGAAATTTTTGTTCTGTATCAAAACGAAAATCTTTAGTAGTTTCTACTGTGCGTGTACGGTCAGAACAGTATCGTTGGTATTTGAGTCCTGCATCTACAAGAAGCAGAGAATTTTTTTTGAGTTTTGTATCAGTAGGTAAGGCATGCGGTTTTGCAGCATTAGCATTAATAGCTACAATAGGATCAAAACTTAAATCATATTTTCCAAAATCACTCAATATAGATTTTGCGGTATAAGTCAATCTATATTCATCATCTCCAAAACCACCTCGATTAAACTCTTTTGCCAAAGATTTAAATGCTTTTTTTCCTAGTTTAGCTGCATGTGCTATAAGTAATAGTTCATCTTCTCTTTTGATAATTCTTTTTTGGTGTGAAAGATCAACGGTAGGTTTAAAACGAACCTTTATATCTTGCGAAAGTTTATTATACGCAAACATATTCCACTCTTTTGGATCAAAATGGATTACTTTTATTTTGGATTTTTTAATGATATTTTGTGCTGTTGTAATAAGATCGTTGGATGTAAGTACTTTGGCTTTTTGTACCATCTCTTTGGCTTCTATGCTATATCTACTATCAGTAATAAAAAAAGATTCTAAGCCACATTTTAAAAAAATAGCATTATCACTACTGTAACCACATTCATAATAAATAGCATTTTCATCTTTAAGGATATAATTATTCAAGATAACTCCTAGATAAAATTAAATATATTTTATAGCAAAGAAAGAAACCTTACGGTATATCTTTGCTAAAAACTCTATGCGTTTGCTTGCATTTGCTTTTGTGCTGCTTGTGCTTGTTTCATAGCATGAACTTCGTTAAGAATTTGTACCATTCCAACCATTGCTAGGTGATAACCAAATGGTCCCATACCCAAAATTTGACCTGCACATACAGGAGCAGTCAATGATTTATGTCTAAATTCTTCTCTTTGGTGAATATTAGAAAGGTGAACTTCTAATGCAGGTATCTGTACTGCACTTAAAGCATCACGAATAGCTATAGAAGTATGTGTATATGCTGCTGGATTGATAATAATACCATCAGCATCACCAATACACTCTTGAATACGATCAACTATTTCACCTTCAAGATTACTCTGGAAAAATTCAATCTCAAGTTTATTCTGATCAGCAAAACTTTTCATCTGACCATGAATATCTTCAAGTTTCATAGGGCCATAAATATTCTTTTCTCTAATTCCTAGCATATTTAAGTTTGGTCCTTGGATTACAACTACCTTCATTATTTTACCTCTTATATAAATTTTGATACTATTCTATCTAAATAATATTAAGGTAGATAATTTTGATAGACAAAGAAGCATTTCTAATTAATCAACTTGGATCTTCACATATTGGTGATGATGGTGCAGTGATAGGTGATATGGTATACAGTATGGATGCTTTTTGTGAAGGTGTTCATTTTAGAAGAGAATGGATGAGTCCAAAACAGATAGCAAGAAAAGCTATGCTTGTAAATCTATCTGACGCAATTGCTATGAATGCCTCGCCTCAATATGCTCTTGTTTCTGTCTCAATTCCCAAAACAATGACACAAGCAGAAATAACAGAGCTTACCTCTAACCTAGAAGAGACTGCCCGTGAATTTGGATGTGAGATTATTGGTGGTGATACTGTGGGTGGGGAGAGGTTAGACCTATCTATTACCATTATCTCACAAAGCGACTCTCCTCTGTATCGCAGTGGTCTCCAAGAGGGAGATCTTTTGGCATATACAGGAGTATTGGGAGAGAGTAAAAGAGACTTAGATAAACTCTTTTTGGGTGCAGAAATAGCTGATAATTCTAGGTTTTATCAACCAACACTTAGGCAAGAGTTTATAGCCAAAAGTAGAGAGTTCTTGCACTCTGGGATGGATATATCTGATGGTCTTTATTGTGATACAAATAAGTTTTTGGAATATAATAAATTAGGATTTACACAGATACTAAAAATCCCCACAGACATAGGTGCAAGTGGAGAAGAGTATGAGATGCTGATAGGTTTTGCTCCTAATAATTTAGATACTATCAAAACCATTGCAAAGAGTCTCAATCTCAATCTAACTATTTTTGCAAAAGTAGCCAACAATCAGACAAGGTTTCCCTGCACAAGCCACCATTTCTAAAAAAGCTGTTTACTATAAAGATGATTAAGCGTCACCACAAATGCTAAAGCATCTTTTTCTAGCTCTCTGTTATGAGCTGTTGGAACTAATCTTTTATCTTGATAGAGAAAGGTTTGAGCAGGTTGGTTAGGCTTGATTACTGCTACACTATTCCCTACTCTCAAAGCATAGTTTTCATTAAATTGCATTAAATTTATCTCTTTTTTAGCATCACTCCATATAGAATGACCTAGAATTGGCACAGTAAAATCTTCACCCAAATAATCTAAGGCTGTGGCTAATATATCAGGTTGTGACGCAAGTTTACTATAGACTTCTCCTTGAATACCCTCACCTATAATAAATGCAGGAATATGAAACATATCAATAGGTACAGCATCATCTCCATAAACACGCACATTATGGTCAGCCACCACTACAAAAACAGTATCTTTATAATAATCTAATTTTTTGGCATCTTCAAAAAACTTTCCAATTGTATAATCGGCATATTTTATAGCATTTTTTAGACTATATTTTGCCTCTCCTTCAATTGGCTCAATGCGTCCATCAGGATACTCAAAAGGGCTATGATTAGAAGAGCTAAACAGCATCACAGCAAAAGGAGTTCCCTCTTTGTGAAGCTCTGAGAACCTTTGATTGGCTTTGTCTGCCAAATCCTCATCACTTACTCCCCAAGTGGCTACAAACTTGGGATTTGTATAATCTTTTTGTTCTATAATTTCATTAAATCCATTACCCAAAAACCATGAACGCATATTATCAAATCGTGATTCACCCCCATAATAAAAACCAGTATGATACCCTTTAGCATTCAGTAAAGATGCAAAAGAAAAAAAGTTATTTTGAGATTTATTTCTCTTGACAACACCTTTACCAGGAATAGCCAAAATTCCAGAAGCCATTCCTGCAATTCCTCGAACACTCCGAGTACCATTAGAATAGAGTTTATCAAACCACAAACTCTCTTTTTTGAGCTTCAATATTTCAGGTGTTATCTCAGGTGATATAAACTGATAGCCTAAACTCTCTTGCAAAAATATAACTAGATTCTTTTTCTTAGTAGATGGAAAATGTGTTTTATTAACTCGTAAAAATGGTGATTTCTGAGATGTAATATTGTTTTCACTTATTCCCAACCTATCAGAAACTCGTTTTAGAGCTTCATTAATATCAATTTTTCCATAGTGTTTAACAGCTGTTGTCTCATAACTTTTATTAGCATATATTGCATAAGCAATACTATAAAAAGAGTTTTTTGTAACCTCATTCACAATACGACTTGATGAATACAAAGCATCAGAGATATTTGCAGGTCTATGACCAAATGAAGAACGAATACCAATAAACAAAAGAATTCCTATAGGTAAAAATAGCAAAGCTCTCTTCCAGTATATTATTTCAAAAAGAGAAACAAAACTCTCTTTGCTTTTTCTCCAATATAGGATACTAAAAAATCCAAGCATAACAAAAGCAATTAGCAAAGACAACTTATAGTCAGCCAAAATCATTCCAAAAACCTCTTTTGGATACTCTAAATATTCCACAAACTTATAATTAGGTCGAACATCATATTGTGCAAAAAAAGGTATCGTAGCATTTTCAATATAGATAATAAGTCCCAAAACAACAAGAAAATAAATGCGTAAAACTTTATCAATAATAGTTGCCATAATTTTAGGAGTAAAACTTAGCAACAAGAGAGGAATCACAAGAAGAGCCGAAGCTAACATAGTATCCATTTTAAGACCATACACAAAACTGAGATAATAGTTAACATCACTCAAAAGAATACGATCAAGATAGAGAGTAAATAAAACAACTCTACCAACAAAAAAGATAAAAATCATAAGAAGGTAGTAGCTGAGAAGTTTTTTAAAAATAGTCATAAGTATCACTTTAGTTTTAATAACTATTATAACATATTTTCGTAGTTAGCTATTACAATTTTGAGTTGAGACTCATCATCTTTTTGTTCAAAGTCTTTTTAAGTCTTCTATTGAGTCCTCTAGGTGCTATTATCTGTACATGCGGAAGCCATTTGATGATGAGTTCTTCTACCTCTCGTATATTGGTTACACGATAGTGTATCTCTATATCTCCATTTTCATAAGTCTGCTTAATCTCTTGGCTTGGAAGATATTTTTTAAAAAGAAAGTAGCGTCGTACCTCTTTGACCACTCGTAAGCGTACCAAAATCTCATTTTTGCCATACGATGAAAAGGGACTCTGAATGCGTGTGATAAACTCACTTATATCTCTATGTGGGTAAAAGCTTTTTTTTGTTGCGATAATCTCCTCTATCATAGAAATACGCAAAAACTCAAATCTATTCATAGAAACATTTTCACCTACAAGATAGAAGTTTTCATTGACAAAAAGGATCTTATAGGGGTGGTAGTTTCTTTGTGTCTTTCGGCGTTCGTTGAGGTAGATAACTTTAATCTCTTTATTAAATTTGATAGCATGTTCGAGCTGTTTGAGTATTTCTCTATTTTGCATATTTTCCAATGGTCGAGACTTAAAGTCATAGACTTCCAAAGATGTTTTGATAAGCCCTTGAGTCTTGGATGAAATAGCACTCTCCTTGGCTGTCATCCCAAAAAGATTAACAATATTTGCCAATGTCATCAAATCCGTAGCATTAAGAACTTCTTCTAACAAAACTTTTTGATATGCCTGATAACACTCCCCCTCCTTAGAAACAAAATCCCCAAATAACTCCTTGATAAGCTCAAAATCCCGACGAATAGTCCTATCACTCACCTCATAAGCCATAGCAAGATTTGTTATACAAAGTTTTTTACCATCATTGAGGTCTTTGAGTATTTCTATGGTTC
>JADGER010000245.1 GCA_016744315.1 Sulfurovaceae bacterium
TCTTTTAGACAGTGACGCAACAAGAATATTACAAAGTGCTATAGAGCGTTTTGGACTCTCTCATAGAGGTATTGCAAGTATCAAAAAAATTGCTCGAACTATAGCCGATTTGAATGCCCATAAAGACATTATGAAAAAAGATATTTTAGAAGCATTAAGTTATAGGCGTAGAAAATAGAATACTTATAAACTTCAAAAAAGAGAGGCTATTTTAATGAAAGTTAAAAATTTTATATATAATCACTCCTTTACTCTACTTCTTGGGCTAGTTATTCTTTTTGCTTTTATTCTGAGGTACTATTATACGACTATTGGTCTGCCATATCTCTATTATTGGGACGAGCCACAAATTGCTAGTACTGCTTTGGGCATGATGAAAACGGGTGATTTAAATCCACGGTTTTTTGCCTATGGTACTTTTATGATTTATGCTAATTTAGGAGTTGATATTCTTCATTATTTTTCTTTGATGGAAACGATACCTACAGATATAAATTATCTTGAGAGTCTGAATGATATTAAGATTAATGCCGATACAGGATGGAAATGGACTATTTCTCATCCTAGTTTTTATCATGCTAATCGAGTTTTTTCTGTAATCTTAGCCACAGGTACAGTTTTTGCTACCTATCTTATTGGAAAAATCCTTTTTAATCGTTATATTGGGCTTATTGGAGCAATATTTTTGGCTCTTTTACCTTTTCATATTATGCGGTCTGTATGGATAAGCACAGACTCTCCAGCAGCTTTTTTTGTTATTTTGGTAGTCCTGTTTTCTCTTTTATTTATAGAAACAAAAAAATTATCATACTTTATTCTCTCTTTGGTTTTTATGGGTGTTGCAATTACAACAAAATATAATACTACCCTTTCTATGCTTATACCTTTGATTGCTTTAGTATGGGTTTTAAATCATGATAAAGAGTCTGTAAAAACCTATATGTGGTTTCTTGTACCTATTGTACCCATTGTAATATTTCTAATAATTATGCCCTATTCTATTATTGAACTCCCTCAATTTTTAAGGCATGTAGGGAAAGAGATTCGACACTACAAAGTATTAGGTCAAGGAATTGATGATAGTGCTATCGTAGGACTTCCCCATCTAAAAATTCAACTTATCAACTTCTATACTCATATTGGTTTATTTAATAGCATTATGGTAGGTCTTGGTATAATTGGTGTACTTTTCCGTCCTTTATTTATCTTTACTCTTATGATGCCTCTTTTGTATATCTCTTATATGATGGGAACAAAAGTAAGTTACCATAGAAATTTTATTCAGGTATATCCATTTATTGCTCTTTTATTTGCTTCAGGATTTTATACACTCTATATAATTTTAAATAGACTAAAAGAGCAGTTAGCTCCTCTTAGAAAATATAATAGTGCATTGATTGTAGCTATAGTTAGTCTTTTTTTTATTACTCCTCAAGCGTACTCCTCTTTGAGTGAAGCAATAGTTCAAAAAGAAGCTAGAGATTCTCGTACGCATGCTATTAATGCTATAAATAAAGTACAAGGCTTTAGCAATATCGTTATAGCAAAAGAGTTACGCATCCACCCACAAGACTTAAAGCTTCTTAAACTTCCTTATACTATAGAACCTCTTCTTATGATTAGTACCAAAAAGTCTCAAAAGAAAACTCTCTATATTCTTCCAGCTCTTATAAGCTCCTCTCAATGGAGAAAAGACAAAAATAAAATTGATGCTATGCGTAAATTTATTGCTTCTCTTGATAAAACATCAATTTTGCAAACCATTCAAAAAAATGATACAAGAGATACAAGAGCTTATGTTAGTGTGACAAGACTTCACTACTTTTCTATAAGTCCCACTATTTTATTTGCCAAAAATTTAACACAAGAAAAAAATAGATGATACAACTTTTAAAATCTCTTAGTATATACCTTATCCCTCTTCTTATAAGTCTAGGAGCTATAGTAATGCTCAAACATACTCTAGGCAATAGCTACCCCTATAATCTTCTTATACCTAAAAGTATTCTTCTTCTATTTCTAATGCTCTCTGGCTATTTTATTATCAAAAAACAAAACTATACTCTTGTGATTTCTCTCCTTTCAGCTTCACTTCTTGGGGCTTCTGTCTGGATAATGTTTGGAACACAAACTATACTTGGAGGGATAGGAGGAGATAATGGCTTTGCAATGGCTATGGTCTCTAAGTTTATGCATACACACTCTTCACAAGATATTACCTATCAAGACCTAAGTAATTTTTACCCTTTTTATTTTTATTATTTGGTTGCCAAGATGGGAGTTTTATTTGACCTTAGCTATTATAAAGCACTTAAATATGGGGCATTTGTGACTATTTATACTATGCCTATTATAATATACTTTTTTTGGACTAAACTCTATCAAAAAGAGA
>JADGER010000092.1 GCA_016744315.1 Sulfurovaceae bacterium
AACACTCACGCCCAAAGCAAAAGAGCTTATCTGTAAATATAAGCAATTAGAACTTGATGTTAAAGAGTATACAGCCAAAAGATTTGAAGAGATTTTCTTAGCTGAAGGTTCTGTAATTAACTGTAGTAAGGATATAAAAAATGTATAAATTAAACTCTTTGAATTATCCAGAAGCAGATGACCTTGTGGTCTCAAAACTCTTAAGCATAGAGGCACTTAGCACAAATGCAGAGTTTGAGCATTTAAGTACGAAATTGACAGAAAAATTTAACTTCTCATCCCTTCATTCGTTCTCTTTTTCAAAAGAGGGTTTTTTAGGTTTGATGCTAGAGTTGAAAGCAGATATTGCTGTAAGTCTTGGTGAGAGTGAAGCTCTAGTACAAGCATCTAAGCTTTATGAATCACTTGGGTTTAAAGTTACCTATATAAATCTTATGCCTAACGGAGAGATAGATTATAAGGTTATAGAATCTCTCAATAAAGAGTATCTATTTTTATCTTCGTATATAATTGATACTTTTGTAAAAGTTGATTTAGCCAAGGTAAAAGATCTCTTCGCAGGAACACTCATTTCAAATATATCAGCAACACTTGATGCTCAATATTGTGATGTAGCTTATTTTGATATTTATAAACTCAGTGGTTATTTTACACACTCTGTATTACTTCATAATGAGCTATTTGAAGAGCAAAACTTGGCAGGTGTAGATACAGTGGGAGTCAAACTTATTTCAGATGCTATAAGTAGTGAAAAAGAGAATATCATTTGTAAAGATGAATTTTTAAAGGTTTTGCAAGAGACTTTGAAAGATGATCTTCTCTTTTTTGTTGATTCTAATTTGACACTAGCAAGTGTTGCACACTTTGGACTCAAAGGTATCAAAGCTAGAGAGGTGATACGAAATTTAAGTCTCGCAAGTATTTTTGTAACTAATGGAGAGGGATGCTCTTTGGGTCTCTCGAAACCTTCACGAATCATCCAAGAGATGGGGTACACCCAGTTGCAAAGCAGACAAGCCTTGTCTTTGTCTTTTTGCAAAAACCTAAGTAGTGAAGAGATTTTCCAAGTTGTTTCAAAAATTGGAAAATCATACAGACAGATAAAGGCTTTACATGGATAAGTATGCGAATTTTAAAGATGCCGTTGATTGGTCAATTGACTTGGCAGAGGTGACTCTCTTGCAAGAGATAGTGCATATAGAAGATGCTATCGGCAGGGTTTTGGCAGAAGATATAGTATGTCTCAAAAACCTCCCATCGTTTAACAACTCTGCGATGGATGGTTTTGCTATTAAATCCACAGATGCAGGGAAAAGACTTAAGGTTATTAAAACTATTTTAGCAGGGGAAAATGCTGACGCTTGTCTAAAAGATGATGAGTGCTACAAGATAATGACAGGAGCAAAAGTTCCTAATGATGCAGATACTATTATCCCTATCGAAAATGTTTTAGATTATGAAAATAATGCAGTAACTATCAAAGAGAGTGTAGTAAAAAATGCTTGTTTGCGATTTAAGGGAGAAGAGAAAGCTGTAGATAATCTACTCTTTTCCAAGGGTGAAGTTGTCACATCGGCGATGGTAGCGATATTGGCATCCCAAGGTATTACGATGCTTTCACTCTACAAGAAACTCACTATCGCTGTGGTATCTACTGGTAATGAGTTAAAAGAGCCGTGGGAGAGTGCAAGGGAAGATGAGATTTACAATTGTAACTCTTATGCCATTATCTCACTCCTCAAAGAGAAAGGTTTTGAAGCTACTTATACGGGTGTAGTGCCTGATTCGCTAGAGAAGTCCATCACATTTGTAGCAGGTCTCAAAAGCTACGATGTCATCATCACCACGGGTGGTATCTCTATGGGAGATGCAGACTTTATGGCAGAAGCATTTCAAAGTAATGGCTTGAAGATAGCATTTCACGGTGTTAATATAAAACCAGGTCGCCCTATTATGATGGGCAAGATGCAAAAAACTTTTGTTATGTGTCTACCTGGTAATCCATTGACAGCTATGGTAAATATGTATCTCTTTTCCTTGCCTGTTTTACACAAAATGCAAGGCTCTTTATCGATCTATCACGATATAGACATAGCTACAAATAGTAAAAGCTTTAAAACAAAATCAGGTCGTGTTAATGTGGTGTTGGGATGGTATAAAAACGGTGTATATGAAGTAACACAAAACAACAAATATGGTTCAGGAATGATTACTGTCTTACATGAGAGTAATTGTATCCTTGTCACAGATGAATCAACAGCATTGCTATCAGAGCAAGAACAAGTGAAGGTGATCAAATTCAATTGCCTATATACAAAAGATCAGGTAGATTTGTTCAATTAAGTAGGGTGGGAGAATCCCACAAATAATAAATTAAATAGAGGAAAGAAAAATGAATAAAAAGATATTACTAGGTTTGGGATTGAGTGTTGTATTGGCATCTAGCCTATTGGCAAAAGAGAAAATAACAGTATTTCACGCAGGTAGTTTAGCAGTTCCATTTGCAGATGTAGAGAAAGCTTTTGAAGCGAAGTATCCTCAGTATGATGTACAAAGAGAAGCAAGTGGAAGTAGAGCAGCAGCTAGAAAGATTTCAGAGATAGGTAAAGCTGCTGATGTTATGGCTAGTGCTGATTATAATGTCATTGACAACCTTCTTATCCCCCATCATGCAAAATTTAATGCACAGTTTGCAACAAATGAGATGGCAATAGCTTACACAGCAAAAGCAAAGTATGCAGATGAAATCAATGCAACAAACTGGCCAGAAATTTTCCTTAGAGATGGTGTCAAAGTAGGACACTCTAACCCAAATATGGATCCTTGTGGATATAGATCAGTACTTGTAACAAAATTAGCAGAAAAGCACTATAAAATCCCATCTTTTTACAATAAATTATTTGGATACGGTGAATCTTACAAAGTAGGTGAAGAGGATAGAAAAAAAGTAATCGTTAGACCAAAAGAGACAGATCTTCTTGGACTTATCGAAGCAAATGCTTATGACTATCTCTATATCTATAAATCAGTAGCCGAGCAACATGGTCTTAAGTATATTACTCTACCAAAAGAAGTATCTCTTAAAGATAATGAGTTCAAGGACTTTTATAAAACTGCTACATTTAAAATCAGTGGGAAAAAACCTGGTCAATTTATCACCAAAAAAGGTGGGGCGATGGTGTATGGTATCACAGTTGCAGAAAATAAAAAATCACCTGCGAATAAAGAGGGTGCTATTAAATTTGTAAACTTTGTACTTTCAGAAGAGGGTCAAGCAATTATGATTAAAAATGGTCAGGGAGTTATCTCTCCTGCAAATATTTCTGGAGATGCTTCCATTATAGGAAAGTAAAATAAAATGGACTATTTAAAGATAAAAAACCTTTTCAGTAACAATGGTGACTTTGCACTTGAAAATATCAACTTGGATATACAGAAGAATGAGTATTTTGTTCTTTTGGGTCAGAGTGGAAGTGGTAAGACTATGTTACTAGAGACTATTGCAGGGCTTAATGAATGCAGTGGAAACATTATCTTTAAAGGGAAAGATATATCTTTAGTAGCCACAGAGAAGAGAGAGATAGGTTTTGTTTATCAAGACTTTGCTCTCTTTCCAAATCTCAGTGTAGAAGAGAATATCAGATTCTCAGCTAGATACAAAAAGATAGAAGATGCAGAAAATTTATTTGCAGATCTTATAGATTTCCTCAAGCTTGATCATCTCCTCGGACGAGATACACAAGATTTGAGTGGTGGAGAGAAACAACGAGTGGCTATAGCTAGAGCGATATTCTCCAGACCAAAGATATTGCTTTTGGATGAGCCTCTAAGTGCTATTGACCCCACTTTTAGAAATACGATTATGAAGAGTCTTAAAGATATTCATAGAAGATATGATGTTATCACTATTCATGTTACTCATAACTTTAGAGAAGCATCCTACTTAGCTGATAAAATTGCTATCATTATAGACGGTAAGATCAAGCAGGTCGGAGATGCTAAAGATGTCTTAAATCATCCAGCCAATATAGAAGTGGCAAAGTTTTTAGGGTTTAAAAATATCTTTCCAACTATTATGCTCGGCTATGAATCTTCTACAAAAGTATACTCCGTAGATCCTAATATCATTAGAGTATCCAATAATAAGCAATTGCAAACAGATTATATTTTTGAAGGAGTAGTTGATGAGTGTATGGGTATAGTTGACCACTACAAGCTCTTTGTCAAAGTCAAACAGTATCAATTCTTTATCAAGATTTTAAAGAGAGATTATGAGGGTTGTTACGCAGATAGAGAAAATGTTATCCAAATAGGATTTGACAAAAAAGATATTAGTTTTATATGAGGAAAATAGCATGAAAGCATTATCAAAAAACAATACATTTAACATCACTTTAGTAGCATTGGCACTTATTGTCATATTTTTCCTAAGTGTACCTATCATAAAGATATTTCTAGGTGTAGGCAGTGAGAAACTCCTAGAAACTATCAAAGATGGGGAAGCGATTGATTCTATAATCCTTACTATGAAAGTCTCTGCGTGGGCAATGATATTTGTACTCTTTACAGGCTTACCCCTTGCGTATATTTTGGCTAGATATGAATTCTATGGTAAAAGTTTAGTAGAATCACTTATAGATATTCCAGTGATGATACCTCATACAGCTGCAGGTATCGCACTTCTCACAACCTTTGGTGATACAAATATAGGAGAATTTTTCAAAATTTTTGGCATAGAATTTATAGGTACAGAGTATGGTATTATGATAGCCATGATGTTTCTCTCTGCTCCTTTTTTGATAAACAGTGCAAAAGATGGTTTCAGAAAAGTAGATGTCAAACTAGAAAAAACTGCCAGAACTTTAGGAGCTTCTCCTATGAATGTATTTTTTAGAATTACTATCCCCAATGCAAAAAAAGACATAATCAATGGTGCTCTTATGATGTGGAGTAGAGGTCTAGGAGAATTTGGAGCGGTCATAATCCTAGTATACCATCCAATGACTACCCCTGTCCTCATATTTGATAGATTCAATAGCTACGGACTAAGCTACAGTGCACCATTAGCTGCCGTAATCATAGGCTTTAGTATGTTTGTATTTTTGATTGTTAGGTTTGTTGCGAATCGCTTGTAGGAGAGTAGGGTTTCTTATCTTGACAATCCTTCTTGCTCCAAACCCTTTTTTAACCTAATGATATTCTCTATTAATTTACTAACTTCTATATCATTTGTTCGTAAGTTTTTATACTGTTTTTGTTTTTCATAGAGTGTATTATTACCATATTTTTCAATAAGTTTTTCTATATTATGCGGTATAAACATGGAATATTTTTTGGATTTTTTAAGTTTTGGTACAATCTTATTTAAGTAAATATTTACTCCTGCTAAATCATAATCTCCAAAGTGTATATATTCATTTTCTAAAGTAGAAATCCATTCTAGCATATAGGGAGTGATCACTACAAATAAGAGATTGGGATAAGAAAAGAATGCTTTGTATCTCTTGGCAAACCAAACGACTTGATAATTTTCAACTCCAACAATAATAGTATCATCAAAAAGTTCAATTTTTTGAGTATGAAATAAAAAATATCCTAATCCATCATTAGGTACAATACGCACAACTGCATCATTTAACTTTATATCTACAGTTTGTAAAGAAGAAACATATAAACCATGCTGACTTTTTGAAGCTATTGCTTTTGTATTGTTATGGTAGTGTTGAATTTCATCTCTTGATGCTTTTTTGTCAAGAATATTTTCAATGTAATTGTCTATCTCTGCAACTGAAGCTATATTATAATCAGAATTTTTCAAAAGGAGAAATATATTTTTTTCTTTATTTAAATGTAAATATTTCCTACTAGCCTTTTGTTCACTTCTTACTGAATTATTTAACTTTAATTGAACGACTATCTCTGGATTTTTAAACTTACGCTCTGTAATAATTTTATTTTCAATAAGACTCTTAATATTTAAGAAGTCTTGTTTATTTATTTTCATATATCTACTTTACTAGCTAATATCATTTTAGAGTAATTTCCAAAGTTTTGTCCCACATAGATAGTTGGATACATTGACATTAACATATCATCTTCAGTGGGCATACCATTTAAAAATACAAAACCACTTTGATTTACAAAGGCTTTTAATTCTCTAAAATACTCTGTAGATATAGTACCAATTTCATCTAAAATACAATGACTCACTAGCTGATTGTCTTTAACAATATTTTTACTCACCATCTTAAGCATAGAAATATTTATAATACTTTTAACAAGTGTTGAAGTTCCATTTGAACCTATATCGTTAAGGGTTTGTCTCCACTTTAAATCGTTGCCTCTCTCTACCACCTTAAACGCTAAAACAAAACCATCTTCAAGCTCTAAAAACTCTTTTGAAGTATTCAATAATCGTACAAGTTCAACAATCTTGTCTCTTAGTTCTTCTCTTAATTTGGAAGAATAATTTTTATCACCTATAGATTCAAACAAGCCACTTAAAAATTTATCATTATTTGTATCATAAAAATCTGAAAGGGATTTTAAGGTATTAAGAATATTACTATTGTTATCTTCAAATCTCATATTTATATCGTCTATAACCCCAAAAGAATTTACTGCTTTTTTGATGGAATTTTTTAAACTGTTTACTTCAAAATTTACATCTGATAAAGCCTCTTCAAAGCTACTTAATTCTTTTTTGATAAGAAAAATATTACTTTTAAATTTATCTAAAGAAGCATCTTTTAGAAGTGATAATTTATCATTTTTAATGTACTCAATTAACTCTTTTGCACTCTTTAAATAAGAAGTATCATCTATATTATCATCAGGTTTCATAATTTTAAAGATATTATCACTCTTAATATTTTGTAGTATTTTAATAACAGAACTATTTATCGTATTTTGCATATTTTTTATTTCATCAAATAGTTTTAGAATAGTATCAAGTACTACTAAATCAATATTTACATTATCTTCTAAGACATAACTATCTAATACCAAAGAACTTTTTATAGCTTTTGATATATCTTGACCTTGTATTTTTTGATTATAGATTTTGATAAAATTTTCTATATCCTCTTTTTTACTTTGAAGTGTCTGTACTTTTTGTTTAAATACTAATGCTTCGGTCTTAAATAGAGCCTCTTCTTTATTCTTTTTTTCTTTTATACTTGTCAAATATTTTTTGTCACTCTCTAATTTTTGTTTTAGAGAAGGTATATCTGCTATTTTATCTTTATACTCTGTTAAATATACAAGCACAATGTCTTTATATTTTTGAATGTTTTCTAAGTTTATTTTTAATGCTTCAACCTTAGCCAATATATTGACAAGAAGAGCATTATCTACACCATTATTTTTTAGTACATTACTTAGCTCATCTTTACTACTGTATATTTTGGTTTTACAGTCACTTTTTAGAAATTCTATTGTGGATACTAAAGTTACTTTATTCTCTTTTAGCTCTTTATCATAGTGCTGTAGTTTTTGAATTATATTGTTACTTATCTTTTGAGTTATTTCCTCTATATCTTTAGTAAAAATGGCTATTTTACTCTGTAACTCTTCTTGTTCTATAGTTACTAAAGCTTTGGATTTTTGTAGTGTTTCATTTTTTAGCTTTTTTAATTCTACTCCAGTATCTTTTGCTGTTTGTAGGTTTAATTTCGCGAGGACTTGGTTTTTTTCGTAGCTTTTTTTATTTTTGCTTAGTTCTTCTTTTTTCTTGTAGAAAAGTGTTCTTTGCCTATTGTGTTCTTTTGTAGCTTTTGTAGTTTCATCTTCCAAAGCTTTCTTTTTTCTTATTGCATCATTATTTAATGCTCGTATGCTCTCTTTAATATTATTTAACTCTTTTTGCAAAGTATCTTCTTGATAAGTATTTTCAAACTCTTCATCAAATTTTATAGTTAAACCAAAGAGACTATTGCTCTGTTCATCAAGTGTCGCAATAAAAGGTTTATCAGAAAAAAGAATTTCATCTTTGATATAAGTTAATAATTTTTTTGAGTTTTTAACGGCATTTTTATTAATATACCCATAGAGATTATCTTTATCAAAATCAAGTTTATGTTCTATAAGCTTTTTCTGATTGAATAATCTATTTTTTTGATTTTTTGTCTCTTGATCTAGTTTTTCAGAAGAGACTCTAAAGTTTTTGCCTATCTCTTCTAAGTTCTGTTCTACTTTTTGTATGTCAACGCTATTGCTATTAAATAACTCTTGATTATCTAGTAGAGCCTTAGCATATCTTGTAATAGTCTCGTCATAACCAGTAATCTCTTCTTTATTAAATACAAAATGCTCTATCTTCGCTAGTTCTAAATTTATAGTATGGAAGGCTTTATTACTTTTTTCCAAACTAGACTCTAATACTATTTTTTCATCTCTATATTTTTGGGTTTCTTCTTTTATCTTTGTTTCTTTTGACTCTAAAAGATTTACTTTTTCTTGACCGATTTTTTCTTTTATTTCAATGTTTTCATTTTTTAATGTAAAAATTTGTTCATCAGCACTCTTTTGTAATGCCTCTTGTATTTTTTGATATTTTTCTTTTATAGTATCAAATTTTGATGTTAAGGCTTTGTATTTCTCTTCATGTATTTTTAATTCATTTTTGTAGCTATTTTCTTTCTTATCTTCATCTAATAATTTTTCTATATTTTTAGATCTATACTCTTTGGATTTTTGTTCTAATTTTCTTAACTCTTGATTTTGTTCTATGACCTTTGTGTTACTTGCTTTTATCGTCTCATCAAGCTTAGATAGTTCTATACTGTGGTTTTTCTCTAAAGTATCTTCATCTTCTCTTATTTTTTGTATTTTTAAAATAAGTTCTTGTTTTTTCTGAGAAGTTTGAGAATATATAGCTTCAAGTGCATTTGCCTTATTTTTAAAGCTTTCTCTATCATTATAATATTTCTCATAGTTGATCCGTAACAATTCAATTTGAGGGATATTTTTTTCAAATTTTTCTATCTCTTCTTTGTATATTACATATTCTTCAAGATTTACTTTTATCTCATGAAGGTCAATTTTTACATCAGCATTTTCTATGAGTGAAACGATACTTTTTTTGATACTTATTGAATTGACTTTTGAAGCCATAAATATATTTGAGAGTGTCTTAGCATATTCTTGTGTAGATTTTACACCTTCAAAAAGTGAAAAATCTACACTATGTTCTTGCTTTATTTTTTTTAAATATATATCTTTTTTATGAAAAGTATTAATATATTTTTCTTTTATTGTAGTATGATAATTTGGTAAATTTGCTTTTTGTATCTTTTCATTTAATTTCTCTAAGCTTATAGGTGTAGTATCTTCTATAAAAAGTTCTTTCACTCCCACAGAAGCATTACTTATATCTATAAAAGAGTAATTAAGCTTTCCTTTCTTGCTTACTACAAAAAGAAATCTACTCTTGCCTTTGGTATATTCATAAATCAAATGTGAATTATGCTCTCTAAAATACCAATCGTTAAATGATTTTTTGGTATCTGAATTAAGATTTAATATACTATCTGAATAGTCCATCGTATAAAAAAATAATACTGCCCGCATCACCGTTGTTTTACCCACACCACTTTCTCCCAAAAGTAATGTATTATCACTTAAATCTATCTCTGTAAACTCATAACCAGCACTCTTAATAAGATATATTTTCTTTAAGCCATCTTTATTCATATTCTTTCATCTCCCTTAGAAAATACTCTATATATTCGTAAGAATTCAAAACAGAATATTCACGATTCATAGTGTTTCTCTCTTCTAAAAATCCATCTTTTTTTAGCTTGTCTACTATCTTTTGAATAAACTCTCCATGAGTATTTGCTTTGATACCTTTCATCTTTGTAGATAAATCTTGTAGTTCAATATTGCTGTTTAGTTGATGTTCCATAGCAGTCAAACTAAAATTATATCCTGTAGTAAAATTGTTATCAAGGGTTTTAAAGAAGTTT
>JADGER010000093.1 GCA_016744315.1 Sulfurovaceae bacterium
TGATGAGATGAGTGATGCAAGATATGGCTTTGATTGGAACCGTCAGTTTGAACTCTGTCTTGATCCAGAAAGAGCCAAAGAGTATCATGATGAGACACTTCCTCAAGATGTGTTTAAAGAAGCAGAATTTTGCTCTATGTGTGGGCCAAAATTCTGTTCTTATAAAATTACTCAAAGTATTGTAGAAAAACATGGTGAAGCTATGGCAAATGAGGCAACACATTAGTAGTAAAAATTAAATTAAATATGGAGAAATAAATGAATAATGAAAAAGTATTAGAAGCATTAAAAAATGTAACTTACCCAGGCTTTTCAAAAGATATTGTAACTTTTGGATTTGTAAAAGATATAGAAATATCTGAAGAGAAAATCTCTTTGAATATTGATATTACTTCAAGTGCACCTGAAGTAAAACTTCAACTTATCAAAGATACAGAAATAGAATTACAAAAATTAGGTTTCAAAGAAATAACAGCAAATGTTATTCAACCTAAAGTTCCAAGAGAGATGAGTAACTCAATGAGCGGTAAAAATATTGCTCCACATGTTAAAAACTTTGTAATGGTAAGTTCTGGTAAAGGTGGTGTTGGGAAATCAACTACATCTGTAAATATAGCTATCGCTATGGCAATGCAAGGCAAAAAAGTAGGATTACTTGACGCTGATATTTATGGTCCAAATATTCCTCGAATGATGGGTGTATCTGATCAAAAACCAGAAATTACAGGAAATAAAGTACTTCCTCTCAAAGCGTATGGTGTAGAGATTATGTCTATGGGTTCACTTATGGAACCAGGGCAGTCTCTTATCTGGAGAGGTGCTATGATTATGAAAGCCATTGAGCAGTTCTTAAGAGATATTCTTTGGTCTGAACTGGATGTACTTGTAATAGATATGCCTCCAGGAACTGGTGATGCACAGCTTACACTTGCACAATCTGTACCAGTTACAGCAGGTATCACAGTAACTACACCTCAAGAAGTTTCACTAGATGATAGTAGAAGAAGTCTTGATATGTTCCAAAAGCTTCATATCCCTACAGCTGGTGTAATCGAAAACATGAGTGGATTTATCTGTCCTGAATGTGACGCAGAATCTGACATCTTTGGTATGGGTACAACTGCACCTGTTGCCTTAGAGTATGATACGGAACTTATTGCACGCATACCTATAGAGCCTGCTATTCGTATTGGTGGAGATACAGGAATGCCTGTAACTTATCATCAGCCAGATAGTGAAACTAGCCAAAGATACCAAGAAGCAGCAAGTAAGCTTTTGATATTTATAGACAAAGTAAATGCAGAAGGTGGAGCAGATAATCAATCTATCCAACCAACAACACCTCCAGGCGTAAGTGCATGTAGCACAGCAGGAGCAACAGCTCCAGCACCAAAAGAACATGATCACAGTACTGGTGGATGTGGATGTAACTAAGTTACACCCCCTACTCTCTCCCAAAATATTTTTATTTTGGGAGCTTCGATTAAATAGAAAAGAATACCTTTCTCCTGCTTAGTTTGTTTGCATAAGCTCTTTACCCTCAAATATTAATTTTATCCTAACAGTGATTAAATCAGTTCTATGCTATCATAGCTACAAAAAAGGACTCTTATGATTATAGGTATTCCCAAAGAGATCAAAACTGATGAATTTCGTGTAGGTGCTACACCACAAAATGTTAGCTATTGGGTAAGTGAGGGACATAATGTCTGCATCCAAGCTAGTGCAGGAGAGGGGAGTGGCTTTGATGATGAAGAGTATCGTCAAAATGGAGCAACTATCCTTCCTACTATTGAAGATCTTTATGCAAAATCCACTCTTATAGTCAAAGTCAAAGAGCCTCAGCCGTTAGAGTGTACTCTTCTGAACGAAAATCATATACTCTTTTGCTATCTCCATCTTGCTTCTTCACAGGAACTCACCAAAGCACTCCTCCAAAAAAAGGTTCGTGCTATTGCCTATGAGGCGGTCAACAAAAATGGAGAACTTCCACTGCTCCAACCTATGAGCGAGATCGCTGGAAAATCTTCGGCAATATCAGGAGCCTACTATCTCAGTCGATATCAAGGTGGAGCAGGAGTGATGATGGGAGGAGCTTTGGGCGTAGACAATGCCAAGGTTTTGATCATAGGTGCAGGTACAGCAGGGAGACATGCCGCCAAATATGCTGTAGGGCTAGATGGGGATGTGACGGTCATGAATCGTAGCACACCCAAACTCGAAGCTCTTAAAGATCTTTTGCCTTCTATCAAAACCGAGATCTATTCAGCACAGAGATTTGAAGAGTTGCTCTATCAAAGTGATCTCGTGATCAGCACTGTACTCCTTGCTGGAGGCTCTGCTGCTCCCAAGCTTATCACCAAAGAGATGTTATCCAAGATGAAAAAGGGAAGTGTATTTATCGATGTCTCCATAGATCAAGGAGGTACAGCCCAAAGCTCACGAGCTACCACCCATAGCAATCCCATCTACATAGAGGATGGAGTAGTCCACTACTGTGTCGCCAATATACCAGGAGCATATCCCAAAACAGCTACTTTAGCCATCACCAATGCTACTGCTCCTTATGTCAATCTCTTAGCAAAAGAGGGCTTTGAGAATGCCATCAAAAAAGACAAATCACTCTACGAAGGAGTCAATGTCTACAAAGAGCATCTGACCAATGAAGCGGTAGCCAATCTCTTTGATATAGAGTACAAAGAGTTAGATGAAGTTTTGGAATAGAGAGGTACTAAACTATAAATATAACTCTTTGGTCTACACCTCTATTGATGATATGGTAATAACCTGCTATCTTTATGTGTGGTCTTTTTGGCATTCATTACTGTTTTATGCTAAGTTCTTATTTCTTAGGCTTCTTTGGAGTTTGTCTTTTTTTATAAAGCTATTTTAGCTTAAATATCAAACTCCAAATTTTTTAACAATAATCTTTGATGACTACTGAAAATTACTCTGCTAAACTTTCAAATTTTACTGAATCATAGATACTTTGAGCATTTGTTCCATCAGTATATAAACCACTCCAACTATCAATACCCGTTCCTGCCCAAATATTCATCATTAATTTACTTGGATTCACTGGTAAGCTATCATCATTATTTAAATTGTTTTCTCTTACTGTATGCACTAAAATATCATCTACATACCAAGTGATATATTCTGGATGCCAAATAAATGAATATTTATGCATTGCTTCTGAAGCATCAAACCCCAAATCTATAATGACTGGATGTTCTTTTCCATTTCTCCAATAATTTACTTGTAATTTTGTACTATCTTTACCCAATATCTCTACATCAATTTCATCCCACTCTGTACCTTCAGCTGGTCCTGTATATGTGAAAAACGAACTGATAACGCCATTCACATTTGAAGCCTTAAAGTTTGCCGTATACCTTCCATACTGATATGTTTCCTTTGTTCTATATTCTCCTGATGCATGAGTAAGGTTATGACAAGACTTTTCTTCTAGACTTAAAGTGACTTGTCCTGAAGCAAATGCTATTTGTTCTGGACACCAACCACTATAAAAAGGGTTGCCATTTGCCCAATCTGATTTCATCCAAATATTAGTATCATAAGTATCAAAGTTATCATCAATGACGGTTGTTAATAAACTTTCATCAATAGGTGCAATAGCTTCTTCTTTTGTTGTTAATGTTGCAAGTATTTTAAATTCACTTGTGTTAAGCCCTTTTATTCCCATATAGACGATATCTTCTGGATCTACATCAAGAGTACATTCTTCAGAACTTGTTCCTCCTAAATAAGGACGACAATCATAAGCACTTGAATTTGGCTTTTCTCCTATTTTTACATATAAATTGACATCAGCATCCAATCTAGACATTCTGACCTTTAATGTATCTGCACCATTTGCATCAATTTTTAAATATTTCCAATTTCCATTATATACATAACTATATTTTGGAACTCCTGATGTGATAAATTTTGTATCATCTACTGGAAGAGAAGTATCTTCTGTTGTTAAGGTTGCTACTATTTTAAATTCACTTGTTTGGTATCCTTGTATCCCCATATAAACAATATCATTTGGATCTACATCAAGAGTACATTCTTCAGAATTTGTTCCTCCTAGATAAGGACGACAATCATAATATCCAAAGTCAGGTTTATTCCCTTTTTTTACATATAAATCAACATCAGCGTCCAACCCAGACATGCTAATCTTTAATCTATCTGCACCATTTGCATCAATTTTTAAATATTTCCAATTTCCTTGATACACATAACTATATTTTGCCTCTCCTGAGGTTATAAAGTCTGTTGCCATTGTTATATTAGGTATCATTAATCCTGTAATTACACCTATTTTCATTAATTTATTCATTGTTATACACAGTCTTTAGGACTGTTCTCTTTTTAAGAGACTCCTTTTTTAATTTTTATTTTAAAGATTAAACAGTCTTTACTGAAATATAATTATATTATCAAACGCCCTAGTAAGTCAACTATTCTATCCCCCAAAGTCAATATAATCCAAAAAATAATCTAATTCCACCTTAAATTTCCTACTTTATCCTTCTTTTCGATTCAAGTCAGGATAAATTCTATCATTCACTGCTAAGCTCTTGAAATAAAATGCCTAGGTGATAATCTAATATCTCTTGTGCTAAATAAAGGAATCAGATAACAATTACAACTCTATCAATGACATGGTAGTAGCCTGCTATCTGTTTACTTAGAGAGGGATATACACCTGTTAAATATTCATACTCACCTAGGTCGGTAGTTCCATGACTCCAACAAATATAGTGTATAAAGTTGAGGATTTTAGGAGTAATAACAACTTAATTATACTTCTTAATCGTTTGGCGGTGCCAAACCTACATGATGTGGAGAGGTGAGAGAATTTTATAAGAGAGTGGAGCAAATGCTCCACTTTTAAGATTACTTTGTTAAAGCATTTACTGCTTTTATGATACTATCGTAGTTTGGTTCGCTATCTATTTTTGGTACAATTTCTTTGTACACTATTTTTCCATTTGTATCTACTACATAAACAACTCTTCCGAAAAATCCTTCTAGGTAAGTAGGGGCAGAGATTGTGGCACCATATCGTAATGCATGGTTTGCATCTTTGTAGTCTGAAACTGTGCTAACATTTGTTATGCTGTTATCATGACAAAATCTTTCTATTGCAAATGGTAAATCTTTTGAAACTATAGTTACAATAACATTTTTCATCTTAGATATTTTTTCATTGAAAGCCACAGTTTCCAATCTACAAATACCTGTATCAAATGATGGTACAAAAGCAATTACTTGTACTTTATCATTTTTCCCACCTATTGTTACTTCTTGGAAGCCTTTATCGACTGCTTGAAAGCTTGGTGTTTGATCTCCAACTTTTAATCCTTTACTATTGAGTGTTACCTCTTCACCTTTGAATGTAACTGCTGTTGACCATAGTGCCGATGTTGCAAGTAGTAATATCAAAAACTTTTTCATATTGATCCTTTTTAATTTATATAAAATGTATTTTATCATTATAATTACTATTTTTTCCAAGTTAAAATATTTAATTATATAGAATGATACTAAATGTGAATATATGGTACGCTTATCACACTATTGGGGATGAAATAATGCGAATATAGCTTTAAATAAGCATTGTTAATAAAAATTATATTTCTTAAAAAAGAATGCAATTAAGTAGTTAGTGTATAATTGTACTAAAAAAGAAATCAATATGATAGATGCTTCTGTAAATCGACAAAATACTCATGCTGTTAAGCTTGAATCTGCTAGTACTAAGTTTGGAACTAATGATCTTTTGCCTTTGTGGGTGGCTGATATGGATATTGCTTCAGCTCCTTGTGTTCAAGATGCAATACTGCAAAGAGCCTTACACCCAATTTATGGCTATACTGTTTATTCTGAAGAGTACTATAAAAGTATAAAAAATTGGATGCTTGGACGATTTGGGTTAGCTGTAGATACAGAATCAATTATTCCTGCATATGGGGTTGTACCCTCTCTTAATTTTTCTATTGAAGCTTTTACACAAATGGGTGAGGGGGTGATTGTGCAGACTCCTTTGTATCCTCCTTTTGTATCTTCTGTACAGAAACATAGACGAAAATTATTAGATAATAAACTTTTGTATAAAAATGGTGTATATAGCATAGACTTTGAAGATTTTGAAGCTAAGGCAAAAGAAGCAAAGCTCTTTTTATTTTGTTCTCCACATAATCCTTCAGGACGCGTTTGGGATAAAGCGGAGTTAGAAAGATTGGTTCAAATTTGTGAAAAAGAAGATGTAATTATTGTTTCTGATGAGATACACTCTGATATTGTATATGAAAAGTCTCATTATAATATGGCTTTACTTGCACCACAAAGGAGTATTATCCTCACTGCCCCATCAAAAAGCTTTAATATAGCAGGTCTAAACACTTCTTATGCTATTATCCCCAATAAAAAACTTCGCAAAGCCTATACAAATGAACAGAGAAAAAATGGTTTTAATGATGGAAATATCTTTGGTATAGAAGCATTAATAGCTTCCTATACTCTTGGTGAAGTATGGCTTGAAGAACTGAAGTTACATCTTAAAGCAAATATTGATTTTGTAAATAATTTTTTGCATACTCATACTCTTCCTATTTTTGCAACAGATACCCAAGCTACTTATCTTATGTGGCTTGATTGTAGTGCTTTGGAAATGGATGATAAAGAGTTAGAAAAGTTTTTTGTCTATGATGCCAAACTAGGTCTTAATAGTGGTGTTAGTTTTGGGAATGTGGGGAGTGGCTTTATGCGTTTGAATATTGCAACTTCCTTAGAAGTACTAGAAGAAGCTATGCAAAGGCTCTATAATGCCTACAAAGAGCTACAAGATACTAAAGGAGAGAAAGATGGAACAGTTTAAAACTTATGCTTTGATGATAGGCTTAACTCTTGTTTTTATCTGGTTTGGGGCAATGCTAGGGGGACAAATGGGTATGATAATTGCCTTTTTATTTGCTATTGGAACTAATTTTTATGCCTATTTCTATAGTCATGAGCAGGTATTAAAACATTATAATGCTATTTTGGTGACAAGACATTCTGCCAGAGAACTTTATGATATGGTTGATAGACTTACACAAAGAGCAGCTCTTCCTATGCCTCAGCTTTATATTATACCTGACCCTGTTCCCAATGCTTTTGCTACAGGAAGAGATTATGACCATGCTGCTGTAGCTGTGACACAAGGGCTTTTAGATTTGCTTGATGAAGAAGAAGTAGAAGCTGTTATTGCCCATGAATTAAGCCATATAAAGCACTATGATATGCTTATAGGGACAATTGTTGCTTCTTTGGCTGGTGCGATTGCTATGTTGGCAAATTTTGGTATGTTTTTTGGTGGAAATGGAAGGGATAGACCTAATCCTATTGTAATGATTGCTATGATGATTATTATGCCTATGGCTGCTACACTTATACAAATGACCGTAAGTCGCAGTAGAGAGTTTTTGGCAGATGAGGGTGCAGCAAGAATGACAGAGCATCCAGAGTGGCTCCAAAGAGCATTGATGAAGCTTGATAACTATGCACACCAAGGTGTACTCCTAGACGCAGATCCACAAACTGCCCATATGTTTATTATCAATCCATTTTTGGGTGTAAAAAAAAGCTTTAAAAATCTCTTTAGCACACATCCAACAACTCAAGACCGTATAGATAGACTAGAGCTATTAAAATAATCTTACCCACTAGGAATAGAACTCAATGATAAAAAAAATAACACTCTTCTTGCTTGTATCTCTAATGATAACAACAACAGTAAATGCAGATATTTTACCTTCTGCTATCTCAACTATGATTAATAAAAGTGGTCTTAAAAGTAATGAACTAGGTATCTATATCAAAGAAACCAAAAGCAATAAAACCATAGCTGCTCTTAATATAGATAATCGTTTTCTGCCTGCATCAGTAATTAAAGTTTATAGTGCGTATGCTATTTTACTTGAACTAGGATATGAGTATCGTTGGGCTACAAATTTTTATTATACAGGTGGTTACAATAAAGGAATTGTTGGGGATCTTATAGTCCAAGCACAAGGTGACCCAACACTGAGAAACTCTGATATTCCTGCTATTGTAAAAGCTTTAAAGAAGCAAGGTATTAAAAGAATAAAAAGAAATATAGTTATTGATAGACAATACTTTAAAGTACCTTCACGAGATAGCTCACACTTTGATAAAAATGTATATAGTGCCTATAATGCTATGCCTGATGCTTTGATGTTTAATGAACATGTGAGTAGGTTTTCACTCTATCCTAAAGCTGGCAAGTATCAAATTTCAAAACAGATTCCAGGCAATAGCTATAAGGTCTCTAATAATATTAAAGTAGTCAATGGCTCGTGCAAAGGGAGTAGATCTATACCAAGAATTACCGTAAATCATTCAAATCCTACACCTGTGCTACAACTCTCTGGTAAACTCTCTAAGCAATGTAAAAAACGGAACTATCACTATATTATTACCAAGCCCTACAAAGAATTTTACTCAGCACTCAAAAATGAACTTAAAAAACAAGGTATCTCATATAAAGGTCAAATGAGATTAGCAAAAGTACCCCAAGGAGCAAAAAAGGTTTATACTCATTACTCAGATACTTTAGAAGACATTATCTCTAAAACTTCAAAAAAGAGTAATAATGTTTTTGCTAGACACCTTCTTTTGACACTTGGTGCAAAAATCTATGGAGCACCTTCTAATCTGAATAAAGGGCGTAGAGCTGTAGAAAAGATACTCAATCGTTACCATCTTTTGCATTATTCTAAAACTTGTATAGATAATGGCTGTGGACTCTCTAGGGAGTCACGAATTACAGCCAAAAGTATGGCAAAGGTATTAGACCATGCCTACAAAAGTTATGGGAGTCGCTGGATGAATACACTCTCTATAGCTGGGAAAGATGGGACGATTAGACGAAGATTTGCACATACTAAAGTCAAAAATAGAGCTTGGATGAAAACAGGGACACTTAATAAAGTCAAAAATATATCAGGCTATCTTTTAAGTAAATCTAATAAACTCTATACTGTAGTGATTCTTGTAAATAGTACAAGAGCCAAATGGATGGGTGCAAAATTACAAAATGATATTATTAAGTGGTTGGTAACTTACAAAGGCGAAAGTCTTTATGATACAAATGATATGATTCCAATACAATCAAAAGCAAAAAGATCTCTTTGGGATTTGGGGAAAATAGAGTTGCCAACAGTAGATAGTGTAGTAAATAATAAAGAGAGTAACAAAAACTACTTTGTACAAGTAGGGTCATTTACCACAACTCCAAGTAAAGACTTTTTGGAAAGATTAACGCAATCGGGATTTACTTATAGAGTAATAAACCAACGCGGTTACAATAAAGTAATGGTTGGTCCCTATAAAGATTCTATAGAGGCAACAAAGGCACTGAAGATACTAAAGCTCCAATCAGATGGAGCTTATATCTCTCAGCTCTAAGTTTAGCCTTTTAGCGAGTCACTTACCATAAATGCCAATTCTAATGCTTGATTAGCATTGAGTCTTGGATCACATTGTGTATGGTATCTACTTGCTAAATCTTCTGCTGTAATAGCACATGATTGGCTTCCTGTACACTCTGTTACATCATCACCAGTCATCTCCAAGTGAATACCACCTGCAATAGTACCTTCACTCTCATGAATAGCAAAGAATTGTCTTACTTCTGTAAGAATATTATCAAAGTCTCTTGTTTTGTATCCAGAAGAACTCTTCTCTACATTTCCATGCATAGGGTCACAACTCCATACTACATTTCTACCTTCTGCTTTTACTTTGCGTAAAAGAGCAGGGAAATGATCTTCAACTTTGTTTGCACCCATACGAACTATTAGGTTTAATCTTCCCTCTTCATTATTTGGATTCA
>JADGER010000094.1 GCA_016744315.1 Sulfurovaceae bacterium
TCTTTGCTTTTGTCTTCTGCCATGTAGATAAACTCTCCATCACACTTAAGGTAATGTCCTGTAGCTACCAAATCTATCCCTAAACTATCTGCATACTCTACCATTTTACCAAACTTAATAGTACGATTGCACATCACACAAGGATTAGGTGTAATTCCATCTTGATAACTTTGTACAAAATAATCATAGACTTCTTCTTTAAAGGCTTCACTTAGGTCATGAAAATGTACAGCTATACCCAGATAAGCACCCACTCTTTGAGCTCTTGCAAAATTCTCTTCATGATAATCTTCTTTATCATGAAGCTTCATATAAACGCCTTCTACATCATACCCTTGTTTTTGTAACAATATAGCTGTCACGGTAGAGTCTACGCCACCACTCATACCTACTAATACTTTTTTCATATTATTCTCCCTATTTTCTAGGCTAGTCTTGCACCTCTTTGTTATTGTTTAATCCTGAAGGACTTACAAATTGGTCATTTAATCTTTGTATTGCTTCTCTTCCTTGGGTCATAAGTACATCTAGCTTGGATTTTGTTCCTTTGTGCCAATTGCGTCCACCAAAGCCAAATATTGATCGCCACCATACTGTATTATGTGTGATAGCTTTGGAGATATTAATATCTATCTCTTCCCATTTTTTAGCCTCTTTTTTGGCATAAAAACTGCGTGACTTAAAATGAGCTAATATCATAAGTGTAACAAATAAACCAATAGCTGTTAGAAGAGCGGTAGAAGAGTTAAGCATAGTATCAAAGAGACTAAATTTAAGTTGTACGATTATTGCAATAAGCATCAATACCCCTGCAATAGAGAGATCAGTCCAAAATACTTTTTTACCCCAAACTTGCAAAGCTTCTTGAAGTACTGGTATTTTATCTTCTTTTATCTCTTTGGCATAATCTTCAAGTGCTTTAATAATACGATAGGCTCGCTCTATTCCTACTTTATCCATTCTATCCATAATTGCTGCAAGATCATGATCTTTTTTGCCTTTTAGGCGTTTGGATAAGGCTTCATCTTCAATAGGTTGTGCTGCACCTTCATTATAAATCCCATAGAAGTTTCCAGAAACTAGACCCTCTTGTGACAATGCTCTTTGCCATGAGCCTATAACATCTTCGAGGTTATCTTCTTTTGCTGTAGTATCTATTTGATTAAGAATATAGAGTACTTTATTCGCATCTCTATGGTTTATTGTTGTACCTACAAGATGCTCTAGTGTATCTCTCATAGCTCCTGGTTCTGGGTGTCGTGCATCAAAGAAAATAAGTACCAAATCAGACATTTCTACAATATGATTTGTAATACGCAAAATACCATCTCTTTGGCTATCTGCATCAAATCCAGGAGAGTCTATAAGGATTTTTCCTTTGACTCTTGGAGATTTTAATGTTTTTAATTGCAAATAGAGATTAACACGGTTTCCCTCACCAGAATCAACTTTATCAACCTCTTTACTAATATTATAAAAAGGAAATCGAGGGTCAGCGTCAAGTGCTAATCCTGGTAAAGTTGTGGGAGTTTCATTATTTCCATAACAAACAACAGTAAATTTATCATCTACAGCTTGATTTCCGCTTTGTTGAATAGTAGCCCCAACATAATCATTAATAAAAGTTGATTTTCCCGCTGAAAATGTACCCAATACAGAAATCATAGGCCACCATGAAATATGGCTAGTATAACTCTCATCTGGAGTTATAAGTCCAACTTTATGACCTATTTTATCAAGTGTTTCATATTTATTAATCACATCCAAGAGAACAGGGTTCTCTGCAGAAAGATACTCTTTGAGTTTTTTATATCGCTCTTCTGGCATCATAGTCTAATCCTCATGTAAAATTCATGGCTATTATACCTTATGAGTTTTAATCTACTCTAGCCTTGTAACACTATATCCATTACACTGTAAATAAGTGATAATACTTTTCTCTCCCAAAAAATGCATAACACCAAAAGCAAAGAGATATTTTGTATTTGGATTGTGGTGAAGGAGTGATTCTATTTTTTGAAGCATAGTAATATTTCTATTATAAAGCATAAGCTCCATAAACTTATCTTCTAAATCTTTATACTTTTTATCTTGTGCCATTGTTCCTAGTATAAACTTTAGCATTTGCTTTTCATTCCCATTAAGATAAAGTTGTTTCATCTGCTCTATAGCATTTTTATTTTTTTGCAAATATGCCATAGTTGATTCTAGCATCATCACTTGTTGGGCTAGAGTAAACTTGTCCATAACAGCTATCTGCTCTTCTATAGTCTCAACTCCTGCAACTTTTTTCTTTTTATCTTGGGCATATTTATAAATAATACTATCTATAGCCTGAAGCGATGGATATTTCAGCTGATTTTCTATTAGCGATACAATAGAAGATAATGCCCATATCTTTGTAGTATCAAAAGAAACTATAGAGAGTTGTGGATTAATCCCTTTGAGGTATGTATCTATTTTGCTATAAAGCTTAGGAGAAATAAGAGAAGAGAGGCTTTTTTTATCATGACGCGTCATCAGCATAGCACTTTTTAGAGCCAACGAATCATCTATTGCTATTTCGGTATAGACCTCATCACTATTCTCAATAACTCTCTTCAAAGAAGCAGGAAGAACTGCTAATCTAGGATCCCCCAAGTGAATAGTTCCAAAAAGATAAAAATTATGCTTCTTATTAGTTACTTTCCATAAAAAAGGTTTTTCTATAGCAGTACTAGCAACACTACTCACTGCAAATACAATAAAAATTATATAAAGTTTTATAAATCTCATCTGCTATTCTACTGTTACACTTTTTGCTAAGTTTCGTGGCATATCCACATCATTACCTAAGCGAATAGAAATCTCTAATGCTAGTAACTGTGTTACAACCATCATCTCAAAAAATTCTAACATTGGATGCGAATCATGCTCTGTTTGTATAAAATCATCTGCCAATTCAAAAGGTTCTGAAGAGATTGCCAAGATAGTAGAATCTCTGGCACTGAGTTCTTCTACATTGCTTTTTATTTTATCATAATGCATACTCTTTGGCATCAAAGCAATAGTAAATAGCTCACTATCTGCCAAAGCTATTGGACCATGTTTCATCTCACCTGCTGGATACCCTTCTGCGTGAAGATAAGAAATCTCTTTGAGTTTCAATGCTCCTTCTAATGCTAGTGGATAAAATATATCTCGTCCAATAAAAAAGAATCCATGCCCATGGAGATAACGCTTAGAGAGTCTATTAAGCTTGTGATGGAGTGTATCTGTAACAATAAGAGATTTAGGTGTTTGAAGCATTGCTTCTATCTCTATTTCTCTTCGTTCTTGTGTTAAAACCTTTCGCTGTTGTCCTAGTTGTACAGAAAGCATCCATAAAACCATCATTTGTGTAGCAAAGGCTTTGGTACTTGCTACCCCTTTTTCTATACCTGCACGCGTTAAAATAGCTGCGTCACTCTCTCTTACAATAGAAGAATTATCCACATTACAGATAGACAAACTTTTTAATCCAGCTCTTTTTGCCATTTTCAGTGCTTCTAGGGTATCAGCTGTCTCACCACTTTGTGATATAGTAATAAAGAGTGTATTACTATCAAGCAAAGGCTCTTTGTATCTAAACTCACTTGCTATCTCTACATCACAACGAATTTTAGCTAATCGTTCAAAAAGATAACTTGATGCCAAAGCTGTATGATAACTTGTGCCACAAGCACATATTTTAACAGCAGTGATAGTATCCAAAAGTGTTGTATCAAGCTCTTCAAAATAAACACTATTATCAAGTATACGCCCTATCATAGTATCACTTATTACATCACTCTGCTCATAAATCTCTTTTTCCATAAAAAATCTATAGCCATCTTTTTGTGCAAGTGTTTTATCTGCAACTAAAGCCTGTTTTGTAATAGTTGCCTCTTTGTCCCCATTAAATAACGCAACACTCCCTTTTTGTGCATAGCCATACTCACCATCTTCTAGGTAATATACTTGCGTAGCTTTACCTATAATAGGTGTATCAGAAGAAGCAAAATAAACATCTTTTTTATCAAACCCAATCAACATAGGAGAACCATTTTTAGCAAAAAAGATAGTTTTGGCATCTGATTTACTAATAAGCAGTATTGCGAACGCACCTTCTAGTCTAGCTATAGTCTTTTCAAAAGCATCAAAAGAGTCTTGTGTTTGTGTATAATATTTTTCAAATAAATGCACAATAACTTCTGTGTCTGTTTGACTCAAAAATTTTACACCCTCACTCTGAAGCTCTTTTTTGAGTTCTTGATAATTTTCGATAATCCCATTATGTACAACATAACTATACTGTCCCAAATGAGGATGTGCATTGAGTTCTGTAGGCTTGCCATGCGTTGCCCAACGCGTATGACCAATAGAAATACCAAATCCATCCGAAGAAAAATCTTTTGTTTTCTCTCTAAGATTTGCTATTTTTCCTACAGCTTTAAAATTACTTAATTTCTCATTTTCTATGACAGCAATACCTGCTGAGTCATATCCACGATACTCTAATTCACTAAGCCCATCGAGAAGTATCTCTTTTTTCTCTTTTTTCCCTAAGTATCCAACAATTCCGCACATAATAAGCCTCTATTTTCTTTGATTATTACTGACATTATGACAAAAGTTTCCATTGAATTGTGTTAAGCCATCAATATTTTGGGTTTCTACCCTAATAAATTTTGGATATAATAATTTACATCCAAACACAAAAGAGAATTATTATGATTTATTTAACTAAAATCACACTGATACTACTAATCACAACAGGAGTCACAATGGCTAATTCATTGCCAAAATACTTTACAAAAACCCTTGATAACAAGATGGAAATTGTCGTTATACCTATGGATAATGATTCAGGCGTAATTACAAGTAATATCTACTACAAAGTAGGAAGCCGTAACGAAGTTATGGGTAAAAGTGGTATTGCCCACATGCTAGAACATATGAGTTTTAAAGCTACCAAAAAATATAAATCTGGTGAATTTGATACTATTGTCAAAAGCCATGGTGGTGTTAATAATGCAAGTACAGGTTTTGATAAAACAAATTACTACATCAAAACAGCAAGCAAAAACCTAGGAATGACCTTAGAGCTATTTAGTGAGCTTATGCACAATCTACTCCTCCAAGATGAAGAGTTTCAAAAAGAGCGTTCTGTAGTAGCAGAAGAAAGAAGATGGAGAACAGATAATAATCCTATGGGATATTTATATTTTAGAGTATTTAATATGCAATATACCTACCACCCATACCACTGGCTACCAATAGGATTTA
Source organism: Sulfurovaceae bacterium (assembly GCA_016744315.1). Classification (GTDB taxonomy): domain Bacteria; phylum Campylobacterota; class Campylobacteria; order Campylobacterales; family Sulfurovaceae; genus SZUA-451. The sequence goes on from JADGER010000094.1 coordinate 5,287, forward strand.
TGCAAGATATTCTTTCATGGAAAATAGAAGATATTAGAGAGTTTTATGAAAAATATTACCAGCCATCAAATGCTATTTTAATAGTATCAGGAGATATTACACCTGAAGCTGTCTATAAAGAAGCAGAGAAACATTTTGGATCAATTAAAAATAAGCATGAAGTTCCTAAAGTAATAGCAGTAGAATCACCTAGCGATGGAGCCAAAAGAGCCATACTAGAAAAAGATAATAATAGAGTGGATACTTTAGCTATTACTTATGCTATTGCAAACTTTGAACATAATGACCAAGTAGCACTTTCTGCTATTAGTGAGATTTTAAGTGCTGGAAAAAGTAGCCGTTTAGAGCAAAAAATAGTGTATGAAAAAAAGTTAGCTAATATGATTACAGCCTATAATATGGAACTCAAAGACCCAGGGGTATTTTTGATTATGGCTATGTGTAATGATGGTGTAGAAGCCACAGCGGTAGAAAAAGAGATTCTTATAGAACTAGAAAAACTCAAAAAAGGTGATATAACACAGGCTGAATTAAATAAGCTCAAAATCAATGCCAAAGCAGACTTTATCTATTCATTAGAAAGTTCTAGTTCTGTAGCATCACTTTTTGGAGAGTATTTAGCCAAAGGGAATATTCAACCTCTTCTTGAATATGAAGAAAAGTTAGAAAAATTAACTGTAGAAGAGATTAGTAGAGTAGCTACAAAATATTTTGATGCAAACCACTCTACAACAGTGATATTAAAGAAAAGTAAATAGCTATATATCTTTTATAGCGAATACATTTCAGGAAGTAATTTAAATGTGGAGAGCTTCATAAAATCTAAATCAGATATATTATCTCCAGCACCTATTGTAAGAATAGGTGCATATTTACTAATAATATATTCTACAGCAAATTTCTTATTTAAAAAGTTTGGTAATAGCCCAAAAGAGTTAGCATTTTCATACATATAAAAATCTTTATGTTCTACTACAAATAACTCTAAACTCTCTTGTATTCTCCCTAATATCTCTGTATTATCTAAGTTATTTTTATTATAAATACTTATATAGTATCCATCTATTATTTTTACCTGTAAATCTAAGTTTGCTTCTTCGAAATGATCTAATAATGTATTATATACTGTATCCATTTGTAGAATTTCACTATATTTTTGAGCTATTAGCTTAGACCACTCTTGGTCTATTTTATTATCTACTAAAATAAGTCCACCAAAATTTAAGAGTGCATATTTTATACTATTATTTGTATAAAAAACTGTTCTTTTATATGAGTCTAAATTTCTAGCGGTTGTGGGTATAAGCGTAATACCAGAACTAATTAGTGTATCTATAAGTAGTTTTGTACCTTCATAAAAGAATGAACTCTCATTTCCTTCTTTGTCATAAGAGGCTACAACAGTATTTTGACTAAAATCAGTTTTTCTTCTTGTTTGAATCAAAGTATCATCAAGGTCACTAAAAAAGAATATTCTTTTTGGCATATTTTTCCTTTTATTTTAAAACATTTTTTATAATAGCTAAAGCAGAATAGGGTAAATTTTTATCTTCTATAACTCTTACGCTTTTCTCTTCTGCTAGATGAATCAGATGTTCTATCATATTTGAAGATATATCTTTGACTAATATAACAAAAGGTACTCTTCGTAATAATACTCTTGTACTCTCACCAATCCCTGGTTTAATATGATTTATATCACTTACGCCATACTCTTTCATAGTTTTCTCTATAAAGCTATTTACCCTGCTATATAGCTCTATATCACTTCTTACAAGCTCTTTTTTGTCTATCTCAATAGTTACTATTAGTTTGGTTATTTCATCTATAAACCAAAGGCTCAGGTCACTATCTTTGTACTCTTGATAATATTTACAACCGTGAAAGTCCCCTTGTTTTATATGCTCTTCATTTAAGATACTACGGCTCACTAGCCCAGAGACTGTAGAGTTAAGAGCAGAAGAAGGGATAAGATAATCATCATGGTTTACAGCAAAATCAGAAACACCTGCTATATCAGAGATTACATAAAGTTTATCACTTATATTTGTTTGATTTTCACTATTATATTTAGCAATAAAAGATTTTAATTCTCTATTGATTACACCTTTTCCAGTCCAACCATCTACAAAAATAATTTCGCTAGAAGGAAACTCTTTTTGTATATGTTTGAGTGCTAGAGTATCTATCTCTCTATCTCTTATTATAGATATTGCATAATGTTTTACGACTTTATGAAATCGTTCTTGTAATACCCTTTTGAGAAGTACCCCTATTGGAGTTCCTGCACGCACCAAAGAGACAAGAACAATATCATCTTTTTTGCTTAGATTATACGCCAAAGTCAATATATCATGTGCAAATTTGAGTTTATTTAAGGCAAAAACTTCATAAAAAGTATCTAAATATTGTGCTGTTGGCTCGTACTCTTTGTTTATCATTTGTGAATAATGAGCTTTTCCACTTTGGACTAACTGCTCTTTCTTTTCTATATCTGTAAACTCTATATCAATAACTTTGAGTAAAAACTCTACATCATCTTCCAAGTAACTTCCACTAAATCTCAAAGAATATCTCCTCTACGGCAAACTTTTTTTCTAATTGAACTCTTAAATCAAACTCTTTTGGTAATGCTGTAGTTTCATAACAGATGATAATAGTATCATACTCTCTATCCATAACATTATAAAGAAAATTATCTATATCTTCAAAATAATTATCTACAAACTCTATTTTGGAAGTTATCTCACCATCTATATTAATAGGGCTTCGTGTAGTTGCCTGAAAATAACATTCAACCCCACTCTCTTCTATATATTTAGCCAATAGATAGGGAACATACATAAATTCAGCAGTTCCCAAAACCAAAACTTTTTTACCTTTTAGCTTTTTTATATCAGTATATTGAGACATATCTATATCTAATTTTTTGACACCATATTTACCAAAATTATAAGGTATTATTGTATCAAGATTTGTTATTTCATGATGATGAGGGTGTGATTTTATTTTATTTTCTATCTCTTTATTATTTTTTTCAAATGAAAAAGCACCTTTGTACAAGGATAAACATTTAAAATTATCATAATTCTTTGAACTCCAATCAAGAATACTTACCAAACAATAATCCCCAACATAAGGAAAAATAGTTTTCAATTCATTGATAAGATTATTTGCTGTATTTCCTGTGGATACTTCATCATCTACAAGTACAATTCGCGTAATATCTTGTAGCATTAATTTTAAATCTTCATCTATAGGCTCATAAAATATATGGCTAGGTGCATGAGAATGCTCCTCTTGAAAAGATAATAATACTTTGTTTGATGTTGTAAATCGTGAAGAGTGTATATAAAAACTATTTGGAGAATTATACGCTTCATACACACCCTGCCCCAATGCTGTAGCAGCTTCAGCAAATCCTATAAAGAGCGTAGGTTCGTCTGAAATGGGTATAAGAGATGCTAAATCTTTGTATGTATCTAGCATTTTTGAGGGCTGCACAGGCATATGCTTCCCAGTTACTTTACTTACAAAAAAAAACCCTCTTTTTTTGTTTATCCTTGAACCAAACGAAACAAGATTATCTAATATCTTATTTGGTTCAATTTTTAGTGTTCCTGTTTTTAACTCAATTATTTTCAAGCTTTTTCTCTTTTATTGAATGCCAAGTAGCAATACCTATAAATGTAATACCTATAGTACCAACTATTACTTCATTAATATGACCAAATATTTTATAGTACATAACTAAAGAGAGTGCCAAAATAGCATAACTCGCACCATGTTCAAGATACCTAAACTCTGAAAGTGTTTTCTTCTCTACAAAATAGAGCGTCAAACTTCTTACAAACATAGCACCAATACCCAAACCTATCATAATAACAAATATATCACTTGTCAAAGCAAAAGCACCAATTACACCATCAAAACTAAAAGAGGCATCTAAAACTTCTAAATATAAAAAGCCCATAATACCACTTCTTACCCCATTTGAACTCATAAGAGTATCAAGTGAAGAGATAAGAGAATGCAATAATATACCACCAAAATAGGCTAAGGCTATAGCATAATCTTGTGTTAAGTATGTTAATACCAAACCAAATACTAACGCTATAGTAAGCTCTATATTATTGACTTCATTGAGTTTGTCTAAGGTTTTACTTTTTTCTATAATATGTATCCATTTTGCTTCTCTATCATCATCAAAAAGAAAATCAAGAAATACCATTAATAAAAAGGAACTACCAAAAGCATAAATAAGTTTTTCTACACTAGCTAAAACTTCGTGGTATTTACTAGGGTCATCAACAGCTACATTAAATGTTTCTATTATTCCCATACCACTAGCAACAGCAACAATAACAATAGGAAATACAAATCTCATTCCAAATACAGCTATAGGTATCCCATAAGTGATAAACCTTTGTTGCCATTTAGGCTCCATAGTTTCTAAAACTTTTGCATTAACAACAGCATTATCAAAAGAGAGTGAGATCTCTAAAACTGCCAATAAAGCAGTAATATAAAGAATATACCACCCACCAATATAAAATGCTATTACTAAACCAATAAGAGTTACTACTAGAGAACTTCTAAAATGTTTCATTGATTTCCTTCATT
>JADGER010000246.1 GCA_016744315.1 Sulfurovaceae bacterium
AAAAAGTTATTTTCACTATTTAGATTTAGATATATAACTTTGGCTCTACTTGCTTTGGCAGCTCCTTCGTATATTTGATAAAATGGATTAGGAAATGCCATAACTGGATTAGCTATGTCATGAAGTAAAAATTGAGGAAAATTAAAGAGTACTTCACGCGTTCCAAAAGTAGGAATGATTTGACTATTTTCAATCTCTAAATCAAAACGATTTTTAAGATAAGTTATCATGCCCTCTCGTAATATAGGCTCACCAGAAGTCTTTGGATATTTATTGAGTAATGATGCATTTTTATCCAAAGCATCAAGTATAAACTGAGGTGTATTAAACTGAGGTTCTCCTATAGTAAGGCTAAGGGGAGTATATTCTTGGTTTGGAGTGATATTCTCTAGGAGAAGATTTAGTTTTTCAAATGGGTATGTTTCAAATTTCATGGGAACCTTTTGTATTATATTTTTGTATAATTTTATTAAATATTTTGGAGTACCAAAAGAGCGTCTCTATAAATTGGTTCATCTATAAATCCGTATTTTGTATCCATAAAGCCATGTATGCCTTGTGCTGAGTGTTCTTCAAAGATGCCTTTAATATACTTGGCTCTTTGTATTGCCTCTGATGAGACTCCAAAAACCTTATTAGCTATTGCTACTTGTGCAGGACCCATACATGCTTTTGTTGTAAAGCCCATCATCTTTTCTCTTTGACACCAGTGTGTAAAAGTTTCTAGGTTTGTATACTCTTGATACATAAATGATATTGGTAAAATTCCTGCGGTTTTTGCATCAAGCAAAAATTTACTTAGAATATAATCTATTGTAGGATTGTTGAGTGTAACTAATGATTGTGGAAGTCCTAAAGAGCTTAAAAGGTCTAATATTCCTATATTAGCTGTAGTAAGTTGTGGGTCTATGCCTAGGGTAGAGAGGTTTTCAAATGCTTCTTTGGTTTCTAGCGAAATATGAAGCTCTTTTTCTTCAGAGAGTATTTTTAGTGTTTGGGCTATTTGGCTTTGATTTTTTACTTTTGGCAATCGAATTGCGTCAAAAGAAAAATCATTCAAAAACTCTATCTCTTCATCTCCACCTGCATCTATAGGATTTGTTCGTACTATAATAAAACTTTTTGAGGATTCAAGATGAGAGAGAAAGAGAGCAATATTATGAAGTGCTTCTTTTTTGCGTGAGGGTGCAATGGCATCTTCTAGGTTAAGGGTAATCATATCCGCTTGATTATTATCAATACGATTGAGATGTTTGAGTTGCAGGGGATTAAGCATCATATTAGAGCGAAAATTTCTATGAGAATGTGCTGATTTTTTTTTATTTCCTAGATGAGCTAGACGCTCATTTATAGGAATATTTTCAATTATTTTTAGATTAGGAAATATCATTGTTTAGGCTCTAATTTTAATCTTCTCTTACACATCGAACAGAATTAAGACTATCCATAGTTTCATAATAGCTACCACCACCATCACCAAAATAGATATGCCATGCAAAAGTACTTCCCATTTTGATTGGAGAACCCCAATAGTGTGTAGGGGATACATGCATAAAACCATCTTTAATTGCAGGAAAGTTTCCTGTATCTGAGATACTTTCTAATTCAGTTTTGAGTGGCAGTCTCCAATCACTTTTATTAGCTAAGAATAGATTATTACAGTAAGTATCTGCTTCATCCCAATCTCTGATAACTGTTTGTGAATCTTTATCATCTTGCCATACTAAGCCAGTTTTAGAATCTACAAAAGTACTTGATTCTCTGCCGATATTAATAGCATTCTCTTTGGGTTTATCATTAAATTGATTACTTTGTTCTTTAATCTTGGCTGTGATCGTATCCATAGTAATACCTTGATCTGTAAGGTATTTATATCCAAAGAATCCCAAAGCCCCTAGAACTAACACGGATACTACAGTGATAATCACTTTAGTATAACTTTTCTTTTCAACTTCTTTTGGTCTACTTTTTCTTGTAGTTGCTTGTTGTGGAGCCATTTGTGCTTTGGAAATACTTCTAGCTTTGTTTGCTTTTTGAGGGACTGCACTTGTTTTGCTACCAAAAGGAACAACACTTCCTTCATTTCTTCTTTCTTTATTGAGGGCTTCATTGTTTTGTTTTGTTTTTTCTACTTCTTCTTTCCATTTTCTATCAGCCTCTTCTTGGTCTTCTCTAAGAGAATTTTCAACTTCTTTGACTGTAGGTAATTTTGTACCACATTTTTTACAAAAAATAGCCTCTTCAAGATTCTGTGCATTACAATTGATACATACTTTTATCATTATTTTTCTTCCTGTTCTTGTTTAATTATAGCATAAGCAGCATTGATGCGTTTGAGCTTTTCTTCAGCAAAATG
>JADGER010000247.1 GCA_016744315.1 Sulfurovaceae bacterium
TCTTCTAGGTTAATTCCACCAAAAGTAGGTGCAATAGCCTTACAAGTAGCTATAATTTCGTCAACACTATGTACATCAAGTTCTATATCAAAAGCATCTACATGAGCAAATTGCTTGAATAATACAGATTTACCTTCCATTACAGGTTTTCCTGCAAGACCACCAATGTTTCCAAGTCCAAGTACTGCTGAACCATCAGAAATAACAGCAACTAAATTACCTTTGTTAGTATATTTATAGGCTAACTCTTCATCTTTTTCTATCTCTAAGCATGGTATAGCAACACCAGGGGTATATGCTAACGAAAGTTCTTCTTGTGTACTACATGGTTTGGTTGTATTAATACCAATTTTCCCACCAATATGATATTCAAGTACCTCTTCTTTATTACTACTCATGATTATCCTTCATCTCTAAAAATTGTGTTATTATACTATTTTTTATTGTAAAATCACCAATCTAAAATCCCAAAATAATAAAAAGGTAGCGTAAGCCTATGTACCCAATAGTAGCCTTAGGGGCGTATGTAATTGATAAAATATGGGGTGAGTTTGATTTTATCAGGCATCCTGTAGTGCTAATGGGAGATTATATCAAGTGGTATGAAAAACGATTTTATCAAGATAGTATCTATCAAGGTATACTCCTCACACTCTCTTTGATTACTCTTGTAGCTTTGCTTATAGGCTCTTTATTATTTTTATTATCAAGTGATTTTCTAGGGCTTAATAGTTGGATAATATTACTTATCTCTTCTCTCCTCGCATCTACTACAATAGCTTCAAATATGCTCTATAGTAGTGTCAAAGATATTATCAAAAATCCCAAAAATATTAGGTATCTTGTAAGTCGTGATACCAAAGAACTTACTCCTTCTGATATTAATAAAGCTGTCATAGAGACTTACGCAGAGAATTTAAGTGATGGAGTAATTGCACCGCTTTTTTATCTGTTACTCTTTGGATTAGAAGGAGCTTTTATCTACAAAGCTATTAATACCTTAGATTCAATGGTAGGCTATCGTAATCAACGCTATGAGAAGTTTGGTAAGTTTTCGGCACTTATAGATGATGTAGCTAATTATATTCCTTCACGGATTACGGCTTTGCTTATTGCTCTTTTGATGTATAGTCCAAAAGCACTTTTTGGTTTTTATAGCTATGGCAAAAAGCATGATAGTCCAAATGCAGGACACCCTATCTCTGCTATGGCACTAGCTTTGGGTATTAAATTAGGTGGAGATACAAGCTATTTTGGAAAGCTCAAATCCAAACCATATTTTGGAGAAGGAAGAGAGAGGCTTATTTCTGAAGATATACTCAAAGCACTCTCTTTGCAAAAACGCTTAGATATTTTGATAATTCTTATATTACTAGGAGTAATCATACTATGAAAAATCTCTATTTAGGATGCAAATTTGCATTTGGCTACTTTTCGATACTTCCTGTTTGGTTTGATAAAGATGATGATCTCTCTCACCAAAATATTCTAGGAGCTATGCTTTTCTTTTTACCACTTGTAGGTTTAGTTTTGGGTTTATTAAGTATAGCTCTGTTTTATCTATTATCATCTCTGGGATGGTATGGAGCTATTGTATCGGCTATTTTTTATATGGTTTTATATGGATTTTTACATACAGAAGCAGTCATTGATGTAGGAGATGCACTCTACGCCTCTCACTCTGGAAAAGATGCGTATACTATTATCAAAGACCCTACAGTAGGAGCTATGGGAGTACTCTATGCAATAGCTTTAGTTTTACTCAAAGTATCAGGCATTATATTTTTACTCCTGCATAATTTACTCTTTGAATTTGTAGTCATACTTATCATAAGCCGTCTTTCACTATTGATGCTTTTTAGAGTATACAGCTTCCGCTCACTCTTTGCAACACAACTAAAAGAAGCTCTTACCCCTCGTTATCTATGGAGTGCATACACGATTTTTACCCTTATAGGATTATTCCTTACACCCTATTTTATACTATTACTTATTCTAGGACTAATAATAGCATATACAACTATCTACATTCTCAAATCAAAACTAGGCTTTGTTAATGGAGACCTTCTAGGGGCAACGCTAGAGTTTGTAGAGGTTGTGTTATTTTTGGTTGTTGCTATGGGGTATACTATCTAGTACCCAAAATTTGAATTATGGTTCTTTGATGGAGAGAGAACAAAAATATAGAACTCTATGAAGATTAGATAGAATATGTTAATACTCCTAGCAAAAGAGGAAAGAAAGATAAAAGTAACTTGTCTTCTTTATTTTTAGAGGGATGATAAGTTTTATTTTTATAAAAGGATAAGTATGAATGAAGCATTAGAAGATTT
>JADGER010000095.1 GCA_016744315.1 Sulfurovaceae bacterium
TCAGTGATACTTGAATCTTCAAATACCATTTTAAATATATCATCTGATTTCTTCTTATCAATAGATAAGTTATTTTGATTAGCTATTTCTGTAATAGTATCTTTTCTTGAGATACTTCTAAGTTTCAAAAACCTTATACCTTGTGTATCTTTTTCTATCTTGTCAAACTTATTAGTATTAAATAGCTTTACAAGTTCTTCAAAAGTTTTATCCATAATTATTCCATTTATCATCTATAAAATTATAGTTAGTACTCAACAAATCAAAAATATTAATTTTTGGTATTAGTACTCTTTTATTAAAAATTAATTCAATAAGTTCCATAAATATTACATTTGTTGTATTTTTATCTTCTTTGATTAAAATATTAATTTTTTCTAATATTATTTTACAAAATTTAACTTCTTCTATCTCTATAACTTTGACTATTTTTAGAGGTTTTTTAAATGTAATTAATACATCACCCTTTACACTCTTTGCACGGTTAAGTTGTCTTGGGGTAAATGTTTTTTGCACAAGCCACTCAAAATTTTCTACTTCAAATCCAGCTTTCAAACAGGCATTTGAGATGGCTCTCCACTCTAGTCCTGAGAGTGAATGAAAAGTAATTGAAAAGAACTTCTCCTTTTTTAAAACTCTAAATATCTCAAATATAGCACTCTCTATATCCTCTGAATAATTTTCAATATTTTTAGTTCTTTTTTTACTGTCACTAATTACAATTTCATTATCATACTTGGGAGTTTTTTTGAGCCAACTATTCCAGATAATGCTTTGTTCAAAATATGGCACACTGTCTCCATAAGGTGGGTCTGTAAAGATATAATCTATGCTTTCGTCTGCTAGTGATAGGTTTTTTGTATCTTCATTTAATAGATAGTATCCAAAAGTTTGATGAGTAAATTTATGGATACTCTCTACTTGTTGTATATCTTGATTACTTATAAAAAGAGAGTTAAAACTATCTAAATAGTCTTTTTTACCTTTGATAGCTTTTTTTACTCTATTTTCAAAATAGTGAAGAACATTGTTTTCTATATACTCTTTGGCTATATAAAACCCTGTCATCCAAGCCCCCTGTGACATCTGACCTCTACTTGTAATAGGAGGGACAAGCTTAGAGCAGTTTGCTAAGTTAGATGTAAAAGCTACAAGTAATAATTTTAATTCATTCCCACTTGAAAGAGAGTAGATAAGGCTTAGGAGTTTAGCATGGTTTGCCAATGCTCTTTTGGTAAAGAGATCAGAAACCAACATATCTTTTTTGGCAGAAATTCTTGAATTTTGAATGAGTTTATCTAATGGATACCAATCTGTGATAGTATATTTGTCTTCAAATACTTTAAATGCTTGTTGTTCTTCTTGTGTAAAGCTATATTCAAATAATTTTTTTGATGAGGCTACTTTGTATTTACATTGAATAATCTGATTCTCTTTATCTCTTAGTGTTGATACAATAGTAGACTCTTGATTATTAATTTTTATACGATACCAATTTGAAGAAAATTCTATCATCTTTTCTTTAATGCAATCAAATTCATTTTGAAACTTAATTAAATCTATATCTTTCTCTAAGAGTTGCTCCTCTATATAATTGGCAATAGGGTTCAAATCATTTAAAATAACATTTCGTTGCAAAATATAAGCTTCTGTACAAAAGACTCCATATCCTGCAAAAGGGTCTAATAAGATGTCTCCAATGTTTGAATATTTTTCTATTAATAAGTTTAAGTTACTAGAGGGTTTTTTACCCCAATACTTATGTATTTCATATCTATCTTTTTTTTGTTTTAGTTTGGAAATAGAATTTTTTGTAGATGTCAAATATATATCCTGATTTTTAATTTGTCTGCTTTTTATATTATTTAGATAGAATAGTATCAAAATTTATATAAGAGGTAAAATAATGAAGGTAGTTGTAATCCAAGGACCAAACTTAAATATGTTAGGAATTAGAGAAAAGAATATTTATGGTCCTATGAAGCTTGAAGATATTCATGCACAAATGAAAAGTTTTGCTGATCAAAATAAAATTGATATTGAATTTTTTCAGAGTAATCTTGAGGGTGAGATAGTTGACCGTATTCAAGAGTGTATTGGGGATGCAGATGGTATTATTATCAATCCAGCAGCCTATACGCATACTTCTATAGCTATTCGTGATGCTTTGAGTGCAGTACAGATTCCTGCGTTAGAAGTACATCTTTCTAATATTCACCAAAGAGAAGAGTTTAGACATAAATCATTAACTGCTCCTGTATGTGCAGGTCAAATTTTGGGTATGGGACCATTTGGGTATCACCTAGCGATGGTTGGTATGGTACAAATTCTCAACGAAGTTAATGCTATGAAGCAGGCACAAGCAGCACAAAAGCAAATGCAAGCAAACGCATAGAGTTTTTAGCAAAGGTAGAGCCTAAGGTTTCTCTCTTTGCTCTAAAATATATTTAATTTTATCTAGGAGTTAACTTGAATAATTATATCCTTAAAGATGAAAATGCTATTTATTATGAATGTGGTTACAGTAGTGATAATGCTATCTTTTTAAAATGTGGCTTAGAATCTTTTTTTATTACTGATAGTAGATATAGCATAGAAGCCAAAGAGATGGTACGAAAAGCCAAAGTACTTACATCCAAAGATCTTATTACCACAGCACAAAATATCATTAAAAAATCTAAAATAAAAGTAATTCACTTTGATCCAAAAGAGTGGAGTATGTTTGCGTATAATAAACTCTCACAAGATATAAAAGTTCGTTTTAAACCCACAGTTGACCTCTCACACCAAAAAAGAATTATCAAAAGAGAAGATGAACTACTGCTTATAGAACATGCAGCCAAATTAGGAAAAAAAGCCTTTACATCTTTGGCTAAAGAGTTTGTTCAAAATGGTTTTGGAGAGAATGAATATAGATTGACTTATACAGCAAAATCTATATTAAGTGACTTTGGAAATTATGATTTAAGTTTTGATCCTATTGTAGCTATTAATGCTAATGCGGCCAAACCGCATGCACTGCCTACTAGTACAAAACTCAAAAAAAACTCTCTTCTTTTAGTAGATGCAGGACTCAAATATCAGCGATACTGTTCTGATCGTACACGCACAGTAGAGGCTAATAAAGATTTTCGTTTTGATAGAGAACAAAAATTTCAATCAAAAAAGATGCAAAAAGCCTATGATACCGTACTTAAAGCCCATGATAGAGCTATAAGTAAAGTAAGGTCAGGAATGAAAGCTCATAAGGTTGATGCTCTTTGTCGTGATATTATTGAAAAAGCAGGGTTTGGAGAATATTTTGTCCACTCTACGGGACATGGTGTTGGGCTTGATATACATGAGATGCCTTATATCTCTAGTAAATCGAATACTATTATTGAAGATGGTATGGTCTATACGATAGAACCAGGTATCTATATTCCAGATAAGTTTGGTATTCGTATAGAAGATATGGTTGCTATGGTCAATGGAAGAGCAGAGGTATTGTAGTATGAAAAAAGTAATTAATAAAGATAATACACTTATTTATATGCCCCATTATCCTTGGCAAACAAAGATACCTACAAAAGCTTTTAATCATAGCAAACACAAGGCTATACTTGGAATAGGTGGAAATATTGCCAATGTTTGTAGGCGTTTTGAGCATCTTTTTTGGTTTTTGAAACGATCTAAATATATTACTATATTAGAGAGTAGTCCAATACTCAAAAATCCTCCATTTGGCTTTATTAATCAGGATGATTTTTATAATGCTCTTTTATTAGTGAGTACCTCTTTAACTCCTAGGGAGCTATTGGCTTATATTCTTCGTGTTGAAAAAAGATTTGGACGCAAAAGATTACTCCTTAATGGTCCTAGGACTTTGGATATTGATATTATTTTTTATGATGATATTCAAATTGACTCTAAGGAGTTAAGTATTCCTCATCCTCAATGGATGAAACGAAATTCGGTATTAATTCCTCTTTCGCTAATGAAAGGGCGACCTTGATCAAAGTAACGCTAGTAGCCCCAACTCCTCAAGAGGCATATAAACTAGCGTATCAAAAATATCGTAATAATTTCAAGTTACTCTCTGCAAAACAGATTTATAATGAAAAAAAAAGAGAAATATCTTGTGAAATTGTAGTAGCTATGAGTAAAAAAAATTTTTTAAATTTTGATACCATAAAAGAAGATATTCAAACACTCTTTTTGCAAAAAGGCTTAACAGAAGAGGCTTTTAATACTATTGTAAAATCCTTAGATAGTGCAGTACTTGGGAATAAAGAAGAGTTAGTTACCGCAATACTACAAAAAATTGATACTTCTCTTTGTATACAAGATGAAAATATTACTGATACAAGGGTTAAAATATTTGTAGGACCAACAGGCGTAGGAAAAACAACAACTATTGCAAAACTAGCTTCTAGATATAGCTCTATGATGGGAAAAAAAGAGCGTATAGCGTTGATTAATCTTGATAGTTTTAAGGTTGGTGCATTTGAACAACTTGCCCATTTTGCAAAGTTACTTCATTTACAACATTTTCCTATAAGTACTTTACAAGAGTTTGAAGAGGTGTATAATTCATTAATAAATTATGATATGATTTTGATTGATACAACAGGAATATCCCCGTATGATACAAAAAAACTTATTAAGACAGTGGAGTATTTGGGGGTAGATAAGCGTAAAAATATAGAAGTTAATTTAGTACTCTCTACAACAGTAAAATATGAAGATATTCAAGCTATCCATGAGACCTTTTCTTTTTTGAATATCAATACTATTATACTCAGTAAATTTGATGAAACAAAATATTTTGGGACAATTATTAGCTATCTTCTAACACACTCTTTACCATTGAGTTATTTTACTATAGGTCAAAATTTTCCAGAAGATATTAGAGTTGCAAATAAAGAATATATACTTGAACAATTTATTGGAGAGTTTTAACTCTTTATAAATATATACAATCAAGTAAAAACTTGCTAAAATTATAATATATATAACTACAAAGGTGGTAATGTGCAACAAGAACAGATTATTGAGTTATTAACTCAAAAAGATGCAAAGAAAAAGAAGAGTCGAATTCCTGCTAGATTGGATTATCTACAGAGTGCTACAGGATTGCTACTAGCAATTTTTATGATTTTTCATATGTTATTTGTATCTACAATACTTATTAGCAAAGATTTTATGTTAGCTGTAACTAAAGCCTTTGAACTTAGTTTTATTTTTGAGGGTGGAAGTTCTGTGCCTGTATTTATCTCTATAGCGATAGTTTTTGTGATATTTATAGCCCATGCACTTTTGGCTATGCGGAAGTTCCCTATATCTTATAGAGAGTATAAGAGACTCAAAATACATGCTAACCTTATGAATCATGCTGATACCAAACTATGGATGATCCAAGCTGGAACAGGTTTTGCACTTTTCTTTTTAGGTTCTATCCACCTCTACACAATGCTTACAAATCCAGGTAATATTGGTCCTTATGCTTCTTCAGATAGAGTCTATAGTGATTTGATGTGGCCTCTGTATATACTTCTTTTGATTGCAGTGGAGTTCCATGGAGCTATTGGTTTGTATAGATTGAGTATGAAATGGGGTTGGTTTGACAAAGGTGATGGTAAAGAGACTCGTGCCAAACTCAAAAAAGCCAAGATAGTACTTAGTGGTGTGATGCTAGTACTAGGATTTGCTACACTCTTTGCATATATGCAGATAGGTCAAGAACATAAAGCAAGCTATGGTGAGAGATACTATAACGAAACATATCCAATGGAGCAAAAATGAAAATCGTCTATACAGATGCCCTCATAGTAGGTGGTGGACTCGCAGGATTGCGTACGGCTATTGCAACCAAAGATAAGGGACTAGAGACTATAGTACTTAGTATGGTACCCGTCAAACGATCACACTCAGCAGCAGCCCAAGGGGGCATGCAAGCGAGCCTAGGGAACACAGTAATGAGCCAAGGTGATAACGAAGATGTACACTTTGCCGATACAGTCAAAGGAAGCGATTGGGGATGTGACCAAGATGTGGCACGGATGTTTGTCAATACAGCTCCCAAAGCAATCCGTGAACTCGCAGGCTGGGGTGTGCCTTGGTCTCGTATAGGCAGAGGTGATAGAGAGGTCATCATCAATAGTAAAAAAGAGACTATCACAGAGAGTAATGAATCACATGGGCTTATTAACTCTAGAGATTTTGGTGGAACGAAAAAGTGGCGTACCTGCTATACCTCTGATGCTACTGGGCATACTATGCTCTACGCAGTAGCTAATGAAGCCCTCAAGAGAGGTGTTGTTATCCATGATAAAAAAGAGGCTATCTCTATTATACATGAAGATGGTAAGTGTTGGGGTGTTGTGGTACGAGACCTCAAAAATGGTGATCTTATAGCGTATGTAGCTAGAGGGACTATGATGGCTACTGGTGGCTATGGACGGATATACAAGCAATCCACAAATGCTATTATCTGTAAAGGTATAGGTGTGGCTATAGCTCTAGAGACAGGTATCGCACAACTAGGGAATATGGAAGCAGTACAGTTTCACCCAACTCCTATTGTACCATCTGGGATACTACTTACTGAGGGCTGTCGTGGAGATGGTGGAATATTGCGTGATAAAGATGGCTATAGATTTATGCCAGATTACGAACCAGAGAAAAAAGAACTGGCAAGCAGAGATGTTGTAAGCCGTAGAATGATAGAGCATATTAGAGCTGGCAAGGGTGTGGATTCACCTTATGGTGAGCATCTCTGGCTTGATATTTCTATCTTGGGTCGTGAACATATAGAAAAAAATCTTAGAGATGTACAAGATATATCAAAAACTTTCAACGGCATAGACCCCGCTGATGAGGGTAAAAAGGGATGGATGCCAGTTCTTCCTATGCAACACTACTCTATGGGTGGTATTCGTACGAATGCAAAAGGAGAGAGTCCAACTATGAAAGGACTCTTCTGTGCTGGTGAAGCTGCTTGTTGGGATCTCCATGGATTTAACCGTCTTGGTGGGAACTCAGTGAGTGAGGCAGTTGTCTCTGGAATGATAGTAGGTGAGTACTTTGCTAACTATTGTAAAGAGACACACCTAGCGACACATACTCTAACTATCAAAAGATTTTTGCAAGAGCAGTCAGACTATCTTGATGAGATTTTAGCTTATGATGGTGAGTATAATATATTTGATATTAAAGATGAGATGCGTAATATTATGCAAGAGGATGTAGGAATATTTCGTAATGGTGAGGGACTTAAAGAAGCTGTTGAGGTATTAGAAACATTGCTTAAGAGAACAAAGCAGATAAGTGTAGGCTCTAAAATTAGAGGGAATAATCCTGAACTCAATGAATCATATCGTGTACCAAAAATGATAAAACTTGCATTATGTGCTGCAAAAGGAGCATTGGAGCGAACAGAGAGTAGGGGGGCTCACTATCGTGAAGATTATACCAAGAGAGATGATGCTAATTGGCTAAAAAGAACTATTACAAGCTGGAAAAACCCAGAAGATACACTCCCTACTGTTAGTTACGAAGAGATAGATATCAAGGGTATGGAGTTAGCTCCTGCATTTAGAGGGTATGGACGAAAAGGCTCTCTAATAGAGAATCCATTGAGTGGAGAGCGAGCCAAAGAGATAGAAGAGATTAAAAAGAAGCTCAAAGGTTGTGATAGATTTGAGCTACAAGATGCTCTTATGCCATACAAGTTACCACTAAATTTCAAAGAGAAAAACGAGAGAGTAGGAGTAGGATATGAATAGACAACACCATCAAGATGAAATCATAGAGGGTAGAGAGATTACTCTTACTATCTTTCGATATGACCCAAATAATAAAGAGTCAAAACCACACTATCAAGACTATAAGATTGCTGAAACTCCAGGGATGACACTCTATATTGCATTGATTAATATACTAACACGAATAGACCATGATTTGAGCTTTGATTTTGTTTGTCGTGCAGGTATCTGTGGTAGCTGTGCAATGGTTGTCAATGGCAAGCCAAGACTAGCGTGTAAGACACTCACTAGTGAGTTTACTGATGGAAAAATCACACTTCTACCACTCCCAACATTCCAACATATTAAAGACCTCTCTATAGATACAGGTACTTGGATGAATGCTATGAGTGTTAAAGTAGAGAGCTGGATACATAGTAAAGAGCAAGTAGATATCTCTAAGCTTGAAAAACCAATAGAGCCAGAAGTAGCTGATGAGGTCTTTGAATTAGACCGTTGTATAGAGTGTGGTATCTGCTTGGCTAGTTGTTCAACAAGAGTCATGCGAGAAGATTTTTTGGGTGCGGTAGGGCTTGTGCGTACGGCTCGGTTTGCTATAGACCCTCACGATGAACGGACAGATGACGACTTCTATGAGCTGATAGGAGATGATGATGGTATATTTGGCTGTATGAGCCTTCTAGGATGCGAAGACCACTGCCCCAAAGATTTACCACTACAGACCAAGATAGCCTATATGAGACGCAAAATGGTAGAGGTGAAGTAATAATTGTAATTTTTTCAAAGGATGTGGAGCAGTATTTATATGAAAATATAAAAAAGAGCTGACTCCAAACATGACTAAAATTTATAACAAGGATTTCTATTGCCATATCTACTTAAAAAATATGTCGTAATAGAAAGTGAAAGAGTAGAAAACTTTTTGGTTAATGTTGTAAAATTATCCCAAGCAATGAGTATTAATCTTTTGCAAAAAGGTAGAATAATTGACCATAAAAACAGGCGTTTACAAAAAGGGAAAGTACTCAAATCTGGCTACATAGAAGTCATCATCTTTGAGCCTATAACCAAAGGCTTAAAACCACTCTTTCAAACAGAACATTTTGCACTTTTTGATAAACCATCAGGTCTAATTGTCCACCCAGTTGCACGGTCTACACAATACACGCTTTTAGATGAAATCCGATACCAATTTGGAGACGAAGCCAACTTAGTACACCGAATAGATGCAGAGACATCAGGACTTATACTTGTATCCAAAAATGGATATGCTCAATATATATTACAAGATATGTTTGTTAAAAAAGCATTTGTCAAAAAGTATAAAGCCTTAGTAGAAAAAGAGCTAAAAGAAGATATTTTGATAGATAAAAAAATTACAACTTCAAATGGTTTAATAAATCTAAAAATGCAAACATCCCAAAATGGAAAAGATTCAAGTACACTAATACGACCAATATCATATAACAAAACTAAAAATCAAACCCTAGTAGAAGCAATACCATATACAGGAAGACAACATCAAATAAGAGTACATTTAGATGCCTTGTCACATAGAATTGTAGGTGATCCGATATATGGACTTGATGAAAATTTTGTAGATGATTTTTTAAATAATAAAATAGAAAATAGCGAACGCATAAAAACAACAGGAGCTTCCAGACTTATGCTTCATGCTTATTATTTAGAGTTTACTTTTTTAGATAGGACTTATATCTTTCACTCTAAGCAAGAGTTTTGTGATTAGTTTTATAAATAGTATATTATCAAAATACAGAACAAGAAAAAAAGCAAGAGAAATTAAGAAGTAAAAGCTCTAGTAAAAATGATAGAGGTGATTGATGGTTTTGAGTTTTTTAGTATTAGATACAAAAGAAAAAATTAGCTCATCCCCAAATGGTGTTCTTTATCAATAGTTAGGTACACTATTTTTAATATAATAATAAGGAATATTATGCCAAATAATTTTGATGATTATGAATACAAAGAT
>JADGER010000248.1 GCA_016744315.1 Sulfurovaceae bacterium
GCAGGAGCCAAAAATGAAATGAACCAAGATGAAATGATACGACTCATCGAAGATATTGGTGAAAGTCCAGCCAAGCGAAATACGGCGTATAAAATATTAGATAGGTTTTAAATAAATGAAAAAAATAGTAATATTATTGATACTACTACAAGGAATAGCTATGAGTCAAGGGGTAGAAGAGATTGAAGTAAATGGTACAAAAGTACCTATGGTATTTGAAGAGAGTAAATATTTACCAATAGTATCTATGCAAATTGTCTTTAAAGATAGTGGGGCTTTATATGATACTAAGGCTGGATTAGCAGATTTAAGTGCTAATTTATTAAGTGAAGGTACCAAAAAAGATGGAAGTGTAGGGTTTGCAAGTAAGCTTGAAAATAGTGCTATTTCTCTCTCTTCAGGTGCTGGGATAGAGACTTTTTCTATAGATTTAAGTGCTATCAAAAGTGAATTTGCTAAGGGAGTTTCTTTGTTGAAAGAGCTACTCCAAGATCCTAATTATACTCCTGAAACAATGGAACATATTAAAACAAGAAAAATTGGATCACTGACACAAAAAAAGAGTGACTTTGATTATATAGCATCTTTGGGTCTAAAAGAGACTCTCTTTGCTGGGACTGATATGGGGCGACCTAGAGCAGGAAATATAGAAAGTATTAATTCTATTACTCTGGCTAATATACAAGAGTATCTTCAAACGCATCTTGGTAGAAATAATGCTATAGTGATTATTGGTGGAGATATATCCAAAGAAGAATCTATAACAATTGTAAAAGATGTTATGTCACTTTTGCCTACAGTTACTGTGAAACAAAGTAAGTTTATTAAAGCTACAGATAAAAAAATTACCAAAATTAGCAAAGAGCAGACAGAACAGGCATATATCTATTTTGGAGCACCTTTTGATTTGGGATATAATGACCCTAAGCGATATATCTCTAAAGTAGCAGGATATATTTTGGGCGGAAGTGGTTTTGGTAGTCGTTTAATGGAAGAGATACGGGTCAAAAGAGGCTTGGCATATAGTGCTTATGGTCATTTTGTGCAAAATCGTACAACATCATATCTTACTGGTTATTTACAAACCAAACTAGAAAATGAAGAAGAGGCAAAAGGGCTTGTTAAGAGTATTATAGAAAAATTTGTCAAAGAGGGTGTAACACAAAAAGAGTTAGATGCAACCAAAGAGTTTCTTTTGGGGAGTGAACCACTACGAAGTGAAACTTTGAGTCAGAGATTAAATAACTCTTATGGGGAATACTATTATGATAGACCTCTTGGCTATAATAAAGAGCAACTCAAAAAGATAGAGGCATTAACTTTGGATGAGTTAAATTCATTTATCAAGTCTCATACTGAAATAACAAATATCAGTTATTCTATAGTAACCAAAGAACAAAAGTGAGACAGGTTCTCATATTTTTTATACTTTTTTTATTTATAGGATGTACAAATAAAATAGAATCTAAATCACTGGAGTCTTCTATACATACTAATAAACTATTTTCTTTTCAAGGGCTTTGGGCTAAGGTAGCTTCAGATACATTAGATACTTTGCCTCAAAATAAAGTAAGTTTTGGAAGTTTATATAATTCCTCAGAAAACATAGTACTCAATAATGCTCAAAGAACGATACAAGATACTTCGGATATTTTAGAACCTTTTGATAAATTAGCACATCCAAATGGGATTTGTTTAAATGGTATTTGGAATATAGACAAAGAAAATATATATAGTGGATACTTCAAAAAAGGGAGTGAGGGGCTTATTATAGCTAGGGCTTCAACAGCTTTATCTAATACCAAAGCAGGTGCTTCACGAGCATTTGGTTTTGCAGGAAAAATATTTCCTACTACAAACCCAACAGTTAAACCTTCTGCTAGAGCAAACTTCTTTTTGATAGAAGATTTAGGCGGTACAGATGCCAAGCACTTTGCTGATGTAGCACTTACAAATGAACCAAGTATCACACCCACACTAGAAGTAGCCAAAAATCTCCTTTATGTGCTTAAGATAACAAGAGCATTTGCTGTAGCAGATTCAAATCCTACAATAAGACAACTCTATGAAATATCTGAATTAGGTGAAGCAAAAGATCAAAAGATTGTTACACCAAAATGGATGAAGATAGAAGTTCAGGGAAGCAAAAGATATGATAAAAGTGATTTTCGTGATGAGCTAAAAGAAGCCACAAAAAATAGTTTGGTCTTTAGTATATTTGTAGCAAATAAGATAGAAAATAAAAGAAAAAATTGGCAAGAGATAGGAACTATGACTTTTGATAAGTCTGTTGTATCCAAATCTTGTGACCATCAA
>JADGER010000096.1 GCA_016744315.1 Sulfurovaceae bacterium
ATAATAGCCTCTTGCATATAAGGATCATTATAAAGTTCATTATTACGATTATTGTCTATCTTCATCTTGATTCCTTATAAATGTCATACAATAATCATAGTATAAAAATATGATCAAAGCATTATTTTATCATAGAAAACTTTGATAACCCAAGATTATAATAGCATATCTTCCAAATTTAGCAATCGTAACTATAAAAACAAATTTTTTGAAGTTAAAATTCACAATACCAGCAATAAAGGTAAGTGGATCACCAATTACTGGAACCCAAGAGAGTAAAAGTGAATAGCCTCCATACTTATCAAAAATTTGTTGACTTTTCAGAAGTCGCTCTTTGGATATTTTATTAGACTTCACAAGAGCCGAAGCACCCTTGCTTCCTATCCAATAATTAATAATAGAACCTAATACATTACCAAGCCCTGCTGATAAAAAAAGTAATACTATATTATAATTATTTTCTATATAATATAACAGGGTTACTTCACTAGATATAGGAAGTAACGAAGCAGATAAAAATGAGAGTAAAAACATAAAAAGATAAACCATGTAACCCTAGTTTACTAAAGTTTTCTTAAATATTATAATGTTAGCTACAAAGAGAGAATGAAAGGAAATTTATTGTAATATTATTTATTAAAATAACGCAATACGGAGAAGATAATGCAAGTATCAAAAATCTTGACAGTTACGATAGCTTCAACGGCTATACTCTTATCAAGTAGTCTGATTGAAGGAGATGCTCTCATAAAGAAAGCAAAACATAATGGGCTGGTAGCAATTCCTGCAAAACAGAGTGAATTACTCAAACTAACAGATCCTAAAGGGACTATTACACCACAAAGAGTATCTCTAGGAAAGCAACTTTTCTTTGACCCTAGACTCTCTTTGGATGGAAAAATCAGTTGTCATACTTGTCACTTACTAAATGCTGGTGGAGTAGATGGAATTCCTACATCTATAGGGCATAGAGGTACACCAAATCCTCATCATATTAATGCACCAACAGTTTATAATGCAGTTTTCTTTGATAGACAATTTTGGGATGGTAGAAGTCCAGACCTTGAAGACCAAGCACAAGGGCCTATGCAAGATAAAGCAGAAATGGCAATTACCAAAGATGTTGCAACAAAAAGAATTACTGATATTCCAGCCTATGTAGAGTCATTTAAAAAGGCGTATGGCAAAGATGTAAAAATTGATTTTGAAAAAATTGCTTCTACAATTGGTATTTATGAAAGAACTCTTGTAACACCTTCACGATATGATGATTTTCTTAATGGTAAAAAAGATGCTCTAACTCCAAAAGAACAAGAAGGATTTGCTCTCTTTATTGAAACAGGGTGTACAGCCTGCCATGTAGGTATAGCTATTGGTGGTAGCATGCAACCATTTGATTTAAGTTCAGCCTTTAAACATAATGATGTTGGTGATTTCAAGGGAGATAAAGATGGTATGATCAAAGCACCATCACTAAGAAATGTATCTCAAACAGCTCCATATTTTCATAATGGTACCGTTTCAAGTTTAGTAGAAGCTATTAAAACTATGGGAGAAGTACAATTACTTCTTGATATTTCTGATAGTGATGCCAAGAAGATTGCAACATTCCTTAAAACTCTTGAAGGAAGAAAGCCAGACACAACAGCACCTAAGCTTCCTTAAGCTTAGGGAATACTTCAAGAGTAGTGAGTGCTTTTTATTAAGCCAATTATTTATTAGTCAAAAAATTAGGAAAAGAAATGAAGTCTGATTTCAACCATTACAGTAAATTAAAAGTGTTATGTATAGCACTTGGTTTTTTACTACTTTCAAATACGCTGTATGCGTCAAAAAAAGTAGATAATAGTACTTATAAAGCTATTACTATATGTACTCTCTCCCAAAGTATATTTAAAGATCAAATCTTAACAGGTATGGATGTAACATATAGCAATCCCCAAGAAGAACAAAAGGGTGCAATTAAAGCAATTGAAAAAGAGTTAACAGTACTTAAGAAAAAGAAAGTTACTAAAAAACTTCATAAAAAAATTGTTTCACTAGATAAGTCTTGGTCTGCAACACAAAAGAAATTTACTAAAAAAATAGAAAAGAAATCTGCAAAAAAACTCTATTTGGAATTAGCATCTTTTGGTACATCTTGTCTTGGGACAGCTGATGAAATAGCCAAGACCAAAAAAGACTCAACAAAAAATAGAGTTGCAAAACTCAATTTTTATGTACAAGAACTTACGGTACTCTATTTTATAAAGTCTTGGGGTGCAATTGATGATAAGTTATATCCTCAAGAGGTTCAAAAAATACTTACATCCTATCAAACTCTTTATGATGCACTTATAGGCACAAAAGATATTACTAAAACTACAAAAGTAACACTAGAAGAGATTAATAAATTATTTGTAACATTTAAATTTATGACAACAAGTGACTCTGGTAGATATATGCCTACCCTTGCTGCTAAAAAAGCATTGGATATCAATGCACTTACCTCAAAAATATTAGAAGGAAAATAGATGAAACGATTAAAAGCTATAAAGCTACTATCTACAATAATACTTTTTGGAATTTTTGGATTTAGCTCATTGCAAGGGGCAGATAAATCTCATGCTATTATTAGCAATGCTGAGAAAATTAAAATTATTTCACAAAGTCTTGCTAAAAATTATTTTTATATCCACCAAGGAATACAAGTATCTTCTGCTAAAAGAGGTCTAAGAAATGATATTGCCAATATGGACAAAAGTATAACAGAGATTCAATCTTTGGCTAGTACTCAGGATACAAAAGAGCTTATTGAGTTTGCTTTCTTTAGTTCAGAGGAGCTAAAAGAGACAATAAAAGAGCCTTATAGCCCTGAAAATGGTGGTTTGGTTCTTGACTATACAGAATCACTCCTAGAGAGTTCAGATACTATTTTAAAACATAATCTATCTAAAAAATTAGATGAAGATACAAAAATGCTTTTAATGGTAGTTGATATGAAATATCTTCTTGCTCGTGCAGCAAAATATTATATTGCCTTTAGTGCTGGTTTTACTGATGCGGTTAATGTTTCTGCGGCAAATATTGCAGTTGATGAATTTGGTGTTCTTTTGAAAAAGATTGAAGCGTATAAATACCCTGAGACTATCTCGAAAAAAGTTATTAGAAAGCTTTCAAGATACTGGCCATCAAGTAAAAGTTTTTATCGTGGTATAAAAAAGAGTGAATTACCAACAATTATTTTTATCTCTACGAAACATATGGATAGATCAATTAATAGATTGATAGATTATCATCAAAAAAAGATAAAATAATTTTAGTAACAAGGAGTTCTCTATGGCAATTAGTCGAATACGAATAAATCTACTTGTGGTCATCATACCACTTATTACTCTCTTTGCTATAGGAGGCTATTTTACTTTTATTATATGGGGAAAATATAGTGGCGAATTAGAGTTAAAAAAGTATATCAACAAAATTGATATACTCCAGTCTTTAGAACAGGCAACAACTCGTGAGGTTATTTGTACAAGTAAAATGAGTGCTTCTCAAGAGAGTCTCAAAGATGAGTGTCAAATCAAAAGAAATGAAACAGATTTAGCTGTAGCAGACTTTGTAGATCAATCTAATAACTTTACTATAATAGAAAAAGTTTTTTCTCTTTTGAGTAGTTCAGAAGACTCAAATATCTCACAGAATATGCTTTTTGATGATGAAAATCCTAAAAAACTATTAGATACTATAAGATATAGTCTAGATACTGCTGAAGAGTTAAAAATTGGCATGGTACTTGGAGGAGAATATTATAAAAAGATTATTAATCCTATACAAATGTATTGGGAGGAGCTTGATTCTTATACTACTATAGAAGACAAACCTTCTTTACAACTTATTTTAGAATTAAATAAATTTTATACATATTCAGCTACAGAGGCTATATTTGGTGCATACTTTATTGCTAATAGAAAAATTTTTAGCTCTTCAGACCTAGCAAAATGGGATCAATATATTACACTTTCAACACTACCTGAAGAACGAATATATAATACCATTCCTGCTCTAACAAGTGAACTCACTAATATATTCTCTTCTGATGCTACAATGAAAATGATTGATGATATTGATAGTATACGGATTGATATTTTATTAAGTCATAGTACAGGAGAGTATGAGAGTGATATAGAAAACTGGATTTCTCTTAATAGTAAGAAACAGAATCTTTTTACAGACTCTAAACAAAAAACATTAAATTATTTAGGGGAAAAAGTACAAGTTCATATTAATAAAAATGAAATTTTACTCTTAATTAGTTTAGGAGCTATGCTTTTATCATTTATTGTATTTCTTTATACCATTAAAAGATTCTTCCGTAGATATAGTGAAGAAGAAGAAGCTCTTAGAAGAATGATGTCAGAGATTGAAAATCTTAATGCAGAAGGAAAAAGTGAACTCTCAGCTTCAAGTAATATTTTAAGTGATTTTTCAGATAAGAAACAGATTTATGCTTATATTAGTTCTATTCTTAAACTTCTCCATGAAAAAGAGCTACAAGCAGAAGAGGCAAATACAGCAAAAGACCTTTTCCTCGCAAATATGTCTCATGAAATTCGTACACCACTCAATGGTATTGTTGGATTTACTCAACTTCTTAAAGAGTCCCCTCTAACACCAGACCAGCAAGAGTTTATATCTATTATTGAAAATAGTTCAGATAACCTTTTGGCTATTGTTAGTGATATTCTTGACCTTTCTAAAATTAGTGCAAATAAAATGGAACTTGAAGATATTAGTTTTGATATATTTGAAAAAGTTGAATCTGCTGTTGAAACTTTTGTGGCTAAAGCTGATGAGAAAAGAATAGAACTTGGTGTCTTTATTGAACCATCTATACCAAAATATTTTATGGGAGATCCAACAAAGTTATCTCAGGTCTTGATTAACCTTATTAGTAATGCCATTAAATTTACACCAACGGATGGAACAATTAATGTCTTTATGAAAGAAGTAACAAGCGATGATGCAAGTGTTTCTATACGATTTGGTGTTCAAGATTCAGGAATAGGAATTACTGAAGAACAAAAAGTTAAAATTTTTCAAGCCTTTACACAGGCTGATTCAAGTACAAGTAGAGAGTTTGGTGGTACAGGTCTAGGATTAACTATTTCTCGTACGATTATTGACTACATGGGGGGAGAACTTGATGTTTCAAGTACTCCTGGTGAAGGTGCAGAATTCTTCTTTACTATTACATTACAAAGAGATAGCTCTAGTAAAGAGGTTGCCTATCCTACATTTGAGAATCTCAAAATAGGATTAGCACTCCCTGATATAAGTATTGAAAGACAGATTGATCATAACCTAGAAGCCTATATTAAATATCTGGGTACAACTATTCGTCTCTACTCTTATGATGAGCTATTCACACAAACTGAGACCATGGGACTCCCTGATATTCTTTTTGTTGATCACCATTATGCTAAAAAACCAGAACTTGTAGAGAGATTTTCTAAACTAGATACTTATGTTGTCCTTATGACTACAGGTACACTTAAGCGTATAGTTGATGGTCATAATCATAACTTCTTGAAAATGATACATAAGCCTATGACTATTAATAAAACTGTTCGTATGATTGAGAGTTATACGCTAGGTGAAGAAGTATTAACTTCAAATGAAAAAGATACTCTAAAAACAGATCAATTTAACCATATCCATGCACTTGTTGCAGAAGATAACTTGATTAATCAAAAACTAATTTTGGTAACCCTAGAGAACTTTGGGCTAGAAGTTACTCTTGCTTCTAACGGAAAAGAAGCATTAGAACATCGTATAAAAAGCGACTATGATATTATCTTTATGGATATCCAAATGCCTATTATGAATGGTATGGAAGCAACAAAAGCTATCTTAGAGCATGAAGAAGAAGAGAACCTTGAGCATATTCCTATTATTGCCCTTACAGCAAATGCTCTTAAAGGAGATAAAGAGAAATATATAAAAGCTGGGATGGATAATTATGCATCTAAACCTCTTAATCTTGTTGAGTTAAAAGCAATAATTGGAGACTATTTTCCTGAGAGTGAAAAAAGTAAAGAAGTAAAAGAAGATGAAGAAACATTATCAGAGCAAGAATTAGAAGATGAAATTTTAGATTTGGAAATAGAAGAAGAATATGAAGATGAAGAATATGCAGATGATGATCATGAATATGAAGATGAAGATGATAAATCTGAAGAGATAGAGTACGAAGAAGAGTCTGAGGAAGTAAAAGAAGAATTAGAAGAAGAATTAGAAAAAGAAGAAGATAATAGTTCACAAAAGATTATACGCAATAATAGCAATGCTATACTACTTTATAACAAAATGGCATTACAAGCACATGTTTATCGCTCTATATTTGAAGGGCTAGGATATAAAGTTGAAATTGCAAAAGATGATGATACATTCTTGGATAATATCGAAAATTTTGATTATGACTATGCACTTTATGATTCTAGCTGTTTTGAAAATTTACCATGTATGGTTGTTGATATTATACGAGATTCAGGTGCTTTACCAATTATCTGTGTTGATAAAAAAGAGGTTGATGATTTCTGTGCCCAAGTACTAGAAAGAGGTGCAGAGTTAGAGATAATCAAAGAAAGATTAAAAAGTGCATTTTAGATGCTAGAAAAAAAAGGATAATTTAATGAGTCTAAACAAACAGATTAAATCAGATATTAAAGATGCAATGAGAGCTAAAGATGTACTCAAGAGAGATACATTGCGGAATATACAGGTTCTCGTCAAACAGATAGAAGTTGATGAGAGAAGAGAAGTAAGTGATAGTGATGTAGAAAAGCTTCTTCTAAAGTATGCAAAGCA
Organism: Sulfurovaceae bacterium; assembly: GCA_016744315.1. Classification (GTDB taxonomy): domain Bacteria; phylum Campylobacterota; class Campylobacteria; order Campylobacterales; family Sulfurovaceae; genus SZUA-451. Next base: position 6,847 of record JADGER010000096.1, read on the forward strand.
AAGAGAAGATGCTATAGTCCAGTTTAGAGAAGCAAAGAGAGATGATCTTGTAGCCAAAGACCAAGAAGAGCTTAAAATTGTAAAAAGCTATCTTCCTGAGCCTATGGATGATGCACAACTGCAAAGTATTATTAGTACAATAGTAGCTACTCTAGGTGCTACAAGTATGAAAGATATGGGTAAAGTTATGGGAAGTGCCAAAGAAGCTGTGGGAAGTCGTGCAGATGGTGGTCGTATCAATATTATAGTGAAACAACTTTTGTCATAAAATAAATTGGGGTTCTCACCCCAATAAGATTTCTATTTTGAAATCTGTTTTATAATAGTCTCTCCCATCTCATTTGCACTAGTATATGCAAGTGCAGCTTTTTCATGTACTACTACAGGAACAAATTTATCATCAAACATAATAACTGTTGTAAAATATCTAAGATGTTTTTCTGTATCATCTAATTGTGCTTTAAATTTAGCATCTTTATAATATGGAGAGGCTTTGAGTATTTTTATAGAGTCTGTATAAATTTGAACTCCTTTATCCCAATGCTCTTGAATAGTAGGATCAGGTAAACCCCACATTTTCATCATATAGTGTGCTGAAAGTCTTTGTGATGAGGCAGCTATTTCTATAGCCGCATTAAGCTGTTCACTCTGCTTGATATTCTCTTTTTTGAGTAAATACTTTTTCATAGCAGCTAACTCTTTGATTACAGATCTAATATTTCCATGAATAAAAAGTCCCTCATCCATCATTTTTTTGGCATCATTATCTTCGAGTGCACTTAAAAGAGCTTTCTTAACAGGTGCCCATGCTTTTTTACTTGCAGCAACACTTGCTTTAATCTCTTTATCATCAAAATTTTTATCCACAGAGCTTATTACACCCTCATATTCAGCAATACCTTTTTTGAGTCTCTCATCAGGTGCTTTATAGCTTACTTTTGTGGCAATCAAAGAGTAAGTTTCAAGCATATTTCTCATATTTGACATCTGTTTTCCCAAATCCAATATTGTTGTCAAACCTTTTTTCATTTCTGCTGTATTAGCAGTAGTTAGACTCAATAGAACAACAAGTATCAAAAGATTGATTTTTTTGTATAGTTTCATAACACTTTTCTCCTAAGTTTTAATTTTTTACTTGATTTTGACATAAAGAGTCGTAATCTCATCCATCTTTCTTGTAATATCATCCGTGGTATTAAATACAATTAGAGGTAATCCCCCTGTTTCAATATCAAGATAAAATTTATAAACTACACTCCATAATCTATCTATTTTTTTGAGTTTTTCCGTTATTGCTGGAGTATTTGTTTGGTTTGCCAAAAGTGCTTTTTGTGAATCATCAAATAGTTTTACTGCTTTATTCATCTGATTAATAGTATTTTGATCTTTAATACCTAGTTGATATGCAATATAGTATTTCGCAATACGCTGAGATAACATAGCCTGTCTTGCGGACATATCAATAAGCTTAGAAGCATCAACACCTGAGGATTTTTTGAGAGAACCCATAACATACTCATTCCCTTCTAGCATAGATTCACTCAGGTCTAGTACATACTGTGCATTATCAAGAGTAAATTTCTCTTTTGTTTTTAAAACAATGTCTTGGTTATTCATTTCAACAAAGCCTAACAGGTTAATAATCTTAGGATCAGTAATAGACTCTTTTAGTTTACCATGTGCTAGCAAAGACTCTTTAAGGGTCTTTATTAACTGTCTATCTGCCTTACTTACAGCTATTTCTCCCCCTTTATAGAGATAATCCTTTGAAATACGCTGAGATAACATTCTTTGTTGTCCTGCTAAATTTATCAGCTCTAAAGCATTTGTTTGCTTTTCAGCCATAATAAATTGTGGAAATGACAATATTGCTACTGCCACTATAGCTAAACTCACTTTTTGTCTAATTTGTCTCCTCGTTGTCATAACTATCCTTCTAAAATTTAGATTTGATTCTTAAAAAAGCATTTAAGGAATTCAATGGCTAATTATAAGTTAATATATATTAAGGGAGTACAAGATTACTTATAAAAAAATAAAATTATAATAATTTGCGAATAAAAAGAATCATAAAGAGCGTTTAATTATCTCTTTTAAGTAAATAAATTTATTTGATACTATTTGAGTATCAAATGATACTTTCATATCTATAAACTACCACTTAATCTCTTATCGACTATTGTTTTATACTATATAAGTAAATAATTATATAATCAGATGTATCATCTATTATTAAAGATATTCTATAAGGAGTTAGAAGAATGTATATAAAAATTTTGAGGGGAGTAGCAATTGCTATATCTCTTTTGAGCTTTGCAGAAGGTAGCATTACTACAGTTAATGAGGCAATCAATAAAGCAGGAAAACAGAGAATGCTTTCTCAACGCATAATGAAAAACTACTCTATGGTTGGGATGAGTATGAAATTTAATGACCCATCAAAACAACTACAACAATCAGTTGACCTCTTCAATACAACCCTCCAAGAGCTTATAGCCTATAGCAAAGATAAAGTATCATCAGATGATTTAGCCAAAGTAAAAACTCTTTGGACTCCACTTAAAACCAAACTCCTAGCAACTCCAGATAAAACTAAAGTAGTAGAAATATTTGAATCCGTAGAAGCGCTACTCTCTGCGTCAAATAAAGCTACTAATTCTATAACAGCTACATCCAAAGAAAGCACAGGAGAGATTATTAATACCTCAGGAAAACAAAGAATGCTTTCGCAAAGATTAGGAAGTCTTTATATGCTTAAAGTATGGGATGTAGGAATAGATGAGAGTAAACTTCAAGATGCAAT
>JADGER010000097.1 GCA_016744315.1 Sulfurovaceae bacterium
CTGTTAATATGGAAATAGTCAAAAAAGATAATTGGTCTCTTCATACTCTTGAAGATGGTGATAAAATAGAGTTATTAGACTTTGTAGGAGGAGGGTGATATTTTCACCCTCTGTAGGTTCTATTGACAAGTAGCACTAATATAGTTACTACCAATAGTATCTGCTTCTGTTTTAACCTTAATAATATAATATCCACTCGCTCCATAAGGTGCTTGAAGAGTACAAGGTAATGAGTCACAATAGTTTTGTTCATTTGAACTATCCCATTTAGAAGCCCAATATTTCATATTGACAGCATTTACCTCTACATACTCTCCATTACCACTAGGATACAAAGTATCAGGATCATACTCGACAGCTCTTAATTTAAGAGATTTACAATTATCAGCAGGTTGCCACTGAAAATAGGTTAATCCTCTATCAGTTTTCGATGATATTGCTACATCCCTGCGTACTCCATCTGATTGAGTTGAAGTTGGATTGTCTCTTCTAATAATAGAACTATTTCCTGCCCAAACATACCCACCTAATGATGCAACTTTATCTTGATTAATATTAGTAGCCATACTCTCATTATAAGTTTTTTCACTAGAGCAACTTGCTTTAATATTTAATCTTTGGGATAATGGTTCTCTTGAAGAGACTAATATAGTATTCCAATTATCTACATGGTCAATCGTTATTGGAAGCGTCATATTATAAGATTTATTATTTGTATTAGAGTTCCATTTTTTAGTATATACAGATACATCCAAATTTTTATTAGAATTAGTAATATCTCCATCTTCATTTACTTCACGAGCAACAATATTTAAATATTTACAACTATCCACACTCTCTCTATGATTCCATTGAAAAATAACTGCTGATGGGCTATATTGATGGTCTTGCATATAGGCTTCATCTTTATTACATCCAAAACAGCTATTTGATGGATTTATTATTGAGCCTACACCTGTTATTATTGGTTTTTCTGGGCTAGTATTAGGGTTTTGAGTAATTACAATCTCATCAAAACCTATATCAAACCATTGACCACTCTCATCTTGATACTTAGAAACCAAGAAATAGTTACCTGCTTCAGTAGGAGCAGTATAATCTAAAATACCACTCTCATAACTAGAATTTGCATTGATTACTTGATTAGATTTAATCTGCACATCACGAATAAACTTTCTATCCATACCATGCAAAGATAATCCAACTTTATTGAATACAATTGCTTCATTAGAGTTATTTTGTAGTCCAAACTGTGCGTCTGTTTGAGTATCTGTATAGACAGTTCCTGTTTTATGCCAAATGTATTTTGATGATATAGTAGATTTGATACCTAAGTACTCATTTACACCTAATCTAATACCCTCCATAGAGGCATCTCTAAAAGTATGATTCAAGAGAGCATCAATATCTTTTGTATTTGTATGAAAACCTAATTCAATAATTACTGATGGCATTGTTGCAATTCTGTTTTCACCATGGTTTGCCTCAAAAATACCATTACTCACATACCAATTGGAATCATACTTAGAGTGTATTTCAGACTTTAAATGTTTTATCAAAGATGCTGCAAGTTTTTGGCTCTCTGCTTTATAACCATTCTCTACACTAGAGATATAAATTTGTGTACCTCTAGCCGTACTTCCTGCTGCATTAGTATGAATACTTATCATGACATTTGCACCCAAAGAGTTAGCATAGAGTGGTCTACTTCTAATATCATTATCTTCACTCGAATAGGATGGTAAAGAGTTCCAAATAGTACTGCTTATCCCTTTTGATTTAAAATACTGTCTAGCATTCTCTTGCCACTTTTCATAACCTGATACACCAGTACCTGCATGAAAATCAATCTCTCTAGTAGAGTATGTCTTAATCCCACTGTTTTGTAGTTTAGGGTATAGATATGTTGACAAAACAGCATTACCAAAATCTTCTCTATATCTATTTTCCATAAGAGGTCTTTGTAAAAACCAATAACTATTATTCCAAGTATATCCATGCCCTGGATTAATAACTACTTTTTTACTACTAACACTTCTTACTCGTCTAGTAGTCTGATTATCTTCTATATTCCCATATCTCTCATCTACAATATCATCTAAACTTCTATCTCCTATATAAATTTTTACTATAGGATTTTGAATACCATTTTTATCAGCCAAATAATATGCCGTTGCATATATAGGGTTTGTGAGATTTTGAATGACCGTATTCTCATCAATAATAATATCATCAAAGTACAAACTAATAATATTTTCATTAATATCACTAGATAATAGCGTCAACTTTTGTTCACTCTTACTTCTAGTATGCGATGTTTTTAGAAGTTCATTAAGGCTACTAGTAATATTGTCTTCTAAAGAGTTAAAATTACTTTCTTTTTGAGATGCAGAGGTATCCCCTGCATAGCTTGTGAGAGTAAGTGATATAATTAATATCACTATTTTGTATATGTTTAACATTTTGTCTCCTTATTTTAAAGTTTAACTATCTACCCATTCATAAGCTTTAAAGCTTATGAACGAGTGAAACTATTTATAAACCGAAAACTGTTTATAGTCTGAATAACCTTTCACTTTAGCACTTTCCTTTTCCGATGTACCTTTAAATATACCTGCTCTAAAGTATCTATTGTTCGAGTCAATACCAGATTTTGATATGACACGCTCTAGCAAATATATATTCTCCTTATAGTGAGGAACTTCAACATGTCCACCAGCTGAAGTAAGATATTTCCACTCCATACCTATACTTTTAGAAGCACTTTCATCATTAAAGTTAATATACACATAATATCCGCTTGGTAGTTCACTCGTTAATTTAACTGCAAACTGAAAAGTATCACCAACATTACCACTTGGAGTTGAGACAATTTGTTTAATATCAGGGATTACTATTTGCTCAACCTCTTCTTTTTCTTCCAAGTAACCTCTATCATAATCACTATAGTTACTCAATTGCTCATAAGGAAAGGTTCTTAAAGCTCTAACTTTATAATAATATTTCGTACCCTCTTGTAGTTGACTGTCTCTATCATCATAATAAGTTGATGATGTTTTACCTATATAGTCATAACTACCTGATGAAGAGGTATTACGATATATATAATATTTATCTGCCTCACTCACACTATCCCAACTTACCCTAATCCTATCATCATATCTACCATCACTAGCCTCAACATCATCAGGTATACCCATAGGTTCAATCTCTTCTTCTTTTGATGCTCCACTATCATAATTACTATACTCACTGTATCCACCAGAGTTATAGGCTTTGACTTGATAGTAATAATCTCTTCCTAAGCTTACATCTTTATCATATACATAAGTAGAACTAGTACTATCAATCTTTGAATAACTACCATGTCTTGTAGTGGCACGATACACATCATACTTTGTAGCACCACTTACACTACTCCAACTAATCTTTATTTTATCATCAAACTGTTCATCACTAGCGTTTAGATTTTTTGGAGGGATAGGTGCTATTGGAGCAGGAGCTTTATATGTACTACTATCTTGCTCACTAGCTACACATCCATAATCATTACAAGCTTTTATAGTATAATAATATTTTATACCATCACTTAATCCAATATCTTCATAATACCTACCGAAAGATGAACCAATCTTATTACCTAAACTTCCATTTGTAGAACGATAGAACTCGTATCTTTTAACATTTGTAGCTTCTCGTGAATTTATTTTAAAGCCACCAGTAATATCATCTAAATTAACTCCTCCTGATAGAGTTGGTGTTAAAATAGGAGCATTATATGTATTAAAACTTTGTCTGCTGAATGAGCAACCATTACTATTACATGCTTCAACAGTATAATAGTAAGTAGTTCCACCATTTACATATTCATCAATAAAAGTTAGATAATTACCAATAGAGTAATCACTTAACTTACTTCCTAACTCTCCCTTAGTTGAAGAACGATAAAGTTTATACTCTGTTGCTCCTATAGACTCATTCCATCTTAAAGCAAAGCCTCCCTCATTTCTAATCTTAATAGAAACTCCACTATCAAATAAAGGTTTATTCAGAATATAAAGAGATTCAGTTTTCTCTTCCGATTCTATTCCTTCAATTGTAGTTGCATTAACTCTACAATCTATATTACTATCTACTATATCATCTACAAACATATCAAACTCTTTTAATCCATTACTATTATCACTAAATAAATTTTTAGCAAAAAAGTAACCACCTTGTATACATTCTAACTTGATTTCACTAATAATATTAGTTGTTTGTTGAATATCAAATGATACCTTTAATGATTGTTTGTTAATATTTTCTTGTGTTAGTTTTAGATTAGAAATTATTGCTGGTGTTCTATCAGGAGTCTTAAGTTTATAAGCAATATATGCATCTTCCGTATCATACTTAAACCTTACTTCTTTACCATCACTAGTTTTATAGAATAGATTCCATCTACCTTCACGAGTTACTGATTCTTTTCCATTATAATTATTTGTAATTTTTATAGGTATAGGATTATCACCTACTTTAAAACTTCCAATATTTAAAGTAGTAGTATGTGTTAATTTAGTATTACTATTAGTCCATTTAGCAAGTACATTTTCATACTCTCTTTTAGATAATATAACCCAAGTTTTTGTTATTGTTTCACCAAACTTTATTAAACTTCCATCTTTATATGTCTCAGCAGAATTTTTAAAAGATATATCTGAAGGAGCTATTACATTTACTATTCTAATAACTTCTGCACTTTGTCCATTAGGACTTTTTGCTATATAAGTTATTTCATACTCTCCTACTTTATTTATATCTACTTCACTTATTATTTCTACACCATAGTTAGAGATACCACCTTCCTCCATATATTCCTCACCTAAATATATGTTAACAGTACTCTCCCCATTTAAATTAATATATGGTTCTTCATCGTCTTGTTCAATTTCTTCTTCAATTATAGAATCGGATAATAAGTCTTTTTCGATAACAAGGAATACAGGTTCATATTTTAATGGATTCATAATCTCTAGCCCAATACCTAATTTAATATCTTCACCCGATTTAATTTTTAATGCTCCTTCTACATAGTCTGCTCTATGAGATTTAAATAATGTATCATCTGTAGAATCTTCATCATTTCCAAATAAGTAACCATTTATATATTTATCCCAAGCACCTCTATTATCTTTAGTTTTTTTATCTTTTTTAGCTGTACCATTAAAAATGGTCTCATGGTCATAATCCCAAAAAATTCTATATGGAATACCATAAGGATGATCTTCACCATTTGAATAAGTTATGATTGATAATGGTTCACCATTATCTCCTTTTATTTCTTTATAATATATATTTTCTGTAGATTCGTAAGCGATAGGGAAACGATTACTTTCTGGGTTGAAATCATTACCCGAATCAACATCAGCAAAAATAGAACTTCCTACACTCTCTGCTCCACCTGCCGAATATCCAAAGTTTCCTATAAGAGCAGTAGATACATCCATTCCACCATTTGATATAAAGTTCATTTTTGGTATATTATTTTGATTTAAATCTAAATTTCTTTCTTGCCATATTCTTATATGAGTTCCTACTTTTGGTAGTAGCAATATTGAATTTTCATATTTAGCAAGACTATGTACATTCCATGCAGTATAGAATATATATTTCTTATTGTAAATATTTTCATTACTTGCAAACTTATTGTTTATATATGACATATATGGATTTGCTGTTATTTTTAAACATTCTTTAACTGTTTTATTAAAATATAACTCTTTGCAATATTTTGTATCAAAGTTAATTAAACTTTGGAAATCTTCTCTTCTATTAGTATAACTATTTTTTAGAGACTCACCATTGAATCTTTTATCAAAATTATCATAATGTAAATCCATAGCACCATGAGTTTTTAAATCTTTTGGAAGATCTGTTAAAATATTCTGCATACTTCCAATAGACCCATGATGAGGTGTATCAAATGTAATTAACAGTTTTAAATTTTTAGCATTAGTACCTAATCCATTCCACTCTTCTATCATTGCACGAGAAACCATTCCACCCATACTATGAGCCATAATAGTTACACCATTCTCTTTTGGAATCTTAGTTAATAGTTCACTAAATATTTTTGCATTATATGCAACATGTTTATAACTTGGATATTTATATAGATATATATGATATTTCTTTTGTAACTCTTCGGATGTCAGATAGTATGATAAAAAATTATGCCAATAATGAAACTCTGAATTTTCCCACAATAATAATTTTGAAGGATCTCTATGGTTCTTATCACCATTCCAACCATGCACTAAAATCAAAGGTATTCTTTTATTATTTTCTTGTTGATTAATGGCATAATCTGAATGTGTCCATTCAAATGGTAATATTGAAGACTTCCCTTTTAATAATTTGTCAAAATCTGTAATTCTATGAGTTACTATTTCATCTAAAAGATGAGGTTTGTTATTTTCTTTTGTATCTACTTCAGCTGTATCCATCAAATTATTTAAAATATCATTGGTATTAGCTCTTGTATCAGCAAGATTTTTTTCAGCGATAGTATAATCTTTATTTAAGCCTATAAAATCGGTTGACATCTTGTATGTTTTAAATTCTGTAAATATAGATCGTCTACTATCTGGATATTTAATTCTTCGTCCAAAAGAAAGACTATAAACTTTATCTATATTAAAAAGTCTAATTTTATCTATTTTGGAATCTATTAATGTTGCATTATATTTACTTCTATCATGATTAATAATAAATCCCATTCTTAATAACTTTTGAGTTACTTCTATTACAAAACTATATTCACCAACTTTTTCTTCTAATTTTATTCTTTTGATAGATTCTTTAAAATTACTTTCTGTTACGTTGTAGATAGAGGCTTCACTTAGATAAGAGTCTTTAATTTTATATTCTTTATTTGTAAGGGACCTATTTCTCTTTTTACTATCATTAATAGTTCCAATATCAACATTAATTAAAGGTTCACTTGAAGTTACTTTCAAAATTTCTGCCCAAAGTACATCTTCTTCATAATCAAATTTTTCAATAGTAATTTCAATATCTTCTTCAATATTATTCTCTTGAATATCAAAAGATATTTGAATTTTTGTTTTATTGTCATCTAATAGAAAGTCTTTTGTATAAATATTTATATTATTATCTTTGCTATCTTGAATATCATTATATAAAATAGTATTTTTACCACTAGCAACTATTTTTATATTATCACTATCATCTTGATTTATATTAGAGTTAACATTATCAATCTGAGTTTTAATATTAGTAATAATATTTTGAGAATAATCTCCATCTTTCTTATATTGGTTAATTAAATCTTTCAATTCATTAATAGCATCTTTAACTTCATTACTTTCTTTTGTAATATCTAAGTTATCTATAATACTTAATAATTCATCATAAGACTGCATACTATCAAGCTTTGATTTAATGCTAGTTAACTGCTCTTCTATGGAGCTATCATTATCTACAGGATTATCATCTTTTTGTATAGTAAATCTAACCCCTTTGAAATCTCCATCTACATAAAACTCAGGAACACTCTCACCCATATCTATCTCTTGCCAGTCATATTGACCATCTTTTGAGGCGAATTTATAGACGGTTGCATTTTTATTGATGATATACCATGAGCCATTAGAGGCTTGGAAGAACCACCATCTAATATCTACTGTGGAGTTTCGTATAAGTTCTATATCGTCTTGGATTTTAGGATTGATTGTTTTTTCTCTCCATCCTGCATCATAATACTCAAAACTAGGATTATCGGCTATATCTGCTATAGATATGCTTCTGCCCTCTAGGTCTATAGTAGCGACATCTTTGCCTACTCTAGCCCACCCTGGTTTACCATCTTTGATAGGCATAAGAGAGTAGATATCTATAGTATCAGATTTATCTATAGTAGAAGAGATAAACCATCTCTCTTTTTCTGCACTATCTCTTTTGAAATAATATCCCCACTCTATTTTGTTATCAGCACTTATTATAGCCTCTTGGTCAGTTTGTGCGTAGAGTGTGTTTCCTAGTATGACTAGGAAGAGAAGTAAAAGCTTGATTGTCTGTTTCATCTTTTTTCCTTTGTTTGTCTATTGTATGAATGGTGGGATTTTCCCACCCTACGGTTTTGCATGACTTGATTAGAAGTTTGGTAGTATCTCATCGTCATCAATTTTTTTGTTATTTTCTTCCTCTTCTTCTTCTGTTTCTACAGTTTCGGAGTTAGTAGAATCTGTGGAAGTATCCGAAGTAGAAGTTGAACCTGTAGAAGTTGAAGCACCTGTGGAGGTATTGATAGACAAATCAGGAACTTCTGTATCCTCTTTATTCTCTTCTTGGCTCTCATCAGTGGATTCAAAACTAGCGATTAAAGCTAAGGCATCATTTACTGTTGCATCATCCTTGGTAATATTTGCCATTATCTCTTTAGCTTTGATTACATCATTAGAACCTGACTCTACAAACTTTAGACCTACTTCTGTTTTGTTAGCTAATAGAGTGGCATCATCATCTTTTGCTCCATTGACTACAGCCAAGATAAAGACAGATTTATTAACTACACCACTCTCTAAATCTTTTTTCCAGTACTCAGCTCCTGCTGTGTCAGGGTCTCTTTTGAAAAGGTTTGTGTAGATAGCCTCTATAAAAGCTTCTGTAGAAGTTCCTGTAGGATAGAGGTTCTTAGTTTCAGGTTGGTCAAAAAAGCTTGTAGCTATATTTTCTAAGCTTAGTTTGGATTCATTAACCCAATACTCTAACCCTGCTTTGTCAGGGGCTCTATCAAAAGTGGCTATATAGAGCTTGGTTACACTTTCGTTGGTTGGCTCTTGGGCGTAGAGGTTTATGCTAAATAGAGCAGATAAAACTAAAGTAATTATAATTTTATACATTTACTTATCTCCTTTAAAGTATGAATATAATTCAATTGTATCCCTCTTCATATATAAAGTTATAGAATAAAAAGTTTAAAAGAGATGAAAAAAATAGGAGTGTTACTATTTGTAAGTATTTGTTTTATTTATTATGGAAGAAAGAATAACACACTAAATATAAAGAATTTATTTTTAGTGTATTTGTAGGAGAAAAATATATATAAGTTACTTCTGATTTTGAGGTTTTTACCTCATTTTCATAGCCTGTTGGGCTTCTCTGTCGAGGGTTCTTTTTTTGAGGTCTTGTCGTTTGTCATGGGTTTGTTTTCCTTTGGCAAGTCCTATGCTTATTTTGGCAAGATTTTTTTCATTGAAGTAGACAAAAAGAGGGACAATAGTTAATCCTTCTCTTCCCATTTTTAAGAAAAGTTTATTAAGTTGTTTTTTGTGTAAAAGGAGTTTTCTTGGTATTCTGCTATCGGGTGTATAGCTTGTATTGGCTGTATTAAGGTGTGCTATATGCACATTCATCAAAAATAACTCTCCTTTGATAAAACGGCAATAGCCATCTTTGAGGTTGGCTCGTTTGGCTCTTAGGGCTTTGACCTCGCTCCCTTGCAAGACCATACCTGCTTCAAATTTTTCAATAATTTCATAATCATGATAGGCTTTTTT
>JADGER010000249.1 GCA_016744315.1 Sulfurovaceae bacterium
GCAAGTTTGAGGCAGCGTATGAGGGTACAAAAGAGATGAGTTTTACTATCCTTGCTATCTCTGCAATGCTTTTAGCCGTTTTTATTCCTGTGGCAAATATGACAGGTATTGTAGGAAAGTTCTTTGAGAGTTTTGCTATGACTGTTGGGTTTGCTGTTATCATCTCTTATACTATTGCTATGAGTTTTATCCCAAGCCTCAGTGCTAGAACACTGCACAAGGGTGAGAGTTGGTTCTATAATGTAACAGAACCATTTTTTAAAGGCTTAGAAAAGGTTTATGAAGCTATCTTGAAATTTGTACTACGCTTCAAATTTTCAACACTTCTATTGGTGATAGGTACTTTTGTCTGGAGTCTAAGTCTCTTTCCAAAGATTGGTATGGATTTCATCCCCAAAGAGGATAAAGCAGAGTTCGAAATAGCCCTCCGAGCCAAAGCTGGTATCTCATTGGAGCAGATGGTTTTAGAGTCTAAAAAGATAGAAGATATAGTACGAAAAGATGCCAATGTTGAATTTACTACTATGCGAGTAGGATATAACTCTGTTCAAGAGAAAAATAAAGCAGTTATTTATGTGAAACTCAATGATAAAGACCAACGAGCGGACAACCAAGAGCAGATTATACAAAACTTTAGAAATCAGCTCAAACCGTTTAATAATGAAAATATGTATATTACTGCAGCTGCTATCCCAAATATTAAGGGAGCAGGTGTCTCTGTGCCGTATCAGATAGTTCTTAAATCTGATTCGTTTGAGAACCTAGAAATAGCGACGAAAAACCTCACAGATTACCTTGCTAAAAAGAAAGGGTTTGTGGATATTGATACCAACCTAGATGATGGGAAACCACAAGTAGATATACTTATCAATAGAGCAAATGCTAACCGACTAGGCATCTCTGCATCAGATATATCTATGGCTATCTCTACAGCATTTTCAAGTGATATGGAGATTTCATACTTTGAAGAGAGTGGAAAGCAGTACAATATCACTCTACGATTTGATGATGCACATAGAGTTGATATAGCAGATATTAAGAAGCTCCAACTACGCTCCAAAAGTGGAGAGCTAGTCTATCTTGATGGGCTTGTGAGTTTCAAAGAAAACAGAGCTTTGGCATCTATCTACCACTTCGATAGACAGAGACAGGTGTCAGTCTATGCAGACCTCTTCGGGCTAGATCTTGGTGGTGCAGTTAACTATACCAAAGAGGGTATAGATGCTCTTATGCCAAAAGGTGTAGAGTATCAGTTTACAGGATTTGCAGAAGAGATGGTCAAAACAGGGAACGCCTTTGCTGCTGCTCTAGGTCTCTCTATAATATTAATGTTTATCATCCTTGCAATACTCTATGAGTCATTGATACAACCTATTATTATTATGATTGCTTTGCCACTGAGTATTATTGGTGTGATGATTGCTTTGTATGTAGAAGGGCAACAGTTTAGTCTCTTTGTGATGATTGGGTTTATGCTCTTGATGGGTATGGTTGGTAAAAATGCCGTCTTGCTTGTGGACTTTGCCAATAATGCTATGAAAGAGGGGAAAAGTGCCGACGAAGCTCTTATAGAAGCAGGAGAAAAAAGACTCAGACCTATTTTGATGACTACGATAGCGATGGTATTTGCAATGCTCCCTCTAGCTATCAGTACCAGCCTAGGAAGTGAAACAAAAGCCCCTATGGCGATAGCCGTTATTGGTGGCTTGATAAGTTCTATGGTGTTGACACTACTTGTTGTACCAGTTCTCTATAGATTGATTAATCCTATTGACCAATGGATGAGAAAATGGTATGAGACGGGGAAAGTGTAGCTAATAGAAATTGATACCTACAATTAGTGTAGGTTCAATTACATTAAGCCATAAAAAAGTAAAAATGGATAAATCCCAAGCCCTGTTAGAAATAAGATAGGGCTTAGAGGTTCTTTGAGTATGGCTCTAATTTCTTCATTCACATCTCCACTATCTTCAAAAAGCCCTTTCATAAGCGTAATCTTAAAAAATAGATCAAGTGTTTTAAGTAGCAAAATAGCCACAAACCACCAATTTAGTATTTGTGTATACAAAATAATAAATAGTATAAAGTAATAAGCTGGGTGCATAAAAAAATAAAAAAAGATACTTTTTTCATAATAATGGTAAGCATTTTCCAATACCCCCTCCATCGTTGTAGCCTTTTGCCACCACACCTCAAACATCTCAAGAAAGATCAAAATTAGTATTAAAGTCATCATTATATTCATAGGTGGCATTTTAGCATTTTTTCGATAAAATTGAAGG
>JADGER010000250.1 GCA_016744315.1 Sulfurovaceae bacterium
ATGAGTTTGAAGCTTTGAGGGATGTGATTGCTGGGATTAGTATTTTTTAGGGATTTTTAGGTTAAGGTTTGGGTGGTAGAGGGGGGTGAGTAGTTACGAAAACTTTATACTTAGACCATAATATTATCATTGAATTAATAAATAATAAGATAGATAAGAATAAGCTAGTGGGAAATAATAAATTTAATATTATTTATAGTCCAGCACATATTGAAGAAATAGCTGTATCGGAACAAAGATATAATACTTCAAAAGATATTATTGAAAATGATTTAAAAGAACTTTCTTTACTAACTAATAATCAAGAGATACTTCCACATCATGGTGAAATAATAGATATTAAGTATGGAACATATATAAAAGAAGAGCATCCTAGAATATGTTATGAACGAGTTATCAAAGATTATAATAATTTGAATAATAAGGCTGAAGCTATAAATGAGCAAGTTTTAAATACCTCTAAAGAAAATGATTTTTATGGTAATGAACCTTCTAAAATTAATAATATTCTTCCTGAAGAAATATTAAAAAAATTACTTGATGAAACACATATTAATATTAAATCAATGTTTGTTAGAAATTATAATTTTAGTATAAAAGAAATTTCAAACCTATATGATATTAAGTTAAATACGATTGCAAAATTTAATTTTGATTTTAGTGATTTCAATGATAATTTTTTTAAGATATCAACTATTGTAGAGATGTTAGCAAATTTACTTGAAGCACATGGATATAATTATGAAAAATCAAAAAAAGGAAAGAGTTTAGAAAAGGCTCGTTCAAGAATGCATGATGTGAGTCATATTATTTATGGTTCGTATGTTGATAAATTTATTATTGGAGACAAAAAACTTTTTAAAAAAACTAAAGCAATATATCACTATTTAAATATTAAAACAGAAGTTTTGTTTTATAGTCAAGAAGAAAAAGAATTATTAAGTAATATTTAGGAAATAACAAATAGATTCTATGCAAGAAGAAGATAAAAAAAAGTGAGTAAAAAAATTTTAAAATCACATCTTCACACAATCTTGATAAAACAGCGATACACTTATATAAATTAAAACCAAGGATAAAAAGTGAAAAAAACAGTAATAATTTCAACGATATTGATGGGTCTATTATTTGCACAAAATAGTAAATTGCCTGATTTAAAAATGGCTGATAATAACTTGTCATTTAAAATGATAGAGGGTTATCAAGATTATAAAATAGTAGCAACACATTTTAGAACAGACAAAAATGAGTTACGATATATTTTGGCTAATCCTATTGGATATAATGCTTTAAAAGAGAAGTTAAAAGTTATGCCAGAGGGTAGTAAGATTGTAAAAATTGGTTGGTCTGTTAAAAAAATGCCTTCGTTTCCTACAGCTTTAGAGGCAGATGAAGTGCAGAGAGTGGAGTATATGGTAAAAAATTCTAAAGTCTTTAATGCTAATGGTGATAATTGGGGTTATGCTAGATTTATCAAAAAAGATGGCAAGTTCAAGGCTTGGGATAAAGGTGTAAATGGATGTATATCTTGTCATAGTGCTGTCAAAGATAGTGACTACTTATTTACCAAACTACAAGCTACTTTTTAGAGTATGAAGTATAAAATTCTAATCGTAGAAGATGAGCCTGATATAGTGGCTTTGATATCTAATCGACTAGACCCCAAAAAGTATGATGTCTCTACAGCCTTGGACGGTAAAGAGGCGTTAAGGCTTATACAAACAGAGAAGTTTGATTTGGTATCATTGGATATTATGCTTCCTTTTGTTGATGGATTGACACTATGTAGTGAACTTAGAAAAAATAGTAAAAAATCTCTTATCATCATTGTAAGTGCATTAGACTTAGATGAGAGCAAAGAAAAAGCCTATAGTTTGGGTGCTGATGACTACATAGCCAAACCATTTTCCACAAAACTACTAGCACTAAAGGTAGAGTCATTATTAAAAAGAAGATTTGAGCTTACACATACAGAACTAAAGTTTAAACAAATAATTCAATATGACAAAACACTAAAAAGATTTTATATAAATAACAAGCAATTAGCATTAACACCTAGTGAATATATGATTTTTGAGACTCTTTTTACCAATTCCTTAAATATCTTTTCAAAAGAAGATTTATCTCAAATACTCTATAATAATGACCTTGGAAATATAGATAGAGATGGTATAGGCACACATAAGTACCTACCTAAAATTAATTTCATAAGTTTTATCAACACCATAAGATTTAAGAACCCGATGAACATAATTTTCTAAAGCATCTGTAGAAGCAT
>JADGER010000098.1 GCA_016744315.1 Sulfurovaceae bacterium
TAATCATCAAATATATCTATAGTATTACTTGCAACAAAATAGGTTTCTTCCAAAAGTTGCATCCAAAGATATATATTTGTATCATCTCGTTTATTTTCTATTTTAGGAACAAAGATAATAATAATTCCCGCATTCTTGATAATAGCATGAGATTTTTTGAGAAAACTCTCTTTGAGCGTATCTTCTATTGCCATAGTCACAAAAAGATAATCATATACTTTTGCTTGAATTGCATAGCGAGGTTGCTGAAGATTAATTTTTTTAATATGTACTAGAGAATTTTTATCAAATTTATCTATAGCATTTTGAACCAACTCTTCAGAGCTATAATTAAGTTGAAATTCATATTCATGCTCTGTGCAAAGTTGTACTATTTTATCATTGAGTTCACAGGCATCATTACTAAAATGCATAATTCGTATAGAAGGATAAAGATTAATAATACTTAAGAGTTGATTTATTTGTTTTGTAGGTAAAAGGTTCATAATAAGTTTCTTTAAAGTGGTGACCCCACGGAGACTCGAACTCCGGTAACATGGATGAAAACCATGGATCCTAACCGCTAGACGATGGGGCCACACATAATAAATAACAAGTAAAAAAGTGGTGACCCCACGGAGACTCGAACTCCGGTAACATGGATGAAAACCATGGATCCTAACCGCTAGACGATGGGGCCACTAGATAACTTGTGGACGAGATTATATAGAAAATTACCTTAATTTATTCTTAACTAGTGTATAATATCCAAAAAAGGTCTTCTAATGCAGAAAAAAATGCTTTTTATTCTCTTTGGGATAGGTTTTATGCTTCATGGATGTCTCCAAACAACCCCTTCACTGCAAGAAAGTGCCAAAATTATATGGAAATCTCCCTCTTTGCGTTATGCAGACATGGGATTTATCTCTGATAATGGTAAAAAACTAAAAATAGAGATTTACGGTATTGGTACGCCACTTATGAGCCTAGATATTAATAGTGAACAGGTTTGTATGAGCCAATTTGAATGTATTTCTCCACAACAATTTAATAAACAAGAACTCTCTCAATACTATCCAGATACTTTACTTGAAAATATCTTTAGAGCAAAACCTATTTATAATAGTGAGAATTTAGTTAAGAATAGTAACGGCTTTACACAAAATATCAAAAAAGCAAATCAATATGCTATAGAGTATGAAGTTTCAAGTAAGCATACAATTTTCCGTGATAAAATTAATAAAATACTCATCAAGGTTATAAAAATATGAAATATGTAGGTGCACATGTAAGTGCAAGTGGAGGAGTCTATAACGCTCCGCTCAATGCTATGAAGATAGGAGCAAAGGCATTTGCTCTCTTTACCAAGAATCAACGCCAATGGCTAGCAAAACCACTGGATACTGAAACTATTACTAAGTTTAAAGAAAATCTCAAACTCTCTGGTATTTTGCCCCAACATGTACTCCCTCATGATAGCTATCTTATTAATCTAGGACATCCTGAGATAGAAAAATTAGAAAAATCAAGAGTAGCATTTATTGATGAGTTAGAGCGATGTGCATTATTAGGACTTGATAAACTCAATTTTCACCCAGGAAGCCATCTTGTTAAAATAGGCAAAAAGGTAGCTGATAGAGAAGAGCAGATAGAAAAAGCCGAATATAGTTGTTTGGATATTGTTGCTGAATCTATGAACTTAGCTATTGAAGCAACAAAAGAGTTAGATGTAAAGTTAGTGATAGAAAATACTGCTGGTCAAGGGAGTAACTTGGGTTATAAATTTGAACATCTTGCACATATTATCTCAAAAATAGAAGATAAACGCCGTGTTGGAGTCTGTTTGGATACTTGCCATACATTTACAGCAGGATATGATTTGCGTACAAAAGAGGCTTATGATGTCACTATGGATGCATTTGAATCTATAGTAGGATTCGAGTATCTTATGGGTATGCATATCAATGATTCAAAACCACCTTTAGGAAGCCATGTAGATAGACATCAATCTTTAGGATTAGGTGAAATTGGTTGGGATGCATTTGAATTTATCATGAGTGACCCACGAATGGATGATATACCACTTATTCTTGAGACAATCAATGAGGAGATCTGGAGTGATGAAATACAAGCACTCTATGATTTGATAGATACTTCAAAATAAAATAAAGGAACACAGAATGAAATATATAATACAAACCTCATTACTCACCATAGCCCTACTATTTACAGGCTGTTTAGGATTGGATGAACCTGATAATGAAAATGCCTTAGGAGGTACTATTCTAGTAGATGTAGATGGTGCATCTGTAAAGCAATCTCTTATAGATGCTAATATGCCTGGTGTAAGTGAAGCAAGTACTGTTTATGGGTATCGTGCCTATAAGATTCCTTATCTTACTACCAATGAAGAGGGAGCAACAATCTCTGCTTCAGGATTAATGGTAGTCCCTACAGGTATGCCTGAGCTTGTTTATCAAATAGGTCTTTCATTGGTAAGTGATGACCATGGAACTATTATGAAAGATAATGAAGCGCCTACAGTGTTAGCACAAGAAACAAACTCTCCTGATGGTTCAGCAATTATAATGACTTCACTTGCTGGGTTTGTTACCTTACAGCCTGATTATGTAGGTTTTGGTGATTCAAGAGAGCAGTATCATCCTTTTGTAATGAAAAAATCTTTGGCAAATGCAAGTATTGATTTTATTTACGCAGCTCAAGAGTTTGCGGCTGAAAATAATATCAAATTAAATGGACAAATTTTTCTTACAGGATATAGCGAGGGTGGATATGCTGCTATGGCAACACTCCAAGCTATTGAAGCAGATCATAAATTCTTAGACATAACAATGGCTGCTCCTATGGCAGGTCCTTATGATATGAATACAACCGCATTTGGCGTTCTTAGTCAACCCAATATCTCTGTACCATCTTTTATGGCAAATGTTGGATATTCGTATGCTACAGCCTATAATGAGCCTCTGGATACTGTATTCAATGAACCTTATGCTTCTGAAGTAGAAGAACTTATGGATGGTAGCTATTCACACCTAGAAGTAGACTCAGAGCTTACGGATGTAACTACTGGTAATTTTGGTCTCTTCACTATGGCATTTGTAAAAGAGTTCTTTAGCAATGACCAACAATGGTTTAGAGAAGCTCTTGTTGCAAATAATGTACATAACTGGAAACCTACAGCACCTGTAAGAGTAGTCCATTGTGAAGGAGATGATGTAATCCCTTATGGTATTGCAGAGCTTACAGTAAATAGTATGCAAGCCTTAGGTGCAACAAATGTAGCTCTTATGCCTGTAGAGTCCCTCCTTGGTATCTCACAAAAACTAGGGCATATTGATTGTGGTCTCTATGCGTATGGACTCACTGCACAGATGTTTGCTGAAGTACGCAAAAATACAATGAAATATTAGGAGAAAAAATGAAAATTAGATCAATAACAGTTTTGAGTATAGTTGCTAGTTCTATGCTAGTAGCAGGTGGGTATAAAATACCTGAACAATCACTTAACTCTAATGCCTTAGGTGCTGCGTATGTAGCACATACTATGGGTGCAGACAGTGCCTATTTTAACCCTGCGAATATGAGTTTTATGGAAGACAAACAGTATTTTACTGCTGGGTTAACTCTTGCTCATTTACCAGCTGTTAGTTACAAACTTTCATCTCCATACTCAGGAGATTCCGAAATAGAAAATATTTTTATACCTAATTTTCATTATGTATCTAAAGCTATAAATGATTTCCGTTGGGGTATAAGTCTTACAGCTCCTGCTGGACTTACAAAACGATGGGAAACTCCTTATCAAAAACTCTATGCAGAAGAGTTTACACTTAAAAATATTGAGATTAATCCAGTATTATCTTATCGCGTAAATGAACAGTTCAGTATTGCTGGGGGTCTTCGAGTAGTCTATAGTGAAGGTGTTGTTAATAGTGATGGTGGCACTATTGCTCCTGTCAAAAGAGAGATGGAGGGTGATTCATTTAACTTTGGATATAACCTTGCTATGACCTATAAACCAACAAATGATATTAATCTAGCGGTTACTTATCGTTCCAATATTGACTTAGAAGAAGAGGGAGAAGCAAATCTCTTTGTAGGAGGAGTAGGTCAGCAATATAATACTGCGGTAACTGTGCCACTTCCAGCAGCACTCAATCTTTCTATTAGTAAAACTTGGGAAGATACATTTACACTTGAATTTAACTATGAAAGAACTTATTGGTCAAGTTATGAAACTTTAGATTTTCACTATGATACGGCTATTCCTCTACCACTACAACCTATATTTGATGCTCCACTTGCAAGAGATTGGGAAGATACCAATACATTTAGAATAGGTGCAACAATTGTTATGGATAATAAAATTACTATGATGATGGGATTTGCTCTGGACGAAACACCAGTACCACAACAAACTATAGGATTTGAACTTCCAGATAGTGATGCCAAAATATTTTCTATGGGGTTTTCTTACCAACAGACTCCAAACCTTTCTTGGGGAATATCATTTTTACTTGACTCCAAAGACTCTCAAAGTATTCCCAAAGGTGTAGCAGAAAATCCAATACTAGCAAATGGTGGTGGATTTAATGGCGGAGGTGCATATCTAACAACTATAGGTGTATCGTATGAGTACTGAGACATTTAATTATAAATTTAACTCGTTCTATGAAATGCTTCGTACCCATGGAACGCAACAAGGGAGTAAAACTGCTCTCTTTGTAGAAGATAAAAAAATATCTTACTCAAAACTCCTTGATAATGTTAATACTTTTGCTGGCTATCTCTCGGCAAAAGGAATCAAAAGGGGTAACAGAGTAGCCCTCTTTGTCCGTAACTCTCCTGAATTTATTATTACACTTTTTGCATTATCAAAACTAGGTGCTGTATCAGTACCTATTAATACTTTTCTCAAATCTGAAGAACTTAGTTATATTCTTGAAGATAGTGGTGTAATGATGCTTGTAGCCTCGAGTATTTATCAAGATATAGTTCTTAATTCACAAGCATCAGAACTCTGTGATCTTATTATTTGGAAAGGTGACGCTGTAGTACACAATGCATTTAATGTACAGTTTCAAGATACTCTCAATACTAACCTTTCAGCAAATGAAGTAAAAGTATCTATTGATGATATGGCCGTTATTATTTATACTTCTGGAACTACAGGTAAACCAAAAGGAGCTATGCTTAGTTACAAAAATATCTTCTCCAATGCAGAAGCAGCAGTAGAGAGAGTTAATGTTAATAGCAAAGATAGAGGTATTGTATTTTTACCAATGTTCCACTCATTTACACTCTCTGTAGGAATTATGCTTATGATGTATGTAGGTGGAAGTATTGTAATCGTTAAATCTCTACAACCATTTAGCAATATATTCAAACAAACTCTTATGAAAAGAGTTACCCTATTTTTGGGTATTCCTGATGTTTATAATGCTTTATCAAAAGCCAAACTTCCATGGTACTTTATGTGGTTTAATAATGTCCGTGTATTTGTCTCTGGAGCTTCAGCCTTACGAGAACATACACTTATTGCTATGGGACAGAAGTTTAAACGAGCCTCACTTATAGAAGGATATGGACTAAGTGAATCAAGCCCTGCAATCTGTATTAACCCACCCAACAAACCAAAAGGTAAGTCTGTAGGGCCTGCAATGTATGGCTATCAGATTAAAATCGTAGATGAAAAAATGCAAGAAGTAAAAAGAGGTGAAGTTGGTGAAGTTATTGCCTTTGGTGATAATATAATGATAGGCTACCTTAATCGACCTGATGCAACAAAAGAGGCAATAAATAATGGTTGGCTTATTACAGGAGATATGGGATATATGGATGAAGAAGGATACCTCTTTATCGTAGATAGAAAAAAAGATCTTATTATCTCTAAAGGAATCAATATATATCCCCAAGAAGTTGAATCAATTATTGATACCTTTGAAGGGGTAAATGCTAGTGCTGTTATAGGGATTCCTGATGAAAAAAGTGGTGAAATACCTATAGCATATATAGAACTTCAAGAGGGTATAGATCAGGTTAATGAAGCAGAGCTAAGAAGTCATATAAGAGCACACTTAGCCAATTTTAAACTTCCAAAAATAATCTATTTTATAGATAAACTTCCCAAGAATGCCACAGGGAAAGTACTCAAAAGAGTGCTAAAAGAGAATATCAATAAATGATAAACCCTATTAAGTCAAATAGGGTATAATCACAATAATAACATTTTTAATAGGAATTTAAATTGGAACAAGAAGTATTAGCATATCTTGATGTTGATGGTAATATCATCGATACACAAACAGCAGAACAAAGAGGTATCTCAAACGAAGTTATACATTTTGACAACAGTGATAATTCATTAGAGATTATCAGACACTCTACTGCACACCTTATGGCACAAGCTATCAAAGAACTCTATAACAATTCACAGTTTTTTGTAGGCCCTGTAGTAGATGAAGGTTTTTATTATGATTTTCGTGTAGATGAAAAGATCAGTG
Organism: Sulfurovaceae bacterium; assembly: GCA_016744315.1. Taxonomy (GTDB): domain Bacteria; phylum Campylobacterota; class Campylobacteria; order Campylobacterales; family Sulfurovaceae; genus SZUA-451. The sequence goes on from JADGER010000098.1 coordinate 6,504, forward strand.
AAGATGATCTTAAACGAATTGAAAAAAAGATGAAAGAGCTTATTAAAAAGAAGCATAAAATAGAAAAATATGAGATGACCAAAGCAGAAGCTTTAGAGAAATTTGCAGATGATGACCTCAAATTAGCAGTTCTTTCCCGTATCCCAGATGAATCTATTTCTATCTATAAGCAAGGAGAATTTGAAGATCTTTGTAGAGGTCCTCATGTCCCTGCTTTAAGATTTTTGCACAACTTCAAACTTACTCGTGTAGCAGGAGCTTATTTGGGTGGTGATGAAAACTCAGAGATGCTCACAAGAATCTATGGAATAGCATTTGCAGACAAAGAGTCACTCAAAGAACATCTTAAGATGATAGAAGAGGCAAAAAAACGAGACCATAGAAAACTAGGCTCAGAACTAGAACTCTTTACTTTTGATGAAGAATCAGGAGCTGGACTACCATTTTGGATGCCAAAAGGTGCTAGACTTCGTGCCAAAATAGAAGATATACTTTTTAAAGCACACAGAAAACGAGAATATGAACCAGTAAGAGGTCCAGAAATACTCAAAGCACAAATGTGGCATACATCAGGTCATTATGCTTGTTATGGTGAGAATATGTACCTAACAGAAATAGATGAACAAGAGTATGGTATCAAACCAATGAACTGTATTGGTCATATACAGATATTTAAACAATCTGGAAAAAGCTACCGTGATTTACCTGTAAAATACTTTGAATATGGTGTAGTCCATCGCCATGAAAAATCAGGAGTGTTACACGGATTACTTAGAGTGCGTGAATTTACCCAAGATGATGCACATATCTTTTGTACACCAGAGCAAATTAAAGCTGAGGTAATAGAAGTAGTAGAGTTTGTAGATGCGGTTATGAAAAAATTTGACTTTAACTACACTATGGAAGTTTCTACCAAACCAGAAAAAGCCATTGGAGAAGACGCTGTATGGGAATTAGCCACACAAGGTCTTAAAGACGCACTCAATGAAAATAATATAGCATTTAAGATAGATGAAGGTGGTGGAGCATTTTATGGTCCTAAAATAGATGTAAAGATTACTGATGCTTTAGGAAGAAAATGGCAATGTGGTACAATACAAGTAGACTTTAACCTTCCAGAGAGATTTGGTTTAGAGTATGTAGCTGAGGATAATACGCGTAAACAGCCTGTAATGATACACCGTGCTATACTAGGGTCATTTGAACGCTTTATCGCTATCCTTACAGAACACTACGCAGGAGAGTTCCCATTCTTTATTGCTCCAACACAAATTATCTTTGTTCCTATCTCTACAGATCATGTTGCATATGCAAAAGAACTTAAGAATTTACTCATTGATGAGGGCATTGATAGCGAAATTTACGACAAAAATGACTCTCTTAACAAAAGAATTCGTCTCGCTGAGAAGCAAAGAGTACCATATGTCGCTATAATAGGTGACGAAGAGGTGAAAAATAGAGCCATAGCAATCCGTGATAGAAGAGCAAAAGAGCAATATAATCTAACACAAGACGAACTTATGGTAAAATTAATACAACAACTAAAAGAAGGAAAAATTTGAGCAGACAACAAAACAACAGAGGCGGCCGAGCGAAAAAAGACGATACTGTCATGAATGAGAGTATTAGAGCGACAGAGCTGAGAGTACTCGGCGATGACGGAGAGCAGTTTGGAATCATCTCAAGAGCAGATGCAATTCAAATAGCAGAGGATAAAGGACTAGATCTTGTACTTGTCTCTCCTGATGCAAAACCCCCTGTTGCGAAAGTGATGGATTATGGCAAACATAAGTATGAAGTAGAAAAAAAGAAAAAAGAAGCCAAAAAAAATCAAAAAAAGATTGATGTAAAAGAAGTTAAATTCTCTTGCAAAATCGCAGAAAATGATGTCAATTACAAAGTCAAACATGCTATTGAGTTTTTAGAAAAAGGCAAACATGTAAAACTTAGAGTATTTCTAAGAGGTCGAGAGATGGCAAACCCAGAATTAGGGATTGATGTACTTAACCGTGTATGGCCAATGCTAGAGCATGTAGGTAACCTTGAAAAAAGTGCTCACCAAGAGGGTAGATACATTAATATGTATGTAACACCCATTAAAAAGTAATTTTTTCCTCTCCTCTTTATATAGGAGGAGACCTCCCCTCTAATTACTATAGCACCTAATTTTACTCAATTTCTAAAAAGAGATTATTATATTAATATAAAAAATGATTCTCTAAATATATCTTTTTTTGTTTAAAAAATATATATAATGACTTAGATAATACTAGAAGAGACAGGTAAATACCATGATAATTTTTTTAAATAAGGTAGTATCCTTTGGTACACTTTCTGGTGATACCTTAGTAATAAAAAATCCAGAATTTAATATGATAAATAATAAATTATTTATCACAGGTCAAATACCTAAAAACTCAACAACAAATAATTGGGCAAAAGGGAAAGAGTGTGGTGTATTATGGGATTCAATAACAGAATATATTATATTTAATTCCGAAGAAGAGTATGCACTATTAATTGATAAAAGTTAAATAATGAATAATATACCTATATTAGAACCAATAGATGTCAATTATAAAAAATTGTTTTTAGATACTAAAATAGAAGAAGATTTTTTTGCTAGAGTTTATAATATATATCCAAATGCGATACTTGATATATATAGTTATACTTTGAAATCTAGCTCTTCTGAATTATTGAATTTAGATTCAGAATATTTTAGACTTTCAATGGAAGATAAATATTTGAATTTTATTTTAGACTGTTTTAAAGAAAATTCTAACCAATGTATTATTGATATTAATTTTTTTCATAAAAAATATGAAGATTTTGATAAATATAGCAAAGAACTAGATAAAATTGATCAATATAAGTACCTACCTAAAATTAATTTCATAAGTTTTATCAACACCATAAGATTTAAGAACCCGATGAACATAATTTTCTAAAGCATCTGTAGAAGC
>JADGER010000099.1 GCA_016744315.1 Sulfurovaceae bacterium
AGATGATAGAGAGATACATGATTCTTTGTATAATTCCTCCATAGAATACTCCATCATATCTTGAAAAAACTTATTGGCATAAAGAAACATTCCATTATGGTCAAGTATAGATATACCATTTGCAGCCAAGTCAAAAACAGCTCGTAGTTCCTCTTTTTTGGAGACCAAGTCATGTACACTCTGTTTGAGTTGCAACTCCACACTACTAAAGCGTGTCACATCTATAAGGTACAGTAGAGAGCCTTCTCCATCTTCTTGATAGCTAAAGTAGACATCATATGTATGGTTTAAAAAATCTATATTCAAAGTGTCTATGTTTTTATTTAGCAGGGATAAGAGTTGTTGATAGGTATTTTTTTCAAATAAGTTTGATACTGTTTGCTCTTGAGAAAAGTCAAAATTTTCATATAAGATCTTACTTTGTTGCCCATAAATGTTTGTAATTATAAGATTTTTGTCTATGGAGAGTACTATGGACTGTGGAAAGTTATTTAAAATCTCATTTGTCTGCATATGCTAATCCATGATTTGGGTTAATTTTTTCTTTTCTATATACTAAACATTCTAACAGCTTTATTGTCTCCGATACCTTAAAATAGGGTTACAATAAATAGCATTTATGCTAATACCCTAGGTACAATGATGAAGGCTAGTTAGCTAATTTATACTGCATTCTAAAAAAATATGCAAAGATGCAACTGGTGAGAATGAAAACTGATAGTGTTGATGCTAAACTTATTGTAGAGTATGGATAGGATAATCAAAGAATATTTTTTAAATAAACCAAATTTCAGCTATAAATAAGCTAACTTTTATTTTTATTTTACCTATTTAAGAGTAAAATTTCACTATCAAAAATATGGAGCTTTAATGACTATACCCAAGATTCTACTCGCCTCTGCTATACTTTTTTCCTTCTCTTATGCAAAACATACTTTTAAAACTTATAATGATCTTTGTGAAAACACTCAAGAACAAGAATGTATCAATGATAAATCGCAGGTAAAAAATCTACAAATTGCTCTTAATGCAAATAAAAAGCTAGATCTCAATCTTAAAGTTGATGGGAAATGGGGAAAAAGTACAAAGAATGCTGTAATTAAATTCCAAAAACAGTATAAGCTAAAACCAATGGCTGGGTATGTGGGGATTAAAACAAAAAAGCAACTTGATAAGGTATCAAAAAATATTAAATTTTGCAAAGTATCAAAAATAAAAAAGAGTACAAGCAAAGAGAAATGTTATTCTGACTTTAGAAAGAAAACAAATCTAAAAAAGAGTTATAAAGTATTTAAAGATAATTCTCTCCTGAGTAAAGCTAATAAAAGAAATACCAAACTAAAAGTTGATATTAGTGAACAAAGAGTACGACTTTATGTAAATGGTAAAGTTGCACTTTGTTCTCCTTGTACTACAGGAGCAAAAAGAAAGTTAGAGCCAAATAGTGGAGCAATTAGAGACAAAAGAACTCCTAAAGGGACATTTAAAATTCAAGAAAAAATTGCAGATAAACGATCAACAATTTTTGGTAGATATTATCGTGGTGGAAAAATCGTCTATAAAGGGGATAAAAGAAAATATCATGGGGAAAAAGCAAAATATGTGGGTGCTTCTCTTCAAAATTGGATGCGTTTAACTAGCTCTGGTATAGGATTACATGCGAGTAAATATATCAAAAGAAATCCTGGAACAAATGGATGTATTAGACTCCCTTACAAAGTAGCCAAAACAATATTTGCTAAGGTAAATTCAGGAACAAAAGTAAGTATTGTAAACTAAGCTTCTTTTTTTTCTATCCAAAATCTCTGTATCTCTTTAGCTTCCATAGGCTTGCCATAGAGATAGCCTTGTATATTCTTACATCCATTAGAAACTAAAAAGTTTTTTTGTTCTCTTGTTTCTACACCCTCTGCAATAATTTCTAAATCAAGTATCTGAGATAAAGATATAATAGATTTTGTAATAGCTTTATCATCTTTACTACTAGGAATATCATTGATAAATGATTTATCAATTTTTAGTTTATCAATAGGAAGTTGTTTAAGGTATGCTAGAGAAGAGTAGCCTGTGCCAAAGTCATCAATAGCTAATTTAATACCTCTTTGGCTAATTTGTGTTAGTATTTCGATAGCTTTTTGAGGATTATCCATAATCTGTCCCTCTGTTACTTCTAGTTCTAACCATTCTGCCTTCATACCTATCTCCTCCATCACACTATCAAGAACAGAGATAAAATTAGATTTTTGTAGTTGCTGTATAGATATATTTAGAGCCAGAGTACCTGGAGATAAACCTTGTCTATACCACGCTACTATTTGTTTCATAGCAACTTTCATAACCCATCTATCAAGTGGAAGAATAAGCCCTGTTTTTTCTGCAAGAGGGATAAATCGAAAAGGTGAAATAAGTCCCATAGTTGGATGTTGCCACCGCACAAGAGCCTCCATTCCTATAAGTTTATTTGTAATACTATCAACTTGTGGTTGATAATAGACAATAAATTCCTCTTTTTTGAGACCTTGACGAATATTTGTCTCCATAATAATATGTTCTAATGCATTTGTTGTCATCTCTTGAGTATAAAATCTATGAGTATTTTTTCCATCATCTTTGGCTTTAAACATTGCTGCATCTGCATTTTGAAGAAGAATCTCAGCACTATTACCATCTTGTGGATAAAGAGATATCCCAATACTCATAGTTATATAAATATGTTGACCTTCAATAACAAATGGTGTATTTATAACCTCTCTTAGCTTTTGAATAATAGAAATAATATCTCTATTAGTTTGAATATTCTCAGCCAAAATTACAAACTCATCCCCTCCTAACCGTGCAAGTGTATCAATATCACGCATACATTTAGAAAATCGTTTTCCTGCTTTAATAATAACTTTATCTCCAAAATTATGTCCCATAGAGTCATTAATCTCTTTAAATCTATCAAAATCCAAATAAATAATTGCAAGCTTATCATTAGAGTATTTTAGTCTTTTAATGGATTGTTTTATTCTATCCATCAAAAGTGTACGATTTGGAAGATTTGTTAACTCATCATGCTCTGTTTGATAAATCAATTTCTCTTCAGTCTTTTTTTGTTCTGTAATATCAATAATTGTACCTAAATAAAAAATAACCTCTCCATCTAGGTTTCGTTCTATTGTTGTGCGGTCATCAATCCATCTTATAGAAGAATCTTTATCAAAAATACGATAGACTTGAACAAAACTATCTATATGATTTTCACTATAATATTTTACCTCTCTAGAAACCTGTTCTAAATCATCTGGATGAATAATTTCATAGAATTTAACTTTATTAGAGAGAAAATCATTACTACTGTAGCCAAAAATAGTAATATTTTCAGATACATACGCTACTGGCCATTGTTCTTTGGCATGCCAATAAAAAAGTACTGTTTGGCTACTAGCTATCAATTTATCTACTCTAATCTCATTTGTAATATCTTTAGCAATACCATCAATTGCAATAACTACTCCATTATTATTATATTGTGGACTTTCTGTAATTTCAAGCCATACTTTAGAACCATTTTTATGATAAATCTCTACTTTATAAGAAGGTTGGATAAACCCTTGTAGACTTAGTTTGGTATATTTATCTACATCTTTATTAATAATATTATCTGTAAGATAGTTATTATAATGTACTAAAAATTCCTCTTTACTGTAACCCAAAACATTTTTTAAAGAATCACTTGTATATAAAAATACTCCTTGTGTATCATGACGATAAAAAAAGTAACTATGTCCAATATTTTCTATAAGTGTTCTATATTTAACTTCACTTTTAACAAGTATTTCTTGATTAATTTTACGGCGATACATAAACATAAAAAAAGCCAAAACAACAAAAAATCCTATAAACTGTTCTATACGCTCTTCCATAAGAATACTATTAATAGTATTGTCTTTAGATATAATTATTATATATCCAATAAGAGTATTATTAACAGGGTTTTTCATAGGTAAAAATGAGAATATCAATGAAGTGTTTTCTAATGAATGTACTAATGAAAAAGCCTCTTGAGTATGTATGTTTTTAGCAAAACCTGCTTGTATATCTTTGGAAATAAACTCTTTAAGATTACTATCAGTATCTATATTTTCTTTATAAAAATTTGGATGAATAGAAGACTCTTCATAATTAGCTAATAACTCTTCTTTCCATATTTTTTTTAAGACAATATCTTTTGCCATTAGAAACTGTGAGGCATAATGATTTTTGTTAAAAGTATCTTGAAATGCTTTAGATGGAAAAGAGACCTCAACACTTCCTATATATTTTTTATCTCCATCAAAAAGAGGATAAACAAAGCGAAAGCCATAATGAACACGCCCTTCTTCAAAGCCATCTATAGGTATATGGTACTTATTAACAAACTCTACTGTTGGTCTAATATTTACAAGAGTATCATCAAATTTATGAGAATGGTGCATGCGTAAAAAACTTCTATTATCAGGAAGATGAAAATGCAATTGTTTTAGATTAATAAGCAAAGAGAGGCGTTCATAACGAAGCGTAAGATGATTATGTAGCTTTTGTCTAATAAGCATCTGCTCAGTAGTATTAGACTCGTACGCATCTTTAAAAAGATTAATAACATCTGGTCTATTAATTTCACCTTCAAATATCATCAGAGACTGCTCTTTGAGTTTGGAATAAATAGATTGATACTCCAACCAAGAGGCACTAGTCTTATACTCTATAAAGACATTAATATCATCTTTTATATGTGAGGATATACTAAGTGATACAAAAATCTCAAATATAATAAAAAATAAAATAATAATTTTAAACTTGAGTAAGTTTTGTATCACATTAAAGCCTTTAACTAATTAACTATAGAGAGTTTAATATAAAAAAATAAAAAGAAGATGAAAAAACTGTAAGTGTTAGAGGGTAATTATAATTATAGCTTTTTTTTGAGTATAAATTTATACATAATATCCTTGAGTATCAATAGAAAACAATAAAGCCATAAAAGATGCATAATAATATTATCTGCATACTCTAATCCAAAATAAAGAATTGGCCAGCCAAAAACCAAAGGAAACTTTAGGTAATAAAAAAAGAGTATTCCTACACCATAAATTTCTTTGATAGCTTTCATTAAATACCAGCTAAAGCTTTTTTAACATTGTCATCAGCCATAGAGATATTCCACTCTGGTTCCCAAACTACTTCTACTTCTACTATGCCTACACCTTCTATCTTTTCTACAGCTTCACGCACCCATTGTGTAATCATTTGATGCAAAGGACAGGCACGAGTTGACAGTGTCATAATGACTTGGATATTACAGCTTTCTTCTACAATTGCATCATAAATAAGTCCCATTTCTACAAGATTAAACCCAACTTCAGGGTCTATAACTGTAGATACTGCTTCAAAAACTTGCTCTTTTGTTATAGTACACATTATACTTTCCTTTTATTTATTAATTCCATAATTTAGCATCCATCGTACACTAGCAAACATAAATACAGCACCTGTAATTACTAATGTTATACCACCTCTAAAAAGATCATCATTGGCAATAATTATTCCTATTCCTGCAACAACTAAGCCAATAGTTGAGAAGAAAAACTGAAAATTTGCCATTCTTTTAGGAAGCATTTCATGGAGCATTGGAACTTTTTGTTTGCCCACAAGTGGACTATATCGTTCAAACCACACAAGAAAAGGGATAATTTTATACAAATGTCCATTAACTAAAAAGGCAAAAAATCCCATTATCAAGAACCAACCAGCACCTAATAAAAAGTTTTCACTTGCAGTAAGCGAATAAACAAATCCTAATGTAGCACTTGCAAGAAGCGAACCATAGCCTACAAACATAGACTTAACCCAAATATCATTCTCTTTTCTAGCACGCGTATCATAAATAATAGTTACTTGATAGATATAAAGGCTTACAGAAGCCAACATCATCATAAAGGCAATCCATTTTCCAATCTCCCAAGCCAAAAGAGTAGCTACAAAATAAGCTATCACTCCACTTACCATTAGAATAAAAGCTCTTTCTACCGCAGTCTCATCAAAGCCATGAGAGAGACCAAACATAGGTAAAAGAATCATAGATAAACCCATAATAGTAAGCGTAATATATCCACCAAGTACCATTACCACATGCACACCTAGCCAACTATTTATATCTATATCCACACCACTTCCCATAGCAAGTGACATTACAAAACCAATAATAATACCTGCAAGTAAAAAGAGATTCGATGCAATTACTGTTTTGACGGTAAATGTAATATTGGTAACTTTTCGTAAAGTCATCAAGGTATCATAGAGAAAGATTACCATAGAAACAAGTACAAGAAGCCCACCATAAGGCAAAACAAAAGGATCTACCCAAAATCCAAAACTCATAACAAGTGTGCCTATAAGTAGTAGTGGCCAAATAATATAATATAAATCCACAGAAAAATGTCCAACTTCTAGGACAACAGGTACAAGTTGTGCCATAGCACCAAAGATAACCATCATCATAAAGCCAAGTAAAAACCAATGTAGCCAGCCTACAATTGCCAAATCAAAATGACCATACTGTGGATTTAAAAAAAGTAAGAAGATAGTTGCAAGTAGATAAAAGCTAGATCCAATCAAGAAGAAAGGGGAGATCATCCCAAAAGGAGGGGCAGTCTCCTTTGAAACATTAAACATTATTTTATATTAACCATGACAGCTATTTTGTGTGAGGTCAGCTTTTTCACTCTCACCAGCACGATAACTAAAAAGTAATTGTACACCACCATCAGGAGTATCTATAGCTTCATAATCATAGTTTTCACCTATTTTATTCAAAAGTCCACCAGGTTTTTTATGATTAATCATTAATAGTTTTGTATTTGCATCAATCATAGAGAGACCTAGCATAGCATTAACCATAGGCTCTGGAGGACCACACTTAGAGGTATCAAACTCTACTATTTGGCTCTCACCTACTGTATATTTAAAGAATGGTACTGTTGCACCCTCTGGTGAAAACTGCTCTGCATTATCTGGTTTTATTATGATATTCATTATTAACTCCTATAATTATTTTTTTCATTGTAGTCAAGTAAACTTTAAAAAAGGTTGATTTGTATCAATTATTTAAAGTTCTTTTCCATATAGTTTCTAACCATCCCGTCAAATTTTTGCATTCTTGCTTTTCCTTTGGGAAGTTCTCTCCGAAGCTTTTTCATTTTTTCAAGAAAATCTCCTACATCATTAGGAATAACTCTTTCAAAATATTGGCGAATCTGTTTGGAAAATGCAGGAGAAGCCCCAGAAGTAGAAAAAGAGATATTCAAATCACCCTGCTTAATATAAGAAGGAAAGATAAAGTCACAATAGGCTGTATTATCTACACTATTAACTAATATACGACTAGATCTACTCTCATCATAAATAGCTTTGTGTAATTCTATAGTATCTGTAGCAACAATCACAATATCATAACCCTCTATATCACCACAAATATATGCTCGTTCTTCATAGCATAATACATACTCTTGGATAAGACCTTTTGTCTCACTAGAGATATTTGTAGAGATCACAGTAATGTTATTTGTAAAGTCTAGTAGTTTTTGTAATTTTTCTGAAGCGACTACACCTCCACCAACCACTAATACTCTTAGATTATCCATATCAACATACATAGGAAAAAATGCCAAAACAGCTCCTTTACTTGTCACTTATTGTAATGTATCAAAAGTTTTATTTGTTGTTGTTGATATATATCAACCACACTCTACTATTAGAATATTATAATTTCTAATAATTTATAATAATGGAGTTACCCCTAATGCAAGATGAACTACTCTACCAAATGCAAAATGCTTTTCCTTTGACTCAAAGACCCTTTGATGCATTAGCCCAAGAACTTAATACTACTTCTGAGGAAATTATTTCTCTTGTCTCTCAACTCAAAACAGATAAAATTATCCGTCAAACTTCAGCAATTTTTGATACAAAACGATTGGGATATAAATCATCTCTTGTTGCGTTCAAAGTAGATGAAGAGAAAATTGAAGAAGCCTCTGAGCTTATCAATGCTCACCCTGGAGTAAGCCACAACTACCTAAGAGACCATGACTATAATATTTGGTTTACTATGGCTGTAGCCCCTGATTCTAAGCTAGGATTAGAAGAAACCATATCTGTATTATCCAAACAGACTGAGGCTGTAGAGTTTATTATACTCCCTACTCTAAAAATGTTTAAAATATCAGTTAAGCTTGATACCACAGGAACAAAAGCCAAAAAAGAGAAAGTTAAAAAAGCATCTTTTGAAGCAATAGAACTCACACCTAAACATATAAGTGTTATCAAAGAGCTACAAAAAGATATTTCTATTGTAGATGAGCCGTTTAAAGAGAGTATCCAAAGATTGCAAATGGGATATGAAGAGTTTTTTGCCATAGCTCAAGAACTCAAAAAAAGTGGTGTTATGAGACGATTTGCTACAATACTCAATCACCGTAAAGCAGGTTTTGGAGCTAATGCGATGAGCGTTTGGGCAGTGCCAGAAGAGAGTGCAGAGCAAATAGGTAAAGATATGGCTAGTTTCTCTGCTGTAAGTCACTGTTACCTACGCCCTAGCTATCCTAACTGGCCATATAATCTCTTTGCAATGGTTCATGCTAAAACCAAAGAAGAATGCGATACGCTTATTGATGAAATGGCAAAAGAGAGTGGACTAGAAGAATATGGGAAACTCTACTCAACAGTAGAATTCAAAAAACAAAGAATAGTCTATTTTGACCCAGCATTTGAACTCTGGGAGCAAAAAGTATTAGGAAGCTAATTTTTCTTATAACTATACCCTTCCGTTAAAGATCGATGAGAGATAAGGTAATAATCATCACCTACATGTACCTTATATCGACTCCCTTTTGGAGTTGATTTGACAGGTTCTCTTGTTCTTGCTGTAAACTTTTTACTTTCACGATCAAATCTAAAAATACGGTATCTAATTAAATCAGGAGATGCAACATCTTCTATCCATATAGTTGTATGACTTTGTGTCTGTACAGAACGATAATCACAAACATCGTCTAATTGAGATGATTTAGACGAACAACGAAGCGTACCTGAATTATCAAAAAACTTTGGTCCTTTGTGTGTTGTTGTTTTTCCATATACTATCTCTTCCTCTTTTTGCGCACAACCAGCCAATACAAGAGCTATTCCAACTATGCCAAAAAGGGTATTATTTTTTATTTTCATACTTTATCCGATATTTATCTAAGATTTTATAAATTATGCCTATTTATTAATTATAGTTTATTGAATAAAATGGTATTTTACATATATATAAAATTAAGGTACTCAATAAATGACTCAATTCTTATCTATCTTACTCCTCAGCCTTTCTACAGATGTACTAGAAGCCAAAAAAGAAACAGGTGTTGCTTCTTACTATTCTAATTGTCT
>JADGER010000100.1 GCA_016744315.1 Sulfurovaceae bacterium
GCAGGTAGTCCTGCACATCCTTTTGGCTCGCCATCATCAGAACTATTTTCAACAATTTGATTGTAGTTATTAAGATGTCGTACGGCATACACAACATGGTTGGCTTTTGGATTTTCTTTTTTTAGTTTTTCTTGTAGACCATAATATTGATCTATAGGAACGAGGTAAGTTATAAACTTAGATCGTTTAACCTCTGTAGTCGCTGTATATGTCTGTGTAATTGTTTGCATCTACCAATATATTGTAACGCTTCTTTTACCCCATCTAAGAGCTTTTCGGCGATTCATTCCCATATATATATCTATTCTTTTTCTAAATCTTTTGTTCATCTTATCTTTGACTACATAAGTTCCAGAAAGACCACTGATTCTTACTCTTTTTCCATTGCCAATACCATATTTACTAATTAAGTCTCTTGATACGGCTATAGATTTCATCCCTGGACGGAGTCTATTATTCCATGCAGCCAAAAATGGAGTTTTGTCTGTTTGTCTACGATGAGAGGTATATGCTGTAGCGTGAATACGAAGTTTTCTTTTGAATTTTTTTCTATTTACACCATATTTAAGTTGCTTTTTCTGGCTTGGATAGAGTTTCTTTTGTAATGCTTTTTTTCTTTTGAGTTCTTTTAGCTTTTTGGCTTTGGCTAATTTTCTTTTTTTTGCCTTTTCTAATCTTTTTTTCTTTGCTAGTGCTAATTTCTTTTTATGTTTATAATTAAGAAGTTTAAATTTTTGTGGCATTACAGGTATAATAATCTCTTGACCGAGTATAATTTTGGATTTATCTTCAAGAGTATTCCATAGAAGAAGTTTTTTAATATCCATATCAAACCGTTTTGCAATATAATGGAGTGAGTCACCCTTTTGGACTTTGTATTTAGGATATTTTTTTGCTTTTTGTTTTCTAAGCTCTTCTTTGCTTGGAAGTGCCATAACTGTAGGTATTATTTTAGAAAGATTACCCTCTATGACTCTTTCTCTGGGTTTTTCTGCTATATATCGAATGGGTTCTAAAACTTCAATATTCTTTTCTATCATATCTTCAACACTGACAACAGTAATTGAAGATTCTACTGGCAGAGGAATTTGCCTTTGGATGATGAGTTTTGGGCTTGTATCATAGGTAGTGATTGCTTTTGTCATTATAAACTTAGTAGAGTAGGGTTTACACTCTGTTGTTGTATGACTTATAAGACGGCAATCAACCATTTTTTGACTCTTTGCAAAACTATCACTTATAAGAAGTGCTAGTATAGAAATAACAAGGTTTTTCTTCATCATCAGTAGATGCTAAAATACTATAAAAATTTTAACATCTCCTCCTTTATAGATTTTTGCTCTACAACTATAGAATGTTTTATCTCTTTGTCAAATAGTCCTTGTATCATTGTTGGGACTTTAAGAGATTTATTTTTACTTATCCACTCTAATGCTTCTAAATCATCTTTTGCCTCATAGCCTAAAGCACTCGCTACAGTGGTACTAAACTTTGTCCATTCAGCTGTTGCATAGATAATAGTAGGTATATTTTCTTTTCTAAGGTCTTGATATGCACGCATACAAGTAGCTGTATGTGGATCCATTATATAGCCTTTGTCTGCATAGTGAGCAATAATTTTTCTTCCCTCTTTATCATCACTATAACAGGCATCAAAATCTTCTCTTAGAGATGCTAATTCTTCTTTGCTTAGAGAGAATTTTTGATTAGTATCCAAAGACTCCATAAGCTCTTTTGTTCTACTAGCTCCAAATTTATCAAACATTACCCGTTCTATATTTGAACTTTTCAAAATATCCATAGCAGGAGATTGTGTTAATACAAGTTCTCTATGGCTAATATCATATTCACCACTATTTATCCAATCTGTTAGAATATTATTGATGTTTGAAGCAATCAAAATCTTTTTGATAGGTAAACCAGCTTTTTTGGCATAATATCCACCCAAAGCATTCCCAAAATTTCCACTAGGAACGCTTAGATAAATTTCATCACCCAAAAGGATAGAACCTTTACGAACAAGTTCAAGATAGCTATGAATATGATAAATAATCTGAAATATAATACGACCAAAGTTTACAGAATTTGCAGCTGTGAGTTTAATATCTCTTGAAGCTAAATCTTGTTTAAAATCTTCAGATGCCAAAAGTGATTTAAGAGAGCTTTGTGTATCATCAAAGTTACCTTTTATGCCAATTACTTTAAGGTTTTCTGCCTCTTCGGTAACCATTTGCAATCTTTGGACATCACTTGTACCACCATCAGGATATAAGCAGACAACTTTGATATTATCTTGGTCTTTAAAAGTTTCTAGTGTAGCAGGACCTGTGTCACCACTTGTTGCAGCCATAATAAGGTACTCTTCTCCTCTTTGCTGTGCAAGAGAGCTAAGAATATATCCAAATGGTTGCAGTGCCATATCTTTAAAGGCACGAGTTTGTCCATGATAGAGTTCACTTACAAAACAGTTATCTTCAATCTGCTCTAATGGAACAGGATTACTAGGATCATCAAAATTATCATATCTTGCAAGTGCTTGTGAGATTATTTGAGGGTCAATATCAATATCAAATGAGTCTAAAAAATCTGCAGCTAGTATTTTGTAGTGGCTATTTATATGTTTTTCTAAGAACTCTATTCCTACAGATGGAAGATTTTCAGGTACATAAAGACCTCCAAAACTTGCACTAGGACTAAGAATTGCATCAGAGAAGTTAACATTTTTTGGTCTACTACCATCATTACCGCGTGTTTCTATAAATTGCATTCGCTCTCTCTTATCTTTTTATTAGTATATCTAAATTTTTATTCACTATCTACACTTTCCATTAAAACAGTAATAATGTCAGTCATCGTCAAGATACCAGAAAGCTCATTATTATCAATGACAAGAAGTCTCTTAATCTTGCTGTGAACCATCATCTTTGCGGCATACTTCACATTCATTAAAGCAGAAACAGAGAGTGCTGGTGTGGTTGCAATATCATAAACATTCAAAAGGTCTATATCACCCTCTTCAGCTACAATTGTCTCTAAAACATTTTTAAATGTTAACAATCCATACGCACCTGATACACCATTTTTTTCTACAATAACAGAACGAACACTATGTTCTTTTAGACTTTTAAGAGCATCTCGAACACTTGCCATAGGTGATACAATTACTAATTCCTCTTTTGCTGTCATAATATCTTTTACTAACATTGTTTTTCCTTTTTATAATAGATGACGAATATCATCTTCAAATTTATGTACTTCTTCTGTATCTAATCCAACTACATGAGTGAGAGGCATTGTAAATGATACCCCACTATTATCTGGATTTGAAAGATCAAACTCTTTGTTGATAACACGCATAACTTTAAGTGAAACACGAGCAGGTAAAAGAAAAAGAAGTAAGGAAACATTCTCTTCGAGTGTTAATCCAAAAAATACTTTTTTTTCTTTGAGTCCCATTGAGCGACCATGCAAGATAGTTACACTTCCTGCTCCTGCATCTTTGGCAACTTTAATTACCTCTTCTTCTTTTTTATCTTCTATCATGATGACTAATGCCGTAAACTTCATTTAATATTCCCTTTATTTAGTTTGTTTTTCATCATATTCGCATAAATACCATAGGCCATAACTGTAAGCATAGGAAAGAGTGAAGCAAAAGCAATTAGCCCAAATCCATCAATAAGTGGATTTCTTCCCTCAATATTCTCTGCAAGTCCAAGACCCAAAGCAGCCACAAGTGGTACAGTAACAGTTGATGTTGTTACCCCTCCACTATCATAGGCAATAGGCACAATATACTTAGGAGCAAAATAGGTTAAAATAATAACTAATATATATCCTACAATAATATAATAATGTATTGGATCACCTGCTACAATACGATAAGACCCCAAAGCAATACCAATTGCCACACCAAAAGCCACAATAATTCTAAGTGCAGATTGATTTATATTACCCTCACTAATCTCTTCGGCTTTAATAGCAATAGCCAAAAGTGCTGGTTCTGCCATAGTGGTAGAAAATCCTATCAAAAATGCAAAGAGGTAGATAAGAAGATTGTTCTTCATTGCTGTAAGCTGATAGGCAATGCTTTCACCAATAGGGAAAAGCCCCATTTCTAATCCAATAATAAAGGCATATAAACCTAATATAACCAAAATAATACCGACGATAATTCTATCTAAATGTGGTACTTTTTTGCGGATAATAACATATTGAAAAAAGAATATTACAATAAGGATAGGTGCTATATCCTTGATAACTCCTAGAAGCTCAAAAAGGATATTTCCCCAATCAAAATTATAAGTAGCAGCTTCAGCTTTTGCAACAACAACTTCTGTAACTTCTTCTACTTTTTTACTAGCTTCTCCAACAGAGTAGACAATAATTCCATACCCTTGGACAAAAATCATAGGCATCAAAGAGGCAAAAGCAATAAGTCCAAAACCATCTATAGCAGGGTTTCTTCCTTTGATACTTGATGCTAAACCTATCCCTAACGCAGCTACAAGAGGTACAGTAACTGTAGAAGTAGTAACACCACCACTATCATAGGCAAGTCCAATAATCTCTACAGGTGCAAAAAATGTCATACTTACTACAAGAATATATCCAGTGATAATATAATATTGAATTGGATGCCCTACAAGAATACGGAAAGTCCCCAAAGCAATAGCAAATCCAACAGAAAATGCGACTGTCATACGCAAGAAGAATGAATCTATCTTTCCATCACTAATAAAGGCAGCTTTATCAGCTATAGCAATCAAAGCAGGTTCGGCTACGGTAGTAGAAAATCCTATAGTAAATGCAAAAGTTAAAAGCCAAAAGAGAGAGCCTTTTTTGGCAAAGTCTGTAGCTAGATTTTCTCCCACAGGAAAAATACCTAGTTCTAACCCACGAATAAATAGTGCGAGTCCAACAGCAACGATAAGTAAACCAATGATAATGGATGTCAAATTTTCAGGCATAGCCTGCACAATGAAGATTTGAAAAAATGCAACAACAACAATAATTGGAAGAAGGTCTTTAAAAGAACCTCTTAGATCTTGATAAAATATTTTTAAACTTTCTTTCATATTCGTAATTATACCTTAATTAAATAATTATTATTAAACTTCATCAAGTTTTCCTTGAAAATCTCTCTCTTTGAGTTTAAGAGTAGGCTCTGTATGTAACTGTTTTTGAATCTGTATAATAGCATCCAAAATAGCTTCTGGTCTAGGAGGACATCCTGCAATATAAACATCTACAGGAACTATCTCATCAATACCTTGTAGGGTGGTGTAATTATCATAAAACCCACCTGTAGAGGCACAAGCCCCCACGGCTATAACCCATTTAGGTTCAGGCATTTGATCATATATTTGTTTCAAGATAGGAGCTTGTTTATAACTAATTGTCCCTGCGACTACCAATAAATCGGCATGTCTCGGAGAGAATCTTAAAACTTCTGCACCAAATCGTGATATATCATAACGGCTTGCAGCTACAGCCATAAATTCTATAGCACAACAGGCTGTCCCAAATACAAAAGGCCAGAGTGATGATTGTCTTCCCCAGTTGATAACAGCATCAAGTTTTGTAACAACTACACTATCACCAAGTAAATCTGATTGGCTTAAATCCATCGTAATATCCTTGATTTATATACATAGATAAGTCCACCTACAAGTAAACCTATAAATAAAAACATTTCTAAGAGTCCAAATATTCCAAGTTCTCTTAAATTTAAAGCCCATGGAAATAAAAATAGAACTTCTACATCAAAAACAAGAAATACTATACCAACAAGAAAAAATTTTATATTAAAAATATCATCAGCATCTTTATGCGTAACTCTTACACCCCCTTCATAGGGTTCATTTTTACGAACATTATCACTTTTGGCACCCAAATAGCGAGTAAGGTGAAAGAGGATTGGCAAGAGTATTACTAGTGCCAAAATCATAGCTGAAGACAAAAGAAGAGAATCAGACATTTGTATATTCTTCTTGAGCAAATTCTTTGAGTAGAGCCACTAGTGCTTCTACTGCCTCTAGGGGTACGCCATTATAGATAGATGCACGAAGCCCACCTGTTGAGCGGTGTCCTTTGAGTCCTATCATGCCTGCTTCTTCAGTTTTTTTGATAAGTTTTGCTTCTACTTCTTGGTTTTTACCTTTGATATTAAAAGATACATTCATCAAAGAGCGAGACTCTTTTTGGGCATGACTAATATAAAAACCATTACTTTCATCAATAGCTTTATATAAAATATCTGCTTTTGTTTGATTAATACTTTCTATTGCTTTGATTCCACCTTGCTTTTTAATCCATTCCATAGTGAGGTTAAGAAGATAAATTCCAAATGTTGGAGGTGTATTATAGAGTGAATTATTATCCGCATGGGTTTTGTAACGAAGCATAGTAGGTAAAGTATTATTATCTCTAATAAGAGATTTTTTCATAATAACAATAGTCACACCAGAAGGTCCAGCATTTTTTTGAGCCCCTGCATACATCATAGAAACTTTTGACCAATCTACTGGATAAGAAAATATATCACTAGAAGCATCTACTACTAAGGGAGCTTTACTAGAAGGGTATGTATGGTATTGTGTCCCATAAATAGTATTATTTGAAGTAATATGTGCATAATCGATAGCGTCATCAAAATTTATAGTCTCAGGTATTCTATCAAAAGATGTTTCTTCAGAACTTGCAATAACTTCTACGCTCATACCAGCTATTTTTGCTTCTTTTATTGCTTTAACAGACCATGCCCCTGTATTTGCAAATTGTACTCTTCCGCTTTGTTTGAGATTCATAGGTACCATAGCAAATTGCATGGATGCCCCACCTTGCAAAAATAGTATTTCATATTCATCAGGAATAGCATAAAGTTCACGCATAAGAGATTGTGCATTATCATGAATTTCTGCGTAAAGTGCTGATCTATGAGAGGCTTCCATAATAGATAAACCAGATCCTTTAAAATCTAATAGCTCTTTTTGTGCTTCTAGGAGTACCTCTGTAGGGAGTGCAGATGGTCCTGCACCAAAATTATATGCTCTTTTCATTAGCCATCCTATATATTTGATTATTTTTATAAGTGTAAGGGTAGCAGATATATCTTAAAATTATTCTACACTAGCGTTAAAATTATCTTAAAGGCTATAAGGTATAAAACTACACCAATAACTTTTTTAATCTGAATTTGTGATAATTTATAGTGCATAATCGTTCCTCCAATATATCCACCCATAAGTGCTGAGACTGTAACAACCCCCAAAAGCATCCAATCAATTTGTACAAATTGCAAATAGGTCAAAAATGCACCTAGCGTAGAAAATGGAATAACAAAACTTACTCCATATGCTGATTTCTTGGCATCAAACCCCAAAAGGATAAGCAGAGGCATAATTAAACTACCACCACCTATACCCAACATTCCAGATACTATTCCTACAATAGAACCAACGAGATAAAGAATCCATACTTTATCATAAACTACTGTAGACTTTTTTTTATTAAATAACAAGAGTGAAGCACTAATAAGAAGAAATATAACCAAAATCCATTGGAGTAAAACCTGATCTATATATTGAGATAAAATAGCTCCTATAGGAGTACTAATAACAACAGATATAATAAGCGGCATAGTAAATTTAAAGTCTAAAACACCGCGTTTAAAATTCATAATACTTGTAGCAATCATAGATGAAGTATTAACAAATAGAGCTAAAACCTTGGAAATATTAGCAGAACTTCCTAGCATTGGAAAAATAGAAACCAAAGCAATAGCACTGCCTACACCGCCCATAGCAAAGAGAGTTGAAAAAACTAGAGTTACTATAAAATATAGTAAGTATTCATACATAATTTTGACTTTATAATTTATTTACTTTAATGATACATTTTGGATATAATGGAGTATTATATATTAAAAAGGATAAATTATGAGTAAGATTATTGGATATTTAAAAAACCTAAAAGGTGAGTATTTTGCATTAGATAAAGATGGAAATTCTAGAGAGATACAAGCAGGAGATGCACTTTTAGAAGGAGAAGTAGTAGTCAATCTTGCTGGTATGATCATACCTGATGCTATCAAAGATACAAAAGCAGAAGCCCTAGAGCAGTTAGAAGCAGAATTAGATGCTGAAGCAGGCGCTATTATCGGGTACTTTAAAGACTTAGAAGGTGATTATTTTGCCAAAGATGCAATAGGAAGACGGCGAGAAATTAATTCAGGAGATGAAATTTATAAAGGAGAAGTTGTTATTGATTCTAATGGTGAGCCAGTATTTGAGCCACTTAAAGCATCTTCAGAACAAGAAGCAGACCGTGCAGGTGCTGAGACTGATGTGGAAGCAGGCAGTATTATTGGGTATTTCAAAGATATGCAAGGAGAGTATTTTGTGCAAGAAGAATCAGGTAAAGTACGCAAACTCCAAGCAGGTGATCCTGTAAGAGAAGGAGAGGTTGTCGTAGATAGCTCTTCTATACCAGTAAGAGATGGATTATTGACTGTAGCTGATGTAGAGGCTAATAGTGATGCTGGAACTATAGGATACCTTAAAGATCTTGTTGGTGATTTTTATGCCAAAGATACTAATGGAAATTTGCGTGTAATTGAAGCAGGTGACCCAGTGGTCGAGGGTGAAATAGTCGTTAATGGTGAGACAGCAGAGGTAGAAGATCCTCTCTTTGTACCAAAAAAAGATAACATTGATAACTCTCATGCAGAAGAAAATGTGGAAGCACCTTTGAATAATGGAAACTTTGAACGGGTAGAGAGTACATTTATAGAAGATCAATTTCCTGATACAGATGGTGGAGGTGTAGAAAGAAATTTATTTGGTGGAGGTGCTGTAGATTTTGGTAATACTATCCAAGGTACCCCAACAGCTAATGCACCTACTTATCCCAATGCTGTTACAAATGTAGTAGAAGGGAATACGCCTGATGAGGTTGGAATTACACCAACTACTACAACTATACCAATATCCCCTATATCTCCTAACACACCTCTAGGAAGTATTCCAACTGATTCAGAAGATATTACACCTGCTCTGGAACCAGTAATAGATGGTATCCCTCCTATTGAAAGTTTTACACCACCTCTCACTAGCACTCCATCAATAGTAGGAGGAGGTACACCTATTCAGGGAATACCTCCAGTTGGATATACACCAAATATTGATACGCCAACAGTTCCAACAACACCAACAGATGGAGGAACGCCAACAGTTCCAACAACACCAACAGATGGAGGAACGCCAACAGTTCCAACAACACCAACAGATGGAGGAACGCCAACAGTTCCAACAACACCAACA
>JADGER010000101.1 GCA_016744315.1 Sulfurovaceae bacterium
TATTTTGCTATTTCAGTCTGCGTATAAGCATCTTCAATGGCATTGATTATGGCATCATTGCGTTGTTGTTTGGTTTTAGATTTATAAAAATGCTCTTCTTCGTATTTTTTATCCTAGATTATCTTTGGAGCATTATATCGTAAAAAGTAGAAATTCAATACACGGTACTTAAGTTTTAAATGGTCTGTTTTTAATGCCTGACTCAAAATTGGAGCTAAGTAACGAGTAAAGCCATCGTTTCCGATTAACTTTAGAAGATGTCTAGTGATTTTTAATAAAAGTACATGTTTTTGAAGGAAAATATTCAGAGAATTCATTAATTGCTTCTCTATCTTCTTTCTGTATTTTAGCTCCTTTTTTAAAAAGTAGTTTTGCAATATGCATACTTGCTTTTTTTCCTGACCCACAAAGTTGAACAAGTGGGGTAAAGCCATCATTATCTCTAGCGTTAATATCTGCATTATTATTAATTAAAAATTCTGAAATTTTATCTTTATTCCCCAAAATAGAAAGGCTAAGTAGTGATATTCCATCTTCATTTTTTTTATTAACATCACCACCTTTGTCCAAATATGCTTTAACTTCTTTAACTTTTCCAAATTTAACTACTTCATAAATATTATCCCAAGCAACTAAGCTACTTATTGTAAATATAATTAATATAATTTGTTTCATTCTTTCCCTTTTTAATTAAAATTATATAGGTAAAATTCTGATTTACTACTTAAAAATTAAAAAGAAGATAAATCTTCTATTTTTTTCCTTTTACCTCTAGTGCTACCTCTTTCATCGCTTAAAATAAATACCTTATGGGCTTTTTCTTGTATAACTCATGTTACGCCAAAACTAAAAAATGCTAAAATAGGAAGTATGAAACCTTTATCACACTTAAGTACCGTGTATTGAATTTCTACTTTTGTAACTTTCTAAAACAATTTTAGAAATAGCAGAATTACTTAGTTTTAAATATTTTGCTATTTCAGTCTGCGTATAAGCATCTTCAACGGCATTGATTATGGCATCATTGCGTTGTTGTTTGGTTTTGGATTTATTAAAATGCTCTTCTACGTATTTTTTATCCTAGATTATCTTTGGAGCATTATATCGTAAAAAGTAGAAATTCAATACACGGTACTTAAGTTCCTTAAGTTTACTTTCTTAAGTTTCTAAAAATTATATTTGAATTTATATATATCGACTTTTCCACCTGGAACAAAATCATTTTCCTCAACATCTAATGCTTCTTTAATTAAAACTAATATTTGAAAATTATTTAATTTTTTTGTCTCTTCAGGCTCTATAGATATGAGATCCCAAGCAACTGTATATGTCCTTGTACCTAATAAACCGATATTATTTTCTTTAACTTTGATAAAAATACTTTCACCTTTATAGACCAATAGATACTGATATATGCTAGAAATAGTATCCTCTTCCAATAA
The DNA here is from genome assembly GCA_016744315.1 of Sulfurovaceae bacterium. Lineage (GTDB taxonomy): Bacteria > Campylobacterota > Campylobacteria > Campylobacterales > Sulfurovaceae > SZUA-451. Next base: position 1,443 of record JADGER010000101.1, read on the forward strand.
CTCTTGTTCAAATGGAAAAAAATAGATTTCTCTATCTCTATCTATTATTGCCTCAAAGTAATAAGGATTAATATCATCAAACGATGCTCTTGAAAGACTACAATATTTGTCCCATAGATTATTTAAATCAAATCTTTTTACTTCTTCTCGTGTTGGTACTTCTTTTGTAAATGCCATTATTTATCCTTTTTATTCTTTTTAATTTTTAATCTCTTCTATGACTTCATTAAATGTTATAGGCATAAATCTCTCCTTACCAGTTATATTTTACAATTATTTTTTTATTAACACTATCTCTAAATTGACTACTGACATATACAACCAATGCCTTTTTTAAAATTTCTTTAATATCTTTACTATTTAACTCTTCTATTGATTTTGGATTTAATGAAATAAAATCCCAAATCTCAATATATGGATTATCAGAAGGTCTTTGACTTCCTTTATCAGAAGTTTTAACTCTTATCTCTACATTTTTATTTTTATAGTTAAATATAAAAACTGTTTGAAAGAAATTATCATTATCAATAGTAGCTTCATATAGCCAAATTCCTCTCTCTTTGTCTATTGTCCAATAGTGTTCAAAACATCTGTCTGGTAGCCTAATAAATGCACCTTGGTTATACTCATTCCATAGCTCATTTAATTTAAACTTTTCTACATTTTCCTCTGATACTTTTTCTTTTACAAACGCCATAACTTTTCCTTGTTATTATCTAATTTCTCTCTTTAATCTTTTCAAACATCATTTTACCTTTTCTTTTAAAATTATAAGATGACTACCCTTTTGGTCTTCTTTTTTGTTAAACTCAGGTTAAAAATTATTAAGCTACTTTAGTGTACACTCTTTATATTCTATAGAGAAAGTGCAAATATGACCCCAAAAGAGTTAGAAGCTATAAAAGTACGGCTTGATTATGAAGTTTCTTTGCGAAATAGTGAGCAAGAGTTATCTTATAGTAGACCAGATCCACTTTTGGTAGCGTCATGGTATAGAGATGAATCTATAGCTTTGATATGTGCTTTGTTTGCTTATGGAAATGCAAAACAGATTGTTAAATTTTTGGACTCTTTGGATTTTGATTTGCTTCTTGCAACAGAAGAAGAGATAGAGCGAAATCTCCAAGCGCATTATTATCGTTTCCAAAAATCAGAAGATGTAATAGCTTTGTTTATTGCTTTAAAAAGATTGCGAGAAGTAGAGAGTATTGAGAATATATTTTATGAGGGTTATAAAAAAGAGAACTCTTTGTTGGATGGATTATGGAATTTTATTGTTACTATTAGAAATATATACCCCAAAGAGAGTTATGGATATAAATTTTTGGTAGGGTCTGTTCCCAAAAAAGAGGCTCTCGCAGGAACATATAAAAGATATTTGATGTATTTACGATGGATGGTTCGCAAAGATAACTTAGATATGGGACTGTGGTCAAAGATTGATACAAGTGCATTGATAATGCCACTTGATACACATACTTTTGAAGTATCAAAAAAACTTGGTTTGCTCCAAAGAAAAAGTTGTGATATGAAGTCAGCTTTGGAACTTACCAATATACTTAAACAATTTGACGCTACAGATCCTGTAAAGTATGATTTTGCACTCTATCGTATAGGTCAAGAGCGTATTAAAATATAAAGGAAAATATTATATGTCACTATTTTATAAATTGCTAGTAATTGTGTTTTTGAGTGGCTGTAGTGTCACAACACTTACACATAAAAATAATCAAATAATCGTAAGCGTAGAAGATAAAGTAATAAAAGCACAGAGTCAAACACTTTTGAGTAAGTTAGATAATTATGGAAATATTGTTGTCAAAAAAGAGCTACTGAAACTTGAATCTAATAGAATAGTAGTGTATGAAAAGATTAGAATTGATGGTTCGTATGAGTTTAATTTTAGTACCACTACTACTATCAAGCATGTTTTTGAATCATCTAAAATTAGTCAAGTGTATGCTAATAAAGGTTTGTATCTTTATCAACTGCTTTTACCTAGTCAAGAAGTGTTAAATATTATGGTTGAGGAGTTTGATAGCCAATCTATGGGGATGATATATGGGTTGAGTACCCAAGATATGCAAGAAATATTCAAAAAACTTGAAGCCACTCCAAGAAGAGCATTACTTAAAAATACACTTTTATTTAGAGCAAATAAAGAGGCATTCAAGAGTCGTTGGAGTACAAAAAAAATACATTTTATTCCACTTATCACACCTTTGCGTTTGATGCCAATACTCTAAAGAGCAATGATGCTGATAAAATATTTTTTGAGTCTCTTTCTATTAGTCTCTGTTTTAGTAAGTCGTGATATAGCACCACTCTTTACTTTGAGAACTTCAGGGTTGGTCAGTGATTTTGTGGTGGATGAGGGAAGAGTGTATGTAGCTACAAATAGTGGCTCGATTGATATATTTGATTTGCAAACACAAAAAGTAGTTGATCGAATTGTATTAGAACCAATAATTACTGCAAGAGGTGAGACTATTCCTACAGCTATTCATAGTGTGGATAGGCTTAATGGGAAAACACTTTTTGTAAGTAGTGGAAGTGCAGGCTATCGTATTGTTTGGGTTTATGAAAATTTTGAGTTAAAAAAGCTTGTAGATATAGAGAGCAAAATTCTAGCAAAAAAAGCACGATTTATTGATAATGAGCATATACTTTTGGGGACTTTTGGATCAGATGTAATGCTATTTGATACGAATGAAGGGTATAGGCTTTATAATAGCCATATTTCACAAAGTGCTATGGGTGGAATGGTATTAAGTGAAGATAAACAACGGATGGTTATGGGTGATGAGAGTGGTGTAGTGCGTATTATAGATGTGGCTACATCAGATATAATCAAAAAACTCCCAGCTCAAAACCTAGATAATATTTATCGTATAGCTTATAAAAATGGCACAATTATAACAGCTAGTCAAGATAGAAGAGTAGGAGTGTATCCATCACAAGGGCAAGCCTATCATCTTAAAAGTAACTTTTTGGTTTATGCTGTAGGTTTGAGTTTGGATGGTAAGATAGGTGTGTATAGCAGTGGAACAGAACATACGCTTCAACTTTTTGATACACAAACTAGAGCCAAAAAAGAGCGTCTTATCGGACATAAAGCAGTAGTAAATAAGATAGAGTTTCTTCACTCAAAGATTATTATAAGTGCAGGAGATGAACAGAGAATTTTTGTTTGGAATTTAGAGAGTTAGAATAGTATCTAACTCTCTCAAAGTATTTATTTTAAAAAGTTTTGACCATTGATAATAAGTTTACCACTGCTATAAGTTATTTTATAAACAACATTACCATTTTTCTCTTTTGGTGGGAGAAAGGCTAGCATCATAGCTCTTGGGTCTTTCATAATCATAGCTAACATCTCTTTAGAGAGTTCTATTGAGGCATCAACTTTAAGAGATGCAAGAGCCATAAGTGGGTTAAGAGCAACAAGTTGTGCATTTTTTGGGTCTATATCCAAAGATATTTTGCCATCTATTTTTGCTGAACCCATATTTTTACTATTAGTAATAAGTGATGCAATACTAATATCATTAATATCTATAGAGAGGTTTTTACTCATGGCTATATTTAAGCCTAAGGACTCTAGCTCTTTGGCTGTGATTTGTTCTGGATTTTCTCCACCAAGTTTTTCTAGTATACGATAACTCTTTTTATTTACATTTGCAATTTTAATATCTACATTTACTTTTTCAGCTTTTGAGTGATTGCCACTTAGGTTAGAATCCACAAAACCTAAAGATGTTTTATATGTAAGATCAATAGTATCCTTTTGGCTTAGTGTTTGCGAATCTAAAAGTAGGTTTTTAATAATAAAATATTCCCCCATAAGAACTTTATTTGTTCCTACTAATTCCAAAGATTCTATAGTAAAACTATTTTGCTCTTTGTCTGAATTATTTTGATCATAATAGCCACTTAATTTAATATTTTTAGTTGATATATTTGCTTCTGGAAATGATTCATTAAGATCATTAAAACTCAAACTATAAAGATGATTTCTTAATGAGTATTCACCTCGAAGAACAAAAAGTTTTTTATCAATAATATTTTTGATTACAGCAGTTTCATTTTTATCTAAATCTTTGCTAGGGAAATTTATAAGTGTAGAAACAGTGCTTATTGTGCTAGTGGTATAGTTAATATCATTGCTAAAGCTTAAGCCTATTAATTGTTGATACTCTTCATAACTTGCGTTTGCATCAAGTTTACTTTTTGCAACAGTGGCAACAAATGATTCTCCTAAAAGAGACCTTTTTTTATCTGTGATAACCCAGCCTCCATTTTTGAGACCCTCTGTTTCTATTGTGTCTACATATTTTTGTACGGTGAGGTTCATATCCTCTGCTAACGCTCCTGTTAATAGAAGTGTAGCAATTATAATACCTTTGAACATTTTATTTTCCTTTTTTAATTTTATTCAAACTGATAGCGACGATTGACAATGCTAACCTTGGGAGGTATACCACTTTCTTCAAAATAGTCATAGCCCTCTTTGAGATTTCCCCAAAAATTATACCATTCATTATTACTGTATTCAAGCATAATATCTTCTGTCATACGAAATGGAAATATATGTACCTGAACTTCTTGTTGTCCTGCATCCAAGGCTTTTTCTACAAGTTCATAGATCTGTTCTATATTTGCATGACCCATAGCATAGCACCCCACAGAAATACAATCACCATGTATCATCAATGCACTACCCGTTCGCTTGTGTAGTTTATCATAACTATTTGGAAATCCTAGGTTAAAAGCAAGATGATATTTACTATTTGGGTTGAGCATGCTTTTTGTGACACTATAAAATCCCTCTGGTCCTTGCTGATCGCCTTCTTTGAGTTTTGGTCCTAGGAAGCCTGATTGTTTGCATATAGAGTAGACTCTTAGGAGTTGATAATAGTCATCAGATTTTACCCATACTTCTAATTCTGCGGTAAGTTTGAATATTCGTATAAATATGGCATCACCAATAGTAAGATTCATATTAGACATACATCTATAGATAGAGAGCTCATTACTGCATATCTCTGTTTGTGTCTCTTTATTGATAACAGTAGAGACTTTGCTTAAGTCAATAGAGGCATTTCCTTCACGAATCAATTGAATAACCTTTGGGTCTTGTGTAAGTATTTTGGATACATTTTGTTCTTTTTGCAGGGGTTTGACTGTATCTTTGTTTTGTGCTTTTTCTATAGGTTTTATTATAACTACTTTTTTTGGAATAATCTCTTCTTTAAACTCTACTACAATATCTATAACTATACCAATAATAAATATTAGAGCTAAAATAAAAACTTTTTTCATATATTATGATCCTTTTAAATCTTTGCCACAAACAACAGCTGAACTAAATGCCCATTGAAAGTTATATCCTCCCAATTTCCCTGTAACATCCACAACTTCACCTACAAAATAGAGGTTTTTTACTTTTTTACTCATCATTGTTTTGGAATCTATTTCATTACTATTTACTCCGCCTTTGGTTGCTTCTGCTTTGCTATAGCCAAAATTACCTGCTGGAGCAAAACTATACTCTTTGAGCATTTTGAGTTTCTCTCTTTCTATTTTACTTAATTGATTCATAGGGCGGTCTTCTATATCCCACTCATTCAAAAAAGCCTTGGAGAGACTTTTGGGTAGAGGAAGAAGAGAGCTTATAAATTTTTTGGAGTCCAGATGAGGTTCAAAAGACCAATCAGGTAAAAAATCTATACTTATAATTCCTTTTTGCCAAAAAAGAGATGCATCCAACACAGCAGGACCACTAATACCTTTGTGAGCAAACAACAATGCTCCATCACAAAGTTTGTCTCCTATTCGTATTTCTACAGCAGTTGAAATACCACTTAAAGCCTTGAAGAAAAACTGCTCTTTTTGAAGTGTAAATCCTACAAGAGCGGGATTTGTAGCAATAATAGTATGTTCAAAAGATTGTGCAATTTTCAATCCTATATCACTTGCACCAATTTTAGCATAGCTTAATCCTCCAGAAGCAATGACTACTTTTTTGGCTGTATATTTTTTGTTAGCACACTCAATATAAAAAAGTTCACCTCTTTTACTTATATTCTGTACCTCTGTATTAAGAGCTATCGTATGTTTTTTGGTCTCTTTTTTAAATATATTGACCAGTTCATTTGCACTTTGTGTACAAAAATATTGCCCTCTTGTGCGAATTTTGGGTTTAAGCCCTCGTTTGGCTATCCATAAGAGAAGATCATTTTGGTCAAATTGTTTGAATACTTCTTCTATAAAATAGGGGTTTCCCAAATAATCACTTGCCTCTATGCTCTGGTTGGTGATATTACATTTGCCTCCACCAGAAATAAGAATTTTAGCTCCTATTTTTGGATTTGACTCCACTATTACGATCTCTTCACCTTCTAGTTGTGAAGCAACCATTAAGCCACTCGCTCCTGCACCAATAATTACTATATCTATTACTTTATTCATTCTGTGATTATAACATAAAGGATAAGAAAAATATGTTAGACTTTCATAATTATAATATCCAAAGGATTCCTTTATGCCACAAACACAAAAACCACAAATTATCAATATACCAAATATTTTAGCTTTTATACGATTGCTAATTGCACCACTTATGTTTTTTTTACTCGTAAATCGTGATAATGCTCTCTTTGTGGGTATTCATTATTCATGGATTGATTATGCAGCTGCTTTTTTGTTTGTATTAGCCAGTGCTACAGACTTTTTTGATGGCTATATTGCAAGGACTTTTGATCAAATTACAATGATGGGACAGATATTAGACCCTTTGGCAGATAAGATGCTAACACTTGCAGGATTTTTGGGTTTGATGGTATTAGATAGAGCGAATGAATGGGCTGTCTTTTTGATTATTACACGAGAATTATTTATTACAGGGCTTCGTGTTTCTGCTGTGAGTCAAAATATTGGTATCTCTGCATCGTGGATGGGCAAAGTCAAAACCGTAGTTCAGATGATAGCTATAGGGTTTTTACTTATGGAATGGGAGGGGGCTGATATCCTCTTATGGGTAGCTGTAGGCTTGACTTTGTACTCTGGATATGAGTATGTTAGAGATTTTTTACGCCATCAATAGTTGTGGTTAGAGATTTTTTACTAAAAAATATCAATTTTGAGTATTATTAAGTAAAAGAGGGTAGTTTTTCTGATACCATATTATCTAATATGATTTTTATCTTACTCTATCAGAGAGGGCTAAAATGGTTAAATAATAGGGGTAAGTGATGGCTAATAATTTGGAAAGACTCAAAGAGTTGACAGCTAAGTTAGAAAAAAAAATCGCAGAAGATAAAGGTACTAAAGGAATATTTGAGTCTCAAAAAAAGCCAAAGAAACCAAAAAAGCCAAAAAAATCTGTAGTCGTAAAAAAATCTAAAACAGATCCAATAGAGCCATTAATTGAGATTGTTCCAATAGAAGTACCCAAGCCAAAACCTCAAATTTTGCAGATTAAAAGTACTCGAAGAGATAATATCGAAAGAATAGAAGCACTCTATAATGAGCTTCATATTTTTGAGAAATCACCAGGTTTTGAAAATATTTTTATATATAAAGCGATGAATCTAAGCGGTATAGGTCTTAAAGACGAAGATTTTGGAGAGGTACGAGCAGGAAAATATATTCAAGTGATTGCTATCACTTATGAACCAGATGCCAATGGAAAGAAAAAAGCCAAAAATATCTCTTTGGGTTATTTTGGTAAAGGGGACACTATAGACCTTGACCTCAAACGAAGAATTATTGAATTTGTATTGCGTTGGCGTTATGAAAAAGCATTTCAAAATGTACAACACTATAAA
>JADGER010000251.1 GCA_016744315.1 Sulfurovaceae bacterium
ATATATTACTACTTAATTTTATTAACTCAAATAATAATATATATAAAAATATATATTTTGCAAGATTACTTTTTAAATTGTCGTTAAAATATTATAATTGTATCAAAGCCCACTATAACGCTATTTGGTTATAATAACTTTTAGTAGAAAATGTTAAATTATACTTTTGATTGGAGTTGTCTTGAAGATTTTTATAATTTTATTATCATTAATAACTATAACTCCAGTCTTAAATGCTTGGATCAAATTAAAACCATTAAAGAGTTATGATGCAACACAATTTAATTTGAAAGAGGGAATAGAATATCTCGAAGTAAGACAGTATGATTCAGATAAAAAATATAAAATCAATAGACAAAAATACCGTGTACGATTCCCTATCTATAGAACTCCATTAAATAAACTTGATTCAAAAATAACAAGACAATTTAGACGCATACCTCCTAATATATCTAGCAAGACTAATATAAAAAAGCTTGCAATATGTGCAACAGGAGAGTGTAGAACTACTATAGGGAATGGTTTTTATATTAATAGTAAAGGGGGCATGGGATATATGAATGAGATTAGTGATGTTGTAGGGTTTTTAGGTAGAATAGATACACCTGCTGAATTACAATTTGTTTTATGGATGAATAATAAAGAGAATGGAAGTTATTATAGACAAACATCAAAAGGGTATGAAGTTACTATAGATTATATTAATAATGTTGCTAATTTTGGAAAGTGTGGTAAATTTAGAGATCAAGCTCTTATTAATTATTCAGGGGAGATACTTCAGTATAAAACACTTAAATATGATCCCAATTATGTTTCATGTATACAATACTAAGGAGTATCAGAAATGCCAGATATATATATAACCGACCTCGACCATACTCTTCTTCGTAGTGATCATTCTATAAGTAACTATACCAAAGATATTTGGAATAAAAAAGTAAAAAATTCTATTGTTTCTATTGCTACAGCAAGAAGTTTTAGCAAAAGCAGAGAATTTCTTTCTGGATTAGAATTACACGCACCTCTTATATTACTTGATGGTGCTATGGTAGTAAGCCCAAGTAAAAAGCTAATTGATATTAAAGTTATGAATCAAGACTTGGGAAATGGCGTAATTGCTGAAGGGATAAAGTTTGGTATCTATCCTTTTGTAATTGGTCTTAAAGATGAACAACTGAATGAAGCATTTAGGTATACAGATATTCTAAACCCTATACAAAAGAGTGTTTTACAAAATTATCAACAAGATCCAAGGCTAGAATATCATTCTACTCTTAGGGCTATGGAAATGACGCTAAAGATTGTTTATTTTGGAGAAGAAAAAGAACTTCGTCCTCTGAGAGGTCATTTGGAGAATATATTTAAAGATGCCTTAGAATATAAATTATCTCCTGAACAGTATTCAAATGGATATTTTTTGACTATCTTACATCCTGATGCAGATAAATCTCATGCACTTATAACTGTTTGTGAACATTTGCAAAAAGATATAAAAGATGTGACTGTATTTGGTGATAGCCTTAATGATATTGGAATGTTTGAAAAGGCAGGAAAATCAGTAGCTGTTTGTAATGCGTTAGATGAGGTAAAATCCAAAGCAGATATAGTTTTGCCTTATAGTAATAATGAAGATGCTGTAGCTAAATATTTATCAAATGATTATAACTTATAATGAAATTATTTCAAATAATACTTATTATAACTCTTCTAAGTTCTTTTAGTGTGAGCAGTACTCGTATTGTAGATGGCTCTTTAGTTTCTGATTCAAATACTCGTTGGAATGCTATAGTATCTTTGCGAGTAAATACTACACATATATGTGGAGGAACTCTTATTTCTCCTTCATGGGTAGTAACTGCAGGGCATTGTGCTGTGAGTGCAGATAATAGTGTAATACCCATAGACAAAATGAGTATAGGAAATGGGAGTTATTCTATTTATAATTATAATATGAAAGAATATAGTGTAAAAAGTATAGTTGTGCATCCACAATATAATGCAACAACACATAATAATGATATTGCACTTATAGAACTTAAGGAAAATGTAGTATTAGACGCTTTTCCCATAATTGATAAAGATATAACACTACAGAGTGGAGATGAATCTTGGGTAGCTGGTTGGGGTGTACTTTTTTTGGGTTCAGATACAATCTCTTGGAGCCTTCGAGAAGCAGAAGTACCTATTATTAATTTTTCTACTTGTAATAGCTACTTTGTATATAATGGTGAT
>JADGER010000102.1 GCA_016744315.1 Sulfurovaceae bacterium
AGTAACGATAACAAGGGGGTTTAAACACCTATACCTATTTTAAGGTTTTTATGCTAAATATGGGTGAGTAGTTACAATATTTTTATATAATTCTTTTGCTCTTGTAGTAGGTTTAATTTGTAATCGATCTGTATTTTGACAATATGATAATGGTACTTCGGCACAACCAAATTCATTTGAGGTACAAAGACTTCCTAAAATATGTTTAATTAAATTTTCCTCATTTGGATAAAATTCATTAAATTCTTCAATAATATCAATTGCAGAAGCACCATTATTTTTAACTATATATTTTAGTATAAAATATTTCAACCAATAAGTATGTTTATGTGATGAATGAGCACTTATTACTTGATAATCCTTTTTAGTATAAGAAATGACTGAATCATTTAAAAAAAGGTTTGGAGAATGATTTGCTCTCTGAGTATATTTATATCTTAAATTAGTAATATATAATATTAAAAGAGAATGAACTTGTTTCTCAAAAAATCTTTCAAATAAAATTTCATTTCTGACATCAATTGATAATGAAGAAATAAAATCTACAAGTGATCTATATCCATGATGTCCAAGTCTTGAAACTTGCATAAGTATAGCGTTTTCATGAGTATTTTCTAGTTTTTTAGTTATTGTTATATATTTTTCTAGATTATGTTTTGTATCTTCATTATTTAATTTATTATTTATAATCCTTAATGCATCTACAAGTAACATAGTCCTTGAATTAATAATATCCCAAAAAGCTACTGGTTGTATTTCAAAAATTGATGTAACAGGTGCATCTCTATCTGTAGTATGATCAACAGAACCTTCCATATAATTATAGACATATTTTCTCATTATAAAAACAATACCAATACCTGCATGTCCTAGTGAACTATCACTAAAACTTGGAGTACATTCGTTAATAAGCCAAATAAGCCCTTCTACACTTTTTTCCATTGCATTACTTCCTTCTTCAAAAAAAGCATATCTAGCATGATAGTATTGGAATCTATCTAAATTATCAATTATAAAAAATAATCTACATTGCCTACGAGCAATAAATTTTATTAATTTTTTCAATCTATCAACTGCTTGAATTTGATTCTCACAAGTTAATTCAAAATGGGTTAAATCTATTTTGTTTGATTCTCTTGTGGTATGTGATTCAATGGCTTTATATGCTTTTTCATATAGTTTTTCGAAAAAATAAATTTTTGGATTAATTGGCTTTGAAAAACTTGTAGATTCATTCTCGAAATCTACATTTATATAAATGGGTATAATATCAAGATAATTATCATATAAGGCAAAATTTCTTTTTATATCTGAATATAGGTATGTTGCTAATGTGGATTTTCCTTTACCAATATCTCCAATAAGATATCGAACAACATTGCTGCCAAGTTGTTCGGGTTCTTTTTTAAATGGTTGCCAAGGTCGAGCTAAAATATTTTTTCTAAATTCTTGATATGTATAATTCTGGAAATCTTCATATTCAGCATTATCATCTATGGCATCATAAGCTTGAAGAGTGGGGGGAGTGTAATGATTAGCAATAAAATATGCTGATAGATTATCATCTTCAAAAAACTTATCAGATTTTGCATCTTCTTCTAAAAATATGAGTTCACGACAAGATACACTTGTCAGAAAAGCTTTTGGCTCAACATGATGAGAAAAACATTTACCAAATAAGTCTTGATATTTTTTAGTAATTGGCTCTTTAGTTCTTATAGGATTAATAGACTTTGTATAATATTCATCATTATATCCAGTACTTAAATTCATTGGTCGAATAAAAAAATCTTTATATCTTTTACCTCTTATCATCTTAATATCCTTTTTTTTCTTCTAATTATATCTAAAAGTATGGAGCAATTCCCCATCTAAAGTTTGGTATGGCTTTTTTGATCATACTAATTACTTGTGTTAAAGTAGTACTATTTAGTGTAGCTTTTACTTTTTTATTGGCTGAGTAGAAGAGTAGGGTGCTTTGTTTGGTTTTTGGGTGAAATGAGAGATCGACTTTATAGAGTAATTCATTGGGGGTTTGTAAAAACTGCATATCTGTAGTATCTGTGGGAGTTACTCTTTTGTTTTGGGTTGGCATTTGAGGTTGAGAAAGTAAGCTTGATGGAGTAGGGTGTGTTTGTTTTTTTGATGAGTCACGAGGATAGTTTCTTTCTATAAAGTCATCAATAGAGGGAATGATAGTAATAATAAATCTTCGTGTCAACATAAAATCTACTCTTGTATAAATATCTTGATAGTTGATTACAAATCGTATACGATCTTCATACTGGTCATAAGTAGCAGTAAATGTTTTGGCAATAATAATTTTTGAGTTTTGTTGTTTAATCATAATATTATTATAGCAGATTAGGTCTAGGGAAGTGGTAAAGAGACAATTCTATGGAAAAATTGTCTCTTTTGGTTAACATAATATAAATTATATTAAAAAAGGAGATTACTCCCCTAGTTCAATAAGCCCTGCAACAGCACCTGTAAATCCTGCATTATAGTCTGTGGCTACTTCATTAGCTATATAGTCTGATCTGTTATCTTGGTAGTCAAAATCATTGGCACTCTTTGGTCCACCTACTAATGCACCTTTGAGTAAAAATTCATTATTTGTTGGAGAGTTTATTGAATGTGTACTCGAATTATGTGAAGCTCTATGATGTGGATTAATTGGTGAATTGACACCGTATCCAATTACATACGAGCTATTGCGTGGGTTATCTCCTAGAATATAATCTATTTGACCTCTAGCAAAATTTACTAAAGAAGTGTATTGTGAGCCACTTGATAGCTCCTGAGCATAGACTAAGGCTAAGAAAGCTGTTGTAGAGGCATATCTAAGTGATCCCCAACGATCTAAAAATGCTAAACCACCTGTAGTGTAGTTAATACCACTTGTCCAGTGAGTAAAGTGTTGGTCTAATTGGCTTTTGTATTGGCTATCTTTTGTAATTTTATAGAGTAATAATCGTGTTCCATTACTTACATTATCCCAGCTATGTGACCAATATATTCCATCATTGGCTTTGGATAAAAAGCTTTTTGCTTCATTCAGGTATGCTACTTCATTAGTAGCCAAATAGAGCCAAACTCCAGCCCAAGCAAGTTCATCGTTATAACCACTATTTGATGCATATGCTCCTTCTGTAGCGGTATATCCATTGTTTCCTTGGTATGTTTTACCATATAAATAGACTTTTTTTGCCATCTCTACAAGTGTGGCTGCATAGTGCATATCAGGAGCTAATGCTATAGCTCCTGAAGCAAAAGCAGCAGCCATCTCACCTGCTACTTCACTACATTTACGGCTACTATCACAGCTATAAGTAGGTCTACTCATAGTCATATCTTCAGGTGGTCCCCAAAAGTTATGATCAGCTGTAACATTTCCTACTTGATAGTAGATTATATCATCACTAGGATTGCTGAGGTCTGCTCCTTGATTATAGGTTTGGATAAGATAATCTAATGCGTATCGCACCTGTTCTTTTCCATAACCACCCTGCCCCAAATAAGCATCATCAAAGGCAATCATACCCCAATTAAGCATAGTTGCACTATATGCCATAGGCATATTAAATTTAACCCCATCCCCTGCATCAAACCATCCTCCTGAGAGATCTCTTCCTACATCACTACCATCAGTTAAACCTGCTGGTTGTCTCCAACTAACTACAGGAAATGCTCCTGAAGAGTGTTGTGCTTCATAAAATTGTAATGAAAGACCAAGTACTTGTGTATAGTCAGCAATAGTAAAATCACTTTTTCCTACAGTTGGTAAAGTGTCATCTTCTTGATTAGAATCATTATTATTTGTAGTTCCTGTAGTTGTTGCACAGTAGCCAAACTCTGATTTGTTATGCGCTTTGGCAATCTTGTTCCAATCTACCCCACTGGCAGTAAGTATTTTGCTTGTGCTATTATATGTATAGTTTGCATTCCATAGAGTATAAATATCTCCATCTACAATTATCTCTATATCCCATAATAAATCCACATCTGTTGGATTAGTTATAATAATATTATCACAAAATCCTCCATCCCATTTGGCATTAACTGTTTTGGATACAGTAAGTGCATTCCCTGTGGCTATTGTTAGCTCTTCTTGGGTAGAACCCTCTGTAAGGTTATAATTTTGCAATGTATCACTTACACTTGTAGGATCTGCATTAATATCTTTCATTATATTTTTGGCATCATCTACGCTAGAGTTTCCTTGAGTTGCGAAAATCAATCCTATAGTTGTTTTATTTTTGAGTATAGTCTCATCGTCACCCAATGCTCCTGTTACTACAGCTAATATAAAAACAGACTTTTTTATATTTCCTCCACTTATCTCAGTTAACCAATAATTAAATCCATCACTATCAGGTGTACGGTTAAAAAGGTTATTATAAATTGCATTAATAAAATCATCATTTGTTGCACTTTCTGGATAAGTAGCCTTGGTTTCATCTTGATCAAAAAAACTCTCTGCAATACCTTCAAGTGACAAGCCCGAATTACTCACCCAATACTCAAGCCCTGCACTATCAGGGGCTCTTTCAAATGTAGCTATGTAAAGTTTGGTTACATTTTGTGTTGTTGGTACAGTTGCTTGTAATACCATAGTCAAAAACATTAGTATCAAAATTATTTTTTTCATTTTATCTCCTTTGAATATAAGTATATTATCATAGCAGAAAGTAAGTTCTTTTAGTATAAAATATACCCCTAATAATAAAAGGAAAATAACATGTTAAAGTTTACCTCACACTATAAATCTACGCAGAGTTCGCAGTCAATAATGGATAATGCCTTGGCCACAATCAAAGAAGAGAGAGATAGTAAAAAGGTAGGATATTATAATCTTCCAAAAGATTCACAACTAGAATTAGCAAAAGTTAAAGATATTAATTTAGAAGGTATTACGCAAGTAGTAATCATTGGTATTGGTGGATCGTCTTTGGGTATTAAAGCTATTGAGTCTATACTTAATCCTTATACGGCAGATGCTAAAGAGATGCTTTTTATGGAAAACTCCGATCCTATTACTATCTTAGAGACATTAAGTAAGATACGGAAAGAAGAAGCATGCTTTTTTATGATTTCTAAATCAGGGTCTACTATTGAAGCTACTTCTATCTTTAAAACACTTATTGCTCATCTTGACCTTGATTTAGATGGAGCTGATAAAAAAAGGGTTTTTGCTATTACTGATAAAGGTTCTGTATTATCTGATTTTGCACAACATCATAAACTCCAAGAGTTTACTATTCCTGATAATGTAGGTGGAAGATTTTCTGTTCTTACTGCTGTAGGTGTTATACCTTTGGCTGTTGCTGGATATGATATGGAAAAATTACTTTTGGGTGCAGAAGAATTTGTAGAAAACTTTTTTGATGGAAAAGAAAATCATCTTCTTCAAAAAGCAGTATATCTTTATGACAATGCTTCTAGTCAAAGTATAAATGTACTTTTCTCTTATGCAGATAGATTAGAGGATTTGACTAAATGGTATGTTCAGTTATGGGGTGAGTCACTAGGAAAAATAGATAAAAATAAAAATAATGTAGGTTTAACACCTATTGGATTAACAGGGGCTGTTGACCAACATTCATTCTTGCAACTTATTATAGAAGGTCCTAGAGATAAAAATGTAACATTTATCACTATAGAAGATTTTCAAAAAGAGTTAGTAATTCCTGATATAACACTCAAAGGAATAGAAAAAACCAACTTTATTAATAATAAAAGCTTTAATACTCTTATTAATGCCCAAGCAGAAGCAACTTTGCAAAGTGTTGTAGAATCAGATATTGATGCTGACGCTATTACTTTGGATAAAGTGACTCCAGAAAATATAGGTGCATTGGTTATTTATTATGAAATTCTTACATCTTTGGTAGGTGCATTATTTGAAGTAAATACTTATGACCAACCAGGTGTTGAATTAGGAAAAGTAATACTCTACAAAAACTTAGAAAACTAAGCATTATTGAGCGAGAGATGAGGTCGGTACAAAAAACCTCTCTTTCACATCATAATAAAGAATAAAAGAGTCAATTTGTTCTTTTATTCTTATATCATTCAAGAGAGAACTCTCTTTCATTTTAAATTTCAAGAAAAATGGTTTAGGCATTATAGACTTTTCTTGATTTGGATTTTTGATATACTCAAATATTTTTTGTCTGATTCTATCTTTAGAAGAATACTTCATTAAATAGCGTCGATAAATCATTTCTGAGGGAATAGAGTACTTAATATGACAGGCTAAACAATCTTTTTGCAAGGGTTTATTTATAGGTTGTTTTGATAAAAGTAGTGTTGTGAATAGAATAAATAAACTTATATATTTTACCATCTAATAATCACCGTTGTCCCTTCTTGAAGTTTTGATTTAATATCAAGTACAAAACTATAACTTTGTACTATTTGATCAACAATATATAAGCCTATTCCAAACCCACCTTCACTTTTGTTAGCTCGTTGAAAGCGTTCAAATATAGATTTTAATCTTTTGGGGTCTATCCCAATCCCACTATCTTTAATGCTTACTCCATTATGCCACATTTTTACGCTTAAATTACCACCTATTTGATTGTATTTAATTGCATTTGATAGGAGATTATCTATAAGTCTAATAGCATCATCTCTATCTATCTCGACAATAACCCCCTCCTCTAAACTTTGCTCTAGTTCTATACCTTTGGACTCAATAGAAGCAGAAAAATATAATAATCGCTCTTGAATTAATAGTAACATATCTAGGGCTATTATCTCTTTATTAGAATTATAATTTAGTCTAAGATAGGTTAAATCATCATAAATACGACTTAATGTTTTGGATGCTATTTCTATTCGTTTCATCTCTTTTTTGGCAGGACACTTATACAAAGTCTCTATAAGTTCTAGGTTTGTCAAAATAGTACTAATAGGTGTATTGAGTTCATGAGTAGTATCTTGTATAAAATGATTCATCATTTCTATAGATTTTCGCATAGGAGAGATAAATATTTTACCCAAAAAATATCCAATAATCAAAAAAAACCAACCAGCAACAAACATAAAAAGTAGTATTTTTAATCTAATGTCATTTATCTTTTCTTGATTTATAAGTGTTCGTACTAGCAAATATGCTACACCCAAATAATAAGGATCCATTACTGCTATATGTACTAAATAAGTATCTTGAATATAATATTGCTTGCTAATATTTGGCTCTTGTATTTCATCATAAGTCGCAAATATAACTTTTTTATCTATGTCAAACAGTACACTTTGGTATGGTTTATTAACAACAAAAGGAAGTTGGGTATCTAGTTTTTTGTGTAGAATCATAAGTTGGTGTCTTAGTTTGAGACCTTGGGTATTAAGTAGCTGTTTTTGTTGATCAAAAATATGGTGTTTTTCATAAGTATAAAATATATAAGCACCCAAAGCAAAAAGTATAAATGTAGAGAGTAGATAGATAATCAAAAAACGATAAAGACTTCGTTTTTCACTAGGGTACAAATCTATATCCTATATTTTTGACTGTTTGAATATACTTTTTACCTATAATATTACGAATAGTTTTGATATAAGTACGCAAAGAAGCACTATTAGGCTCTTCTCCATAATCCCATAAAGCATCAAATATTTTTTGATACTCTAAAAGCTGATTAGGATTTTCTATAAATATGTTGAGAAGTTTTATCTCCTTGGTCTTAAGGTGTATATTTTGATTATTTTTCATAAGCTGAAACTCTTTTGGATAATAAACTAAGCCATCCCAAAGTACAATTTTATTTTCACGAATACCAAATTGTTTTTTGAGAAGTGATTCAATACGCACCAAAAGCTCTTTGAGTGCAAAAGGTTTACGAATATAATCATCACAGCCTACACTAAAACCTTTGGTTACATCTTCGACACTATGCAAGGAAGTAATAAAAATAGCTGCTGTCATATTACCACTTTTTCGTACATCGTCCAAAAGATCAAATCCATTTTGATAGGGTACTTTAATATCTAATAACATAAGATCTATATGCTTTTCATAAATTAAATCTTTGGCTCTATATCCATTATAGGCTATAAGAACTTCATATTCATGATGCTCTAAAAATTGTTTAATAGTATCACTTAATTGTAAATCATCTTCTAATAATAGTATTTTTCGTTGCATTATGAAGGACTTTAGTTTCTATTTTGTTGTCTATAACCTTGTCCATTCCCCTGCCCTCTATTTCCAAAATTATCATAAAGATAGTTCGCTATTTGTGTAAATTCTTCAACTGTTCCAAGACCTTTTTGTGAAGGCATAAGACCAAATCTCTTGATAGATTCAGCCCTACATAAAGCTTTCTCTTGACTAGGATTTTGTATATAATCAACCATAAACTTTATAGCATCCTCTTTTTTGGGATATTGCATCTTTACATGTCTTGTGATTCCCATAGCAGGAGGTGCTATAAGGGATGATTTATCAGCTGGTCGCATATCTACATGGCAAGAAGCACATTTAAGCTCAAAAAGTTTTTTTCCATTATCACTAGCATAAGAGATATTTATCAATACCATAGGTATTATTAAAAGTAATTTTTTCATTTTTTTTCCTTATATTAGAAAGATTCTAACAAAAAAGTATAAATTCAAAGTGAATTTTGTGGATATAAGCAAAAATATTAGTATTGTTTTGAGTTTTTTTTGAAATAAATAATTTTTTTATTAGGGTCAGGTGATGAATAGATAGTATAACTCTTATAACTTTCATTGTTCATACAGCTTAGTAGTGCTATGATTGCTTTTTAGCAACATCTTAAAAGGATAGAAATTGAATTTAAATTTAGAACTTAGTTTTTTGTGGCATATGCACCAACCTGATTATCGTGACAAAGACGGAATAATGCGTATGCCTTGGGTATTTTTACATGCCATCAAAGACTATTATGATATGCCTTGGATACTTTCAAAGTTTCCATCATTCAAGGCTAGTTTTAATCTTACTCCTCCACTTATAGAGCAATTAAATCTCTATAAAGACCCATTGGAAAATGATTATTTTTTGAAGTTATGGTATAAGCATCCTAAAGAGTTGGAGCAAGATGACAGAGAATGGCTTATCAAAACTTGTAAATCTGCTAATTATGAAATGATGGTAAAACCTAATATCTATTATCATGAACTATACCACAAAGAGGAACTTAGCGATGATGAGTTGATT
>JADGER010000103.1 GCA_016744315.1 Sulfurovaceae bacterium
CCATTTTTGCTTATGGTAAGTAATTTTTCATCGTCTAATTTACTTATTTTTTCTCTATTTATAATAAAAAATCCTCCAACTTGGCGAGGCTCTTCATTCTCTTTTGTAACAGTATAACTACTTGCTTCTAATACCTCATACTCATTGAGTTTTTCTAATATACCGCCTGTAATATTCATCTCTTTTGCTATATTTTCCAAGAGGCTCATACTTTCTGTGACTATGCTAGTGGGTGTGCCATCGCCATTAAATAGTGCTTCACCTTCTGGTGAGCTAAAGCAACCACTCTCCATATCAAAGCCTAGACTTAATGTATCTTTTTGGGAAGATTGTGTAAGAATAAATGGATACTTTCGCAAAAATGCAGGAAGATATTTACTTTTCCATTTACCATTTTCATCTAGGGCTTGATTGCTTTTTTCTCCTGTGAGAATAGTCAACATAAATCCACTATCATTTTGTACTACTACTATGGGAAATTCACAACAGAGTAGTTTTATCTCGCTAAATGTGATAGGGATAAGAGTAAGATTTTTTGCAAAATAGAGATTATCGGGTACACTATAGCGATAGAAACTATGTTCTGAATGGTTGAGTGTTTTTACATTTTTGTACATTTTTTTCCTTTTGTTTATTAGTTTATATGCTTTTTTTGCATTGTTTTTATATGTTTAATGCTAGATTTACCTGTATAGTAATAGACCTCTGCTAGAGAGATAAATATAGCTGTATTTGTATTAATAAGTCGTACTTGACTATCATGGTATTCTGCTTCAGCCAAATAGGCATCAGTCAGACTTCCTACACCTGCTTCATAACTTTGCATAGTAGCTTGTAGGTAGTTTCGAGAAGCTTCTATAGCTATCTTGTCTGCTTTGGCACTCTCTAGTCCTGAGGCTATATCTTGTAAGGCTTTTTGCAGTGATATTTTTACAGTCATTTCTGTATTTTCTGCCTCACTCATAGCAGCTAAATAGAGATGTTTTGCCTCTTGTTTGCTATCTTCTACTGCGCCACCTTGATAGAGTGGAAAATCCATAGTAAGCATAGCAGAGGTTTCATTTTGTCTTGTAACACTATCAAGTGTACCCCCTGCGTCACCACCACTAAGTACTATACTCAAAGAAGGATCTCTTCTACTCTGTCGCAGACCAATTTGTGCTTTGGCTATGATTGCTAGTTGTTTATCTAGTTTGACTCTTGTAGAGTTATGATATTGTGATTTAATTGCTGAGAGATTCAAAGAACGATACTCTTTGGCAATAGAGTTAGTATTAAACTGAAGTTTATTTGTATACTGCTCTACCTCTTCATATTTGGTTAGAAGTCTAAGGTTAAAGAGTGTTTGGTTATATATCTGTTTTACTTTTGCCAAATCACTACGGCTTTGTTGTAGTCTTGCTGAGGCTTGAAAAGTATCTACTTTAGAGGCTAGTTGTAAAGCATGACTCTTTTGGATATTTTGATAGGCTTTATTTAAAATCTGCTCTTTTTGATAATATAAATCCATAGTCTGTTTGAGTTTTATTAGCTCAAATGAACTTTGTAAGATTTGTGTTATAAGTTTGGATTTTTCATCTTCTTCTTGCAAAGAGGCTAGTGTGATTTTATGTTTGGCATCTTCTAGTCCATAGCCTAGAGATGAATTATATATTACCTGTTTAAGTGTAGCCCTATAGCTATGAGTCTCTCCTGAGTATTGTGTTCCACCCAAAGAATTATCATAAGTATATTCTTGTTGTCCTATCTGCCCACTGAGTGTAAGTGAGGGTTTATATTGGTCTTCATTTTGATCATAAAAGCTATGACTTGCACGACTTTTATGCTCAAAGCTTTTTATTTTTGGATTGTGAGTGATTCCTTTTTGGCATAACTCACTCAGGTCTTTTGTATAAGATAAAGAACTAATAAGAAGTAATGAGAGTATGATCTTAGTTTGCATGGAAAATTCCTTTAAACATTTGAATAACTGGATTCATAAGATAGGCTATAAGTGTTTTTTTACCTGTATGTACAAATGCAGCAGCTGGCATCCCTGGGACTATTTTAAATTTATTTTTTTCTATAGCTTCTAAGCCTTCTTTAGTAAATGCTATTCTCACAGTATAAAAGCTCTCTTGAGAATTTTCTGGAGTCATAATATCTGCTGATATATAATTAATTTCACCAGTAATAGGTAAAGCAGAGGGATCAACAAATGCAGGAAAAGAGATCTCTGTAGTTTGTCCTTTATAGATTTTTTCTATATCAGTAGGAATCACAAATGCTTCTAGTATAAAATCTTTTGTATTGGGTACAATAGAGATAATTTGTTTTTGGGGAGTTACTACCTCTCCTGTGGCACGAATTTTCATATCTGTCACCAAGCCATCACTAGGAGACTTAATAGTAAGGCTTTCTACGGTATCTTGTAAGGCAAGTATGCTCTCATAACTTAATTTATTATCTAAAAATAGGTCGTTCTTTTTGGTAAGTGCTGTATTTTTGAACTGCTCTTTAGCCAAGACCATCTCTTGTTTCCGAGATTCAATAGTGGCATTATTTTCTTCTATCCTAGATTTAATAGAATCTAATTGCAGTATAGTCTGAATAATCTTTCTTTGGGTGTCAACAGCTTTTAATTCATCTACAGCATCTTGTTTAAGAAGTTTTTCCCATTTCTTCAACTCTTTTTTATAAGAATTAAGAAGTTTTTGATTAGATACAATTTGATTGGCTAAGCCAAAATTTTGAGATACAGAGATTTTGTTTTGGCTTTCTAATAGACTTACTTTTGCCTGTATACTTTGGATATTAGAACCAAAGAGCATTTGTGCTTCACTTATTAATAGGTCAAATTGTTTTGTATCAAAAAGATTCTCTTTGAGTGTTTCACAAGAAAGAGTTTTACTAAGTTTTGATTCTGCATCCAATCGACATATAGAGATAAGATTAGAATCATACTTTCTAATCGTAGAAGAGAGCTTGGCTCTTTCGTTAATACTCTCTAGTCTTAAGAGTGGTTGATCTTTTTTGACAAGGTCACCCTCTTTGATAAAAATCTCTTTTACTACGCCACCACGGGTACTTTTGACGGATTTATTATAGCTTTGTGTAATAATCTTACCTGAAGCTGTGATGGTTGTTTCTATCTGAGCAAATACACTCCATATTCCAAAAAGACCAAATATTAAAGCGATAGTAATAAATCCTTGTGTGTGAGATAGCTTTTGTGTTGCATCAAGTGCTTCGTGGTGTTCTTCGATCGTTTTATCCATTCTTTTTAACCTTTTGGTGGGAGTTGTTTTGTAGCTGTTTGATTGCTAGAATTTAGAGATTCTATTACTTTTTGACTCTGGTCATATTGAATAACTAAACCATCTTTCATAAGTACTAGTTTATCTGCTAATCCTAAAAGATTATTTTTGTGTGTAACAAAAAGTACTGTGACCCCTTTGTCTTTGAGTACTCTTAGGGCCATCATAAGAGCATACTCTCCTGCATCATCTAGGTTAGAATTTGGTTCATCAAGGATTACTATTTTTGGGTTACCATAGATGGCTCTTGCGAGTCCAATTCTTTGTTTTTGACCACCAGAAAGAGACATTCCACCTACGCCTACCCGTGTACCATAGCCGTGTGGCAAGTTGAGAATAAGTTCATGTGTGCCAGATAATTTAGCTGCATTGATAATAGCTTCATCTGTTGCATCTTCATTAAACCTAGAAATATTTTCAGATATTGTTCCCTCAAATAGTTCTATATCCTGAGGTAAATATCCCATATGTTGTCCTAGGGCTACAGAATTATATTGTGCTATATCTGCTCCATCAATACGGATATGTCCACTGCTTGGAGTCCAAACCCCAACAGCAGTCTTGACAAAAGAAGATTTACCAGCAGCACTTGGACCAATAATACCCACCATCTCACCAGAATTAATCTGTAAAGAGATACCTTTAAGTACAGCTTTTTCACCTAAAGGTGGAATAGTAACAACGCTCTCAAATCGTATAATACCTTGTGGATCAGGAAGTGATAGTTTTTCCTCTTCTTGGGGAAATTCTACTAAGAGTTCATTTAGTTTATTATAGGCTATTTTGGCATTTGTAAAGCTCTTCCAAGAGCCAATAACTTGTGAAATAGGCTGTAAGGCACGACCCAAAAGTACAGGTCCTGCTATAAGCATACCAGGAGATATCATACCAGAAATAACAAGTATCGCACCCACACCATACATCATAGAGGATGCAAGCATTCTAAATGATTTTGAGGCATTAGAATAAAAAGAGGCAGTTTGACTTGCTTTTGTATGTGTCATAATATAGCGGTTATATTTATCCATCCAAATACGGTGAAGATTCTCTTTCATCCCCATAGCTTTAACTACTTCTACATTGCGGATATTATTATCAAAAAATCCTATAGCTTTACGATATTCTTCATTAGAAGATTCAAGCCCCTCTTTGGTGGCTTTTTCATTGAGGAAAGTAAGTAAAATAATAATAACTGTAGCCCCCAATCCATAGAGTCCAAATACAGGGCTAAAGGCAAACATAATTGCTATATAAAGTGGAAACCAAGGAAAATCAAAAAATGAAACAACAGCATTTCCACCCAAAAAGTTTTTGATAGTACTAAAGTCTCGTACTGGTTGGATATTTGCTTTGTTTGGGTATTTTGCTGCCAAATCAAAAGTGGCATCAAAGATGCGTTTATTAAGAATAAGATCTAGTTTATTAGACGCATAAATAAGAAGTTTAGCTCTGACATAGTCTAATATCCACATTCCTATAAAAAATGAGACGGTAATAAGCGTAACAAGTAAAAGCGTATCAATATTATTAGAGGGAATAACAATATCATATACTACTAGCATATAAAATGGTGGAGCAAGCATAAGAAGATTTAGAAAAAAGCTATAAATTCCAATAGAGACAAAGATACCTTTTATATCTTTGAGGGCTTTTTGCAGATCTGATTTATTCTGCTTGTTGTTAGGGTGATTTGTTGCCAATGCAATTATCCTTTGAAAGAATTTTTAGTGTATAATTTCATTATTATAGCAAAAAAAAGTAAACTATATACTAACATAAGGAATATTAAGCTAATGAAAAGAGCTATTATTACAGGAATTACAGGGCAAGATGGAGCCTATTTGGCAGAGTTTTTATTGGGAAAAGGGTATGAAGTGTATGGTACTTATCGCCGAACTTCCTCTGTAAATTTTTGGAGAATAGAAGAGCTTGGTATTGAAAATAATCCTAATCTTCATCTTGTAGAATATGACCTTACAGACCAAGCAAACTCTATTAGAATGGTTTCAGAAATTAAACCCCAAGAGATATATAACTTAGCTGCACAGAGCTTTGTAGGTGTATCATTTGAACAGCCTATAGCTACAGCTCATATTACAGGGCTTGGATGTGTACACCTTTTGGAAGCCATTCGTATAATAGACCCAAGTATTAGATTTTATCAAGCAAGTACTTCTGAGATGTTTGGTGAAGTTCAAGAGATTCCACAAAAAGAATCTACACCCTTTTATCCACGAAGTCCTTATGGGGTAGCAAAGCTTTATGCTCATTGGATGGTAATTAATTATAGAGAATCGTATGATATGTTTGCGTCAAGTGGTATACTCTTTAACCACGAATCTCCATTACGAGGACGAGAGTTTGTTACACGAAAAATTACAGATAGTGTAGCCAAAATTAAGTTGGGAAAACTTGATTGTATAGAACTTGGAAATATGGATGCTAAAAGAGATTGGGGTTATGCCAAAGATTATATAGAAGGTATGTATCTTATGCTTCAAGCCAAAGAGCCTGATACTTTTGTTTTGGCTACAAATCGTACTGAGACAGTAAGAGATTTTGTAACTATGGCATTTAAAGGTGCTGGAATAGAAGTAGAGTTTAGTGGAGAGGGTGAAGATGAGGTGGCTAGAGATAAGGCTTCAGGAGAGATTGTAGTTAGAGTCAATCCAAAGTTTTATAGACCAGCAGAAGTGGAATTGCTTATAGGAAATCCTCAAAAAGCAAAAGATATTTTAGGATGGGAACCTAGTTGTACCCTAGAAGAGTTATGTGCTATGATGGTAAAAGAGGATTTAAGAAGAAATGAAATCGGTTTTTCGTTCTAAAGTCCTAATTACAGGCATTAATGGATTTACAGGTATACACTTAGAGCAGTTTTTTATAGCTCTAGGGTATGATGTATATGGTACAGTTATAGATACGCCTACTAATTCTAATCACTATCAGTGTGATATTACACAATTAGCACAGATAGATAAAGTATTAGAGCATATTAGACCTGATTTTGTTATTCATATTGCAGCAATTTCTTTTGTAGGTGAGAGCAATGCATCTTTGATTTATGATGTGAATGTTATAGGGACACAAAATCTTTTAGAGTCACTTATTACGCATAATATAGAGCCAAAAAAAGTGATTCTTGCAAGTTCTGCTACTGTATATGGTAATCAAGGTAAAGAGGTATTAGATGAATCTATGATCCCACAACCAGTCAATCATTATGGCTGTAGCAAATTAGCTATGGAGCATATTTCTACTAACTATTTTGATAAATTACCCATTATTATTGTGCGTCCATTTAATTACACAGGTTTAGGACAAGCAGATCACTTTTTGATTCCTAAGATAGTAAAACATTATAAAGAAGCATCCAAAACTATAGAACTTGGAAACTTACATGTGGCAAGAGAATTTAATAGTATAGAGTTTATTATGCAAAGTTATTATAAATTAATGATTTCAAAAGAGTCATCACTTGTAGTGAATCTCTCTTCAAATCAGCCTATAAAGCTTTTGGATGTTATAGAGCAGATGAATACCATAGCAGGCTATAGTATTAAAGTAGAAGTAAATCCAGCCTTCGTGCGTCCTAATGATATAGCCTCTTTAGCTGGTTGCACAGATAAACTAGAATCTATTATTGGCACACTTCCAAAACTTTCTTTAGTAGACACACTTACCTCAATGTATAATGACTAAACTCAAAATACTCTTTGATTATAGCCCTGCATGTAGAGATAATAAAACAGGTATTCCTCTTTTTGTTAAAAACCTCTATCAAGAGTTAGAGGCTATAGATGGTGTAGAAGTTGAGAAGAGTTGGTGTATGCCTCTTAGTAGATATAGAGCATATAGATTTGTGGAGCGGATACTCTATCATAAAATCTATCTCCCCTTTAAACTTACATTTGGTGGATATGATATTTATATAGAAAATCAGTTTATGTTTTTACCACTTTTTAAACCCAAAAAAACTAAAATTGTAAATATTATTTATGATATAGGACTTGTCTTATTTGATAATATTCAAACTCCAAAATATACTAAAAGGTGGAGAGAGAGATTACCTTTGAGTATAGATAAAAGTGATATTTTAGTGACAATCTCAGAGTCATCACAAAAGGATATAGAACCCTATTTAGTATCTATAAAGCAAAATCATAAGCCTTTAGATTATATTTATGCAAATGTAGATTTATGTCAAGAAAACAGAGTTTCACTAGAATATATACAAGAGAAATATATGATTGCTAATAGGTATTTTCTTTTTTTAGGTACTCTTGAACCACGCAAAAATCCACTTCAATTAGTCAAAGCATTTAAAGAGTTTAAACTACAAACAGATGACCCCATCAAACTTGTTTTTGCAGGGAAAAAAGGCTGGTTATACGATGATGTTATGGAATATATCAAGAGTAATGCTTTAGAAAATGAAGTTATATTTATAGGTTATATTTCAGATGAAGAGAAGATAACTCTGCTTCAAAATACACAAGCATTTATATTTTTATCTATTTATGAAGGATTTGGTATGCCTCCACTCGAAGCTTTGAAACTAGGTACACCAACATTATTGAGTGATATAGCAGTATTTAGAGAATTATTTGAAGAGAGTGCTTATTATGTTGATCCTTATGATGTTAGAGCTATATCTGATGGAATGAAAAAGATATTAGAAAAACCTCCCACAATAGATGATATTATATTTAATAAATTTAGTTGGGAGAAATCAGCGAAGAAATTAGTAGAGATTATTAGGGCTAATATTGAATAGCATTAGAAATATACAATATATTATGAACGCATACATTGCACTATTTATATCTTTTTTTACTAAAAATAGAGAGAATATATGGCTTATTGGTGGACATAATGGAAGCCTTTATACAGATAACTCTAAAGTTTTTTATGAGTATATGCTAGAAAATCACTCTCATATAGATATTTATTGGATTATGAATAAAGATGCTTTGGTATCAAATCAGATAGAAGGTAAAAAGCTTATCAAAGGGAGTATCAAAAGTTATTTTTATTTTTATAACTCTCGTGTTGTTTTATTTTCTGATACACTCAATTTGGATATTGCTCCTTTTGCATTTGTGCTTCCTTGTATACGAAGAATTTATAATAAAAAACTTAAAGTTTATTTGAGTCATGGCACGATAGCTTTTAAAAAAATGCCCCAAAAACAAGGGCTTATTCAGAATATTAAAGAGAGTATTTTTAGAAGCTATAATCTTGGTATTGCGTCTACTTTGTTAGAAAAAAAAGCTATGGCAGGCTATGGGATTAAATCTTCTAATATTGAGATATTAGGAAGTGCTAGACATGATAGACTTAAAGCTATTGAGAGTCAAGAAAAGATGATTCTTATAGCTCCAACTTGGAGAGGTTGGTTATCTCATAATAAAACTCTTCAAGGTACAGAATTTTTTGAGCAGTATACAGAACTCCTTGCGAATCCTCTTTTGAATACTTATCTAAAAACACATAATATTCATATTCATTTTTATTTGCATCATATGTTTCATAGATTTTTGCCTGAGTTTGAAGCGTATGAGAATACAATGATAACTATACTCAAGCCAAGTGCTAGAATTTCTGAGTCTATTATGAGTGCAAAAATGATGCTCACAGATTATTCTAGTATCTGTTCAGATTTTTATTATCTTAAAAAACCTGTGCTATTTTTTCAATTTGATAGAGATGAATATATTAAAAAAGTTGGTTCAGAGATAGATTTAGAAAAGAATATTTTTGGAGAAGTAGCTTATAGTGCAGACGATATAGTAGATAAATTGATAGCTTCTATCAACAAAGAGTTTAAACTCTCATTGCTTCAAAAAGAGGGTGAAAAATACTTTATAAA
>JADGER010000252.1 GCA_016744315.1 Sulfurovaceae bacterium
GCTGTAAAATTTGACTTCCCATATAAAAAAATAGGAATATTGCCATTAGGATAACTAATGTAGACAAAATAATATTTGTTTTTTTGATACTATAGGGGATAGTTTCTTCAGAATCTATTGCTTCTTTATGCATAAAAAACCGTGCAGTTGCTAATAAAATGATGGCTATACCAACCAAGAAAAGACCAAGTCCAACAATTTCTGCTGATAAAGAGGATTGGAAATGCTTTGGGTCATCAAGAGATTTACCAATATATACTATATATATTTCAAATTTTTCAATCAAAAATCCAAATGCCATTATTGCAATAGATGTACGAATCCACGCTAAATATGTTCTCTCATTGGCAGCGTGATCACTAAATCTTTTAATCAAAATCTTTCCTTCTTAAATCAGATTTAATATGATAGCTTGAAGTGACTTAAAAGCTATCTGTAAAATACCACTCTATAACTTTGATACTTCCTCCACAAATTTATCTCCATAAAATATTTTTACGGCATCTCCTCTAGTCACTTTTTTCCCATCTCTCCAGCGTTTTTGTGTATCATTGGAGATATTTGTTTGCTCTAATAGTTGTGCTTTGTAGAGGAGTCTTCTTCTGGCTATCTTTTTGTTTTGGTGTTGGCTTCTTTCTTCGTAACTGATGGCTTCTATATCTAATACTGGATAGATAGCTCTGACTCCAGAACTAGTAGTGTTGACATGTTGCCCACCTTTTTTTGGGCTTTTCATTGTTTGGTAGATGATTTGTGTTTCATCTATGTCATGATTACTCTTCTCATCATAACATTTCATAGAGAAGTACCAGTTCTTTCGTTTGTGTTTTGGGCGAAAAGGGCTTGGAGACTTCCATAGCAGTGTCCCAGCTAGAGTGAAAAGTCTGCTATCATGACTTTGTAGCAGTATAGAGCGGTAGCATTTGCTACAACTCCCCTCGTCTAACTCTATCACTTCAAACGCAAACTGCTCCTGTATCCATTGTAGAAAATGCCATAATGCCCTACAGACTTCATTTACGCCATTCCCACTACTGATATGTAGTAACATTACGCATCCTTGTAGGTAAGAATGGGACGAAATGAAGCGATGATAGTAGCTAGTCCAGCCTCTACCAAATCATCTATTACTACATCTATGTTTTTATAAACTTGTGGAGCTTCCTCATAAAGTAGTTTGCTATCAGAGCAGATGACACGAGAGCCTATAGGCGTGCGTGCCAAATTTGCTTTGCTGTATCTATTGCGTAGTTTGGCTTCTGCACTACTTCGCTCCCATTTTCTCCCTGCACCGTGAGCTAGTGAGTAGTTGGAATATGCGGTATTATTTGTAGGCATCACTAGATAGCTCAGACTGCCTCTACTCCCTGCTATGATAATTGCTCCAGAGTCTGTAGGTGTAGCTCCTTTGCGGTGAAGCCATAGCTTATCATGTTTGAGGATACTATTATGTGCTGTGTCGCTGACCTCTTTAATCTCACTATTTATTTTGATGGCTTTTATCATTCTTTGGGCTATCTCTACACGACTCTGTTTGGCGTATTGTATTGCTAAGTTATGTTTTTGCAGATACTCTTTGCCCTTTGCACTGTTGGCATCTATCCCTTCATTTGGATTATAATTCCCTGCCACAGAGTCAAAGACTATTTGACCAAAAGCACGAGAGCCACTATGTATCAAAACATAAAGAGATTCTTCATTCATCCCCAAAGCTTCAAAAATTTCTGCATCTTTGACCTCATTTACCAAATGCAACTCTGCAAAATGATTCCCTTTGCCTATGCTCCCTAAATGATATCCCAATCGTTCATTCTCTAGTTCTACATCATCAAGTGATTCTAGCCTAGAGAGATACTTTACAAATCTTTCTGCTTTTATTTTCTTGCGTTTTATACCCACTTCAAAGAGACTCATCCCACAGCCTATATCTCCACCAATAAGATGAGGATAAATTCTATCTTCTGCCAATATAGCCACACCATTGGGTACAAACCCCACACTCAGGTCAGGAAGCCCCACGACTCTCTGAACTCCTCTAAATTTTGTAATTTTTTCTAATGTCTCTACGCTTCGACTGTCAATCCAATTATTCTTTGAAGCGATTATTCTTAAATTGTCCATATAAGTACCTACCTAAAATTAATTTCATAAGTTTTATCAACACCATAAGATTTAAGAACCCGATGAACATAATTTTCTAAAGCATCTGTAGAAGCA
>JADGER010000104.1 GCA_016744315.1 Sulfurovaceae bacterium
GAAGAAGAAGACGAAGAATTCGAAGAAGAAGAGGAAGTAGCCACATCAGAAAATGCTCTTTGTGATCCAATTGATTATGCTAGTATCAAACCTAT
Organism: Sulfurovaceae bacterium; assembly: GCA_016744315.1. Classification (GTDB taxonomy): domain Bacteria; phylum Campylobacterota; class Campylobacteria; order Campylobacterales; family Sulfurovaceae; genus SZUA-451. Next base: position 96 of record JADGER010000104.1, read on the forward strand.
TCACTTTGACTTCCAACTTGAAGCTGCAGCTGATGACCTTAGCCTTCCTGTAGATTTAATTGAAGAGTTCGTTAATGACTTTATTGATCAAGCACATGAAGAACAACAAGCCTTTATTGATGCTTGTCGAACTGGTGATATTGATGCTATTCAAAAAACTGGTCATAAACTAAAAGGAGTCTCAAGTAATCTAAGAATAAAACCTCTAGCCGATACACTCGAAGAGGTTCAGTTTTGTGAAACACCTTCACGATTTGAACCACTTTTAAGAAAATATTGGGGTCAATTCTTAGCATTTGAACTCTTTATGAAAAATAAATCACACTAAATAAAAGGAGATAAATTATGACCATTAAAAATAAACTTAGACTAGTAGCGTTTATTCCTATTTCTCTACTTATCTTGCTCTCAAGTTATTTTTTGATACTAACATATCAAAATTTTGAAAAAGCTAATGCACTTAAAACTGTTCTCCAAAATAATGTTGTATTAAATGATGTACTTATCCAAACAGGAAAAGAGAGAGGATTAACTTCTCTTTATTTAGGTTCAGATAAACAAAGTTTTTCAGGACCACTACAAAAGCAAAGAACTATACTAGATAATGCTATAGATAAAATGCAAAGTACCTTACAAACTAACCCAACAATATATATACCACTATTAGCAGGACATTTAGACTTATCAAATCAGAGTTTATATCAAAAACTTTTGGATAATACAAATAAGCTTACAGCTATTCGTAAAAAGGTAGACTCTAATAGTAGCGATTTTACAGATATATTCTTTAATAATTATACAAAAATAATTGCTGAACCAACAGTAGATAATCTCCTTCAAATTAGTAAGTTTGCACTTGATTCAGAGATTGGTACTTTAATTACTACTTTAAATCAAATTAATATTGCGAAAGAAAATGCTGGACTAGAGAGAGGTTTTATCTCTTATTTTATGGCAAAGAAAGCATCTTTATCATTTGAAGAAATTGCTCTATGGGATAATTTTAAGACTAAGGCAAATGGATTTAATTATAAAAAAATTCAAGATCAAGAGATGCAACAAAAAATTAACTCTCTTTATCAAAACCCTAAAAACAAAGAAGTTCTTACTAGCCTAGCAGAAACATCATCAGCTATTCAAACAGATATTGATAATGGTGACTATACAGAAGATCCTACAGAATGGTTTACACTCCAAACTAAAAAAATCTCTATTCTCTCAAAAGCACAAATTATTATTTCAAATAAACTTTGGAGTAAGTCTGAAACTTTTTTACAAAAACAGATTATTACACTCTCTATATCAGTAGCTATTTGGTTACTAGCCCTTACTCTAGCTATTGTAGGTGTAACTACTACAAGAGGTATTTCACATAATATTAAAGAGCTTGAAGATGTACTAAATAAAGCCGTAGATGATATGAAAGAGAGCGATGATTATTTTGCATCAGATACTGCTGATATAGAAAATGTTGAACTTGATACACATGAGGGAACTAAAACAGCCTATCGTTTCTTGGAACAACTTGTGGAAACAGCTAAAAATGATAAATTAATGGCTCTTCAAGCAAATGAAGCTAAATCTTTATTCCTAGCAAATATGTCTCACGAAATTCGTACACCACTTAATGGTATTGTTGGATTTACAGAACTTCTCAAAGCAACAAATATTGATGATGAACAGTCAGAATTCCTTTCCATTATTGATAAAAGTTCAGAGAATCTTCTAAGTATTATTAATAATATTCTTGACCTTTCTAAAGTTGAAAGTAATAAAGTAGAAATAGAAAATATTGTTTTTGAATCAGAAGCAGAATTTGATAGTGCTGTAGATACTTATGCTGTAGGTGCTTCAGAAAAAAATATTGACCTTAATTATTATATGGATCCAAAAGTAAGTAAAAAACTAAAAGGGGATCCAACAAAAATTAAAGAAGTTATCATTAATCTTATGAGTAATGCCGTTAAGTTCACTAGTTATGGTGGTGAGATTAATGTAGAAATCAAAAAGATTGATGGAGATGATGGAGGACCAGGAAGAGTTCTTTTTAGTGTCCAAGATAATGGTATTGGTATGACAAAAGAGCAACAATCAAGAATCTTTGATGCCTTCTCTCAAGCTGATGTTTCTGTTACAAGAAAATATGGTGGTACAGGTTTAGGACTTACTCTTTCTAGTCAATTTGTTGAGCTTATGGGTGGAGAACTCGAACTTACAAGTGCAAAAGACCATGGAACTACATTCTTCTTTAGTCTACCACTCGAAGAGGTAACTTCATCAGAAACAGACTTATTTAATGGGTTTACCTCACTTACTATAGGAAAGTATCAACAAGAAATAGCAGGTACATTAGATACCTACATTAACCAATATCTTGAGTATTTTGGACCTACTATTGAATACTTTGAATCTGTTGGAAATCTTAAAACACTTAATGATAATAATACTTGTAAAAATTACTGGATTGATATAGATAAAGCACAACAAAATATTATTGATATGTTAGCAAATATTGATAGAAAAAATGTTATTGCAATAGCTAATGTTACAAGTAGAGAAAAACTTGAAAAGCTTGGCTTGGAACAAAACAATATTCTTTATAAGCCTGTTAGTATTAGAAAAATACGCGAAACTCTTTTAAGAAGTTCTGATACACAGCCTGAAGTTGTTAAAGAAAAAACCTCTTCCAAAGAGGGTGATTTCTTTAATGCTAATGTACTTGTTGCTGAAGATAATATTATTAACCAAAAGCTTATTCGCCACTTACTTACAGAAGCTGGTCTAAATGTGGATCTTGCAAATAATGGACTAGAAGCATTTGAAAAACGAAGAACAGGTAATTATGATCTTATCTTTATGGATATTCAGATGCCTGTTCTTGATGGTATAGAAGCTACACATGAGATACTCGATTATGAAGAAGATGAAGAGATGCCACACATTCCAATTGTTGCTCTCACTGCCAATGCTCTTAAAGGTGATAAAGAAAGATTCTTAAAAGAGGGGATGGACGATTATATATCAAAGCCTCTTGAAACTTCTGAGTTACACTATGTTCTTAACAAATACTTAGATAATAAACGAGTTGCTACACCTGTCAAAAGAGAAGAACCTGTTAAAAAAGAAAAACCTGTAGTAGCAGCAGTAAAAGAGACTCCTGTAGCCCCAAAAAGAAAAAGGGTACTTAAAAAGAAAGTGGCTAAACCTGCTCCTATAGAGGAAAAAGTAACCGAAGTTCCAGAAGAACCTAAAGCTCCTAAAAAAAGAAGAGTACTTAAAAAACGCGTAGCTAAACCTGCTCCTGTGGAAGAAGCAATAACTCCCGTAGCAGAAGCTCCTGAGGCTCCTAAGAAACGAAGAGTACTTAAAAAACGCGTAGCTAAACCTGCCCCTGTGGAAGAAGAAATAACTCCAGCAGTAGAAGCTCCTGATGCTCCTAAAAAAAGAAGAGTACTTAAAAAACGAATTAAGCCTAAAGCTACAAAGAAAATATTACTTGCAAAAAAGAGTCTCTTAGGAAGTCGTATTATCTCAAAAATACTTACAAACTTAGAACTTGACTTTGAAAAGCTTTCAGATCTAAGCAAACTAGAGAGTGAAACTCTAAGCGGTAAATACGATATACTCTTAACAGATAATGAGATTTTACCCGCTGACATCAGTCCACTTGAAGACAAAGTAGCTATAATCGCTCTTCCTGACTCTACTGTCACAAAAGAGAGCTTAGATACATTAATTAGAAAACATAGAGGATAAAAATAATGGGTTTAAAAGTATTAGTAGTTGATGACGACTTAATTAATAGGATGTTACTTAAAACTCTTTTAAAGAAAAATTCTACAGTTTCTGGTATTGTTGAAGCAGAAAATGGCTCAGAAGCATTAGAAAAATATAAGAGTGAGGGTGATATTAATATCATCCTTCTTGATGTAATGATGCCAATTCTTAATGGTGTTGAATTTTTAAAAATATTCCGTTCAGAGCCTATGAATAATCATGTTCCAGTTATTGTATTAACAACTGATGACACAAGAAAAGCCGAAGTCTTAGATAATGGTGCAAATGATTTTCTTCGTAAACCTATACTTGGAGATGACTTACAAAAGAAAATAAGTCAATGGACATAATAATATAACTTTTAGGGTTGGCATCTGCCAACCTTATTTGACAAATACTTCTTTTAATACTTCTTCTATCCTAGAAACTCCAATAATATTAATATTATCTTTTACCTCACTTGGAATATCTTCTAAGTCTCTTTCATAATTTTTTGCTGGAATAAGTGCTTTTGTTACGCCTGATTTATACGCAGCAATTAATTTTTCTTTAAGTCCACCAATTGGTAAAACTTTCCCTGTAAGTGTAAGTTCTCCTGTCATAGCTATTTTATTATCAATCTTTTTATTACTTAGTATAGAAGCAATAACACTTGCCATAGCAATACCTGCACTAGGCCCATCTTTTGGTGTAGCACCTTCAGGAACATGCAAGTGTAAATCATAGCGTTTATAAACTTCACTTGCATCTACAGCTATCTTCTCGTCAATCTCTTTAGCACTCATAGGCATATTATTAGGAGTGATTTCTAGTTTTCTTTGATCTATTAATATCTTTACAACACTATGAGCAATTCTAGCTGACTCTTTCATTACCTCACCCAAGCTACCTGTAAGCTGTAGAATTCCTTTGCCTTTAATACGAATAGCTTCTATAGTTAAAACATCACCACCCACAGAAGTCCATGCTAAACCATTTATTACACCTACTTGAGGAGCATTTTCTACAGGAGAAATTTCAAATACTTTTTTATCTGCAAAAACCTTAAGATTTTTTAGGGTAACAGATACTTTATTCAGCTCTCTATCTTCTAATAATCTCTTTGCACTCTTACGCATTAAAGAGGCTAGTTTTCGTCTAAGATTTCTAACTCCTGATTCTCGTGTATACTCTTCTATTAATTTTTTGAGTGCTGATGGACTAATAGAAAATTCACGCTTTTTAAGTGCATGTTTTTTGAGTTCTTGAGGAATAAGATACCTTGAAGCTATCTCATATTTTTCATTTGGTGTATAACTACTAAGTCCAATAAACTCCATTCTATCACGCAATGGAGCAGGAATGCGACCAATATCATTTGCTGTAGCAATAAAAATAGCTCTGCTTAAGTCTAAATGGAAATTCAAATAATAATCTCTATAATTATTATTTTGTTCGGGATCTAGTATTTCTAGCAAAGCAGCCGTAGGATCGCCTCTTCCTGATCGTCCTACTTTATCTATCTCATCTAATACAACCACAGGATCCATAGTTTTGGCTTCAATTAAGCCTTGAACAACTCTACCAGGCATTGCACCGACATAAGTTCTTCTATGCCCTCTGAGTTCATTTACATCTTCTAATCCACCCAAAGCCATACGAACAAGTGGTCTTTTGAGTGCTGTGGCTATAGAGTTTGCCAAAGAAGTTTTTCCTACACCTGGAGGTCCTATAAAACAGAGTATTACGCCTTTGTCATCGCCTCTGTTAAGACCTCTAAGCTCTGCTAACTCTCGCACAGAAAAGAATTCAACTATTCTCTCTTTTGGCTTTTCTAATGAATAGTGATCTTTATCTAACTCTTTCGCTACATCTTGCACACTTAGTTTTTTACTTGTATATTTTCCAAAAGGGAGTTCAAAAACCCACTCTAAATAAGTTTGTAAAGTATTAGCATCCCCACTATCAGGATGCATGCGAGCAAAGCGATCAAGCTGTTTTTTCACCTCACTATAGGCATCATCTTTCATAAAGCTTTTAATAGACTCTAGTTTTTCCAAAAAGAGTGCTACTTCTTCTTCTTTTTGTGTATCTGTTCCTAAGTCTTTTTGTATCTGTTTTAATTGCTCTTTAAGAAAATACTCTTTATTATTTTGTTCTATTTTACTATGAACTTTATTTCGTATCTCTGCTTCTATTTTAGCTGATTCTATATTGGATATAATAATATCAATTAAGGATAAAAGTCTATTTTCAATACTTTTTTCAATATAGAGTTTGTAAGATTGTCCTTTCTCTAGTTTTAACATAGATGAAATCAAATCAGTAATACGGTGTGGTTGATCATTTTCATCAATAGTTCGTAAGAGATCTGCTGGAAAGGCACTATTAATAGATGATAATTGCTTCATCTTATCTCGTAAAATCTCCAAAAGAGCATCTACTTTGGTCTTATCATAGGTATCATTTTCAACGATACTAATCATAGCTTTAGGATAATCATCTTCTATAGCTTCAGATATAACTCCACGAGTTAAGCCCTGAAATAATATCTTTACGCGACCATCAGGCATTTGTACTTTACGCATAATCGACCCAACTACACCATGCTTGTAGATAGTATCAAAACTTCTCTCTCCTTCGTTTCCTTCTTTACTAGAAGTAACAAATAAAAGAGAATTATTTTCCATAGCATCACTTGCTGCATCAATATCCTCTTGTTTACTCAAAAACATAGGACTAATCATAAAAGGATAGAGAAAGAGATTATCCTCTACCACAATAGGTAAAATATTTGGAAATGCGTCATAATCACTTAATTGCATAGGAATCCTTTGTAATATAAAATTATTAAGTTAATCAAGAATCTTACTTAATAAACCTTTTTCTGGTAATGAAATATCTTTCATGTTTAATGGAGATTTTTTATTCTTAGTACGGTATATCTTTGCTGCATCATCTTTTCCTATACGATTATAAAGTCCTGCAATATTTTCATTCAAAAGATATTGACTCATATGAAGTCGTACAAGTATAGTATTTACCAATGGCTCATACACAGAACTTGGATGACGAAATAAAAACTTTTTAGCACTATATACTGTATCCATCATTAACTTTTGATCTTTATTTACATCCGTAATTCCTAGGAAAGCCGATTTAATCTTCATATAATCAGCATATTCTCTCCCATCACTTGTAGCAAATCTTTTATTATATTCATCAAAATAGAAGTTAGCCAGAAGATACTCTTCTTCTTGCATGTGTGCCTGAGCCAACATCATAATAGACGCAGGAAGTAGTGGCGTACGAATATGTTCACTTTTTAAAGAGAGATAGAACTCATCTGCTTTATCAAGATTAGCATTACCGATGGAAGTTGCAATTTTTTTATACCAATGGAGTGCTGACTTATTAGTTTGGGTAACTTCATCTTTTTTGGAACAACCAACAAACATTACTGACATAGCAATAGCTACTAAAAAAGTTTTTTTCATATAAGTGACCTTGTTATTTAATACCTTTATCATATCTGAAAGTATGTAAAAAGCTTATGATGTTTTGCTATAATTTGCTAAAAATTAGGAAGTACAATAAATTATGAAACTTACGATTATAGGAAGTGGTGCTATGGCACTCTCATTAGCAGAAGGGTTAAGCAAGCATTATGAATTAGAATTTATAGCCAGAGATGAGCAAAAGCTTATAGAAATTTCTAAAAAATTTAAAGCCTCGTATACGCTCTTAGGAGAAAATAGTATAGAAAATAAAAAAATTCTCTTATGTGTAAAACCTTATGCACTCGAATCTGTATCCAAGAAACTCCACGGCAAAGCTTTGGCTCTTTATTCTATTTTAGCAGGCACTACGATAGCACAATTAAATAGCCATATCCAAAGCCAATACACTATTAGAGCCATGCCAAATGTAGCTGCATCTTTTGGTGCATCTGCTACAGCTCTTACAGGAGATGAGATTATCAAAGAAGAAGCCCTAGAAATATTTACGACTATAGGCAAAAGCATGTGGCTAGGAAGCGAAAAAGAGTTAGATATAGCCACTGCCATAGCAGGAAGTGGACCAGCATATCTTGCACTTGTGGCTGAAGCTATGATGGATGGAGGAGTAAAACAAGGCTTAAAAAGAGAAGATAGTATGCGTTTGGTAGAAGCTCTCTTTAAAGGATTTGCTCCCCTTATAGCTTCTAAACACCCAGCACTTATCAAAGATAGTGTTATGAGTCCAGCAGGAACTACAGCAGCAGGCTACGCTTCATTAGAAGAGAATGGAGTGAGAGATGGCTTTATAAAAGCTATAGAGTCTGCTTTTGCAGTAACACAAAAATAGATACTTTTGTGCAGGATTATTCTTCTATCTGCACAAATCCTGTCTCTTTACTAATGCTAAATACAAGATCCTTTATATCTGTATCTGCGAAACCTACTGTAATGGTACAGTCTTCAGTCATAACTTGACTATATAGGTCAGGAGCTGTGCTTGCAAGAGTTCCACCTACAAATGGTCTGCCTAAATGATCAAAAGATATACTTTGCCCTCCTGAACATCCACCCTCAAAATCAACTTTATTAACTCCAAATTTTTTGCCTAAAAATACATTTGGACTCTCATCATTATTTATGTCCTTATCTCCATTTACATTAAACATATATTTACCATTAGAAGGATCAATTGCACACTCTTCTTTAGATATTCCACCATTGGTATTTTCATTTGATGATACAGTATAAAAAAATCCACCATCATTATCTGAAGAAAATCTCATTGTCCATAACCTCTGTTGCCATCTAGGATCTGTAGGATCTGTTTTATTATCTACCAAAGCTAACTGTCTCGTATACTGTAACGCTGAATAAATATTATCTCTTGCACCTACACGAATATCATTATCCAGTTTAGGAATTGCCACAGCAGCTAATATACCTAGTACTACTATTGCCATTACCAATTCAATCATTGTAAAAGCTAATCGTTTCATTTCTACTCCTATCAAAACTAGTTTATGCAAACATTATAACATAAAATATTATATGTCATTTTGAAATATTTTAGAGTAGTTCATTAAAAAACGACTATAATACTGTTAGAATATTATAACTCCAAAGATAAAGGATAATAGCAATTATGGATGCAAATAAGCAAAAAGCCCTTGATATGGCGATTAAACAGATAGATAAAACTTTCGGTAAAGGCACATTAATGCGTCTAGGAGACAAAACTTTTGAACCTATAGAGGCAATAAGCACTGGTTCATTAGGTCTTGAT